>JALVJE010000001.1 GCA_027028505.1 Bacteroidales bacterium
CGGGCAACACTTTCTCCAGCTCTTTCCAGCGGCGGTCCACCTCCTGCATGATGGAGACGGCGTTGGTGCCCGGCTGCTTGATCACCGTCACCAGCACCGCCGGCTTCAGGTCGCTCTCACAGGCGATAAAGGTCTCCCGGATGGCCGGCTCGACGGTGGCTATCTCCGAGAGACGCACCGGTGTGGGACCGTTGCGGGCCACCACGGTCCTGCCTATGTCATCTATTTTCAGGAAACGGTTGTCGGCAATGTTCAGGTACAGCTTATGGGCCTCGTTGAGACGCCCCACGTACTGCAGGGTGTTGGACTGCCGCAGGGCTTCTTCCACCTGCCGGTAGTCGAGATGGAGGGCTGCCAGCTTCTGCGGGTCGAGGTTAACCCAGAACTCGCGCTGGTGACCACCCATCACCTCTATGTTATATACGCCGGGGATGCTGGCCAGCTGGGGCCGTATGGTATAGATGCCCAGGTCGCGCAGTTGTTCGAGGTTCAGCTTGTCAGCGGTGAGACTGTATCCGGCCACGGGGTAGGTGCTGGTGGTGAAACGCCGTACCTCGAGCTGCACCCCCGGCGGCAACTGATGCTGCACACCCCCCACGGCAGCCTGCACCAGCTGGTAGGCCTTGAACATGTCCCGGTTCCACTGGAAATCGATGTTCACCTCCGCCGACCCGCGGCTGATGGAGGAGCGCACCGTGCGCACCCCCTCCACCATCATCACCGCCTCCTCGATGGGACGGGCCACCTCCATCTCCATCTCCTTCAGCGGGGCCAGACCGTAGTCCACCATCACCGCTATGCGGGGGAAAGTGGCATCCGGGAACACTCCCTCGGGGATCTTGTATATAAGATAAAACCCTATGGCAGACAAAAGCAGGGCCATGAAGATCAGGGCCCTTTTGTTCTCCACCGCAAAACGGGACAGTCCTTTCATGGCACCACCACCTCCATACCGTCAGTGAGCGAATAGGTTTGTGTCACGGCCACCTGCTCCCCCTCTTTCAGGCCCGACACGATCTCCACATACCGGTCATGACGGATGCCGGGGGTGACATATCTTTTCTGCACCGTATGATCTTCCTGCAGCACGAAGACGCTGAACACCCCCTCTTCCTCGAGCAGGGCCGCCCGCGGCACCACCAGCGTGTTAGGGTGATGATCTCCCGGAAAGGTAAGGCGTACCATCATTCCGGGCCGGAAGTTGCCGGCAGGGTTGTCCAGCTGCAGCCGCAACGGTACCGTCTGCCGGGCCGCGTTCACTTTCCCTCCTACAGCCACGACAGGCAGGGACATGGAAGGATGGTCGTAGTTAACAAAGTCCACCCGTATACGACGTAGCCCCCTCACCCGTGCCAGGTGGTTCACCGGCAGATCACCATGCACGTCCAGGGTGCGTAGCCGGCCGATATGCACGATGGCCTCTCCTTTCTGCAACACATCGCCGGCATGGCGGTACACCTCCAGCACCACACCGTCGATCGGACTGTAGAGGGGTATCTCCTTGATCTCGCGGGCTATCTGGCTGCGCTGATCGGCGGGGATCTGGTCCAGCACCTGCAGCAGGGCCTCCCGCATGGGCGGGATGATCACGCCCAGCTTCTCGCCTTTCTTCACCCGGTCGCCCATCAGCAGGGTGAAGCCCTCCAGCCGGCCGTCGAACTGCGAGGCCAGCTCCACCTCGCGGCGCAGGACCACCTCACCGAAGATGTGGACGGTGTCGGTCATATCGCGCCGCACCACCGGCGCCACAGCAATGCGGGCCACCGGCCCCCGGGCCTCCTGCACATCCTGCTCCTTATCCTGCTGCTCCGCCCCCGGCTTGCAGGAAAAGAGAAGAAACGGTAACAATGTAAAATATAGAAGTCCTTTCATAATGCTGTTTTTTTGTCGCTGGCATTTTGTGGTATTAGGCTGCTTCCTTGCTTCGCCGAAGCGGCTACGCGAAGGCGCAGCGCAGCCGAAATTAGCTCCCTTCGGTCGCGAAATTTACCCCGACTGCGTCGGGATGAAATTAGGTAGAAATTTATTCGCTACGCTCATGAAATTAGGCCACTTCGTGACTGAAATTAATAGAAATTAGCTCGCTGCCTTGCCCGCCGAAGGCTTACCGGAGGCTGGGCGCTCGCGAAATTAAGTAGTTATTATGTAGTTATTCATAAATCATCATTCAAAAATCAAAAATCAAAATTCTTTATTCGATGTTCGTTATTCGGTGTTCGACATTCGACATTCGACATTCATCATTCGTCCTCCTTCACAAACCTTCCCATCTTCCTGATCTCATCCACCTGGTTGGTGGTAAGATAATATTCGATCAGGTTCATCACATACTGCAGGCGGGTATGTGCTATGGCGATCTGTGTGGAGGTTACCTGTTGCTGCACCGTCAGGTACTCGAGGTTGGTGATCTGTCCCGCCTGGTAGTTGACCCGTGCCAGCGCATAGGCTTCCTCGGCCATCTGCAGGCGCTTGTCCTGGATCTCAAGGATGCTCCTGAGTTGAAGCAGTCTGTTGACGGTTTTCTGCAGGTGGATGTTCAGCTCCCGCGACAGGTCGGCCAGCTCCGCCTGCAGCGACGAGGTCAGGGCCTGTGACTGTTTTTTCTTTTCTCGTATCGCGCCCCACTGGTAGATAGGCACCGCCACACCGGCGTTCAGCAGCCAGTAATTGCCGTCGCCCGTGGGATCGGCATCGGCAAAAAAACCGCCCCCGGCGATGAGATGAGGCCACTGCTCCGCCGATACCAGTTTGGTCCGGAGGTTTTGTGTCTCGATACGGGAAAGGTAAACCTGGTAGAGGGGATTCTTTTGGATCAGCTCCGGCGCTGCCCCGGCGATCTGCATGCTGTCGATCAGTGTGGCCGCATCGATGTGTACCAGGCGCAACGAATCCCCGGCAGGCAGACCGGTGATGGTGGTAAGCTCCTGCATGAGGTTCCGGATGACAAGGGCCACCCGCTTTTTCTCCTCCCGGATATTGGAGACCTCCGAGGAGGTCTGCAGCACATCCATGCGTGTGCGCACGCCGGCGTTCCACAGCGAACGGGCGATCACCAGATGGGTCTGCAGCAGGGCGATGCGGGCGTCCAGCAACTCCATCTCCTTTCTTTTCTGCAGGATGCTCATATAGAGCGACACAGCCCTGCTGACAGCATCCAGCCGGGCCTGCTCCTGCAAGAGTTGCGAGGTGATGACCTGCTGCCGGGCGATCTGATCGGTCTTTTTGATAAAATCCCCCAGCGACCAGTCGCCATGTACCAGGGCCCACTCCTGACCAAAGTTGTACTTTCGCAGAAAACGTCCTTCCACTCCGGCATCACCCGAAAGGTACGGCAGCATGTAGCTATGCCGGATCTTCACCTCTGTACCGGCAGCATCGGTACGGAACTTCTCAGCCTGCCAGAGGAAGCTGTGCTGCTGCACACTGTCGATACACTGCTCCAGCGTAACCGGACCCTCCGTTTGTGCCTGCCCCTGAAAAGACAGGAAAACATGCATAAAACCGACAATGAATATACCTGCTCGCACCATCAATCTCTTTTAATACCCGGTCATACAAAGAAAAAGATTATTTTAATTGTACATATTGAAAATCAGGAAAGATTAACTGAATTTTTTGTAAGATACGGATTGCACGGAATGTGACGGATTGCACGGATTCTACCCTCCTTCACCATTCGACGTTCGGTGTTCGGATTCTACATTCACATACGCTTTCCTTCTTTTTTTATCTTTGCCCTAAGTAATATTCCTGCTCATACCAGTAAAGGATGAAAGAAGAGCGGAATGATGTTTACCTGGCTGCCGGCAGGGTTAAATGAGGATGAACTCCTGGTATGCCAGGTACTCCGGACACATCAACACTTTAATTTCAAAGAACCTGCAAAATGCAACAGTTTGGAAAATTACTGGTGATCACAGGCCTGGTGCTGGTGGCAGCGGGCCTGATCTTTTGGCTGTTCGCCGGCCGGATGGGATGGTTCGGCCATCTGCCGGGCGATATACGGATACGCAAAGAACATTACTCCCTCTTTTTCCCCATCACCTCCATGTTATTGTTGAGCATCGTTTTGAGCTTTCTGCTGTGGCTCCTGGGCAAGCTCTTTCGGTAGAGGTCAATTCACCGACCGGCAGGCTTTCTGCCGTTTGGAAAAGATTTGTTATTTTTCCTGCATAAACGCTCGCCCATGGTCATCCGCAGTATCACTTTCACCGGCAGCAGCCCTTCGCTGAAACTGTGTCCTCCCCCGGATCACCCGGAGTATGCCTTTACGGGGCGTTCCAATGTGGGCAAGTCATCGCTCATCAACATGCTGACGCAGCGGAAAAACCTGGCCCGCATCTCCTCCACCCCCGGCAAGACCCAACTCATCAACCATTTCCTCATCAACGATGCCTGGTACCTGGCCGACCTGCCCGGATACGGCTATGCCAAGGTGGGAAAAGAAAAACGCCGGAGCTTCCGCAGACTCGTCACCGAATATGTGCTGGAGCGCAGCAACCTGATGAGCCTCTTTCTTCTGATCGACGCCCGGCACCCCGTCCTGGCCAATGATCATGCCTTCATGGATTTTCTAGGCAACAAGGGCATCCCCTTCGTGATCGCCTTCACCAAGACCGACAAGCTCTCCTCCAACGAGATGCAGAAGAACCTGCGTCGTTTCCGTGAAAAGACCCTGGAACGCTGGGAGGAGTTGCCGCCTCTCTTCCTCACCTCTGCCCGGAAAGGTACCGGCCGGGAAGAGATCCTGGACTTCATTGAAAAGAGCAATGAGATGTTTAAAAAGAGTTAAAAAAATGTTCTGCATAATCTCCGGTTTATTTTAATTTTGCATTGCGGTTTTCAGTTCACACCTAATTATACACGTCGACGATGTCCGGAAACACCCCCCTCAAGTTTTTCTCAGGCCGAGCCACCCGTTATCTTGCAGAACAGATCGCCGCCAGGTTAGGCACCGAGCTGGGAAAGAGTTCGGTACAGCTTTACAGCGACGGCGAGTTCCAGCCCTCCTTTGAGGAGTCGGTGCGGGGCTGCAGCGTTTTCATCATCCAGTCGACCTTCCCGCCGGCCGAGAACCTTATGGAGCTGTTGCTGATGATCGATGCGGCCAAGCGTGCCTCGGCCTATAAGGTGGTGGCCGTGATCCCTTACTTCGGCTATGCCCGTCAGGACCGCAAGGACAAGCCGCGTGTCAGCATAGGCGCCAAGCTGGTGGCCGACCTGCTGATGGCTGCCGGCGTGGACAGGGTGATGACCATGGACCTGCACGCCGAGCAGATACAGGGTTTCTTCAACGTGCCCGTGGATCACATCTTCGCCTCGGCCCTCTTTGTGCCTTACATCAAAAACCTCAACCTTGAGAACCTTGTGATCGCCTCCCCCGACATGGGCGGCACCAAAAGAGCCAACGCCTATGCCCGTTTCCTCAACTCAGAGATGGTGATCTGCTACAAACAACGCAAAAAAGCCAACGTCATCGGAGAGATGACCGTCATCGGCGATGTGAAAGACCGGAACGTGATCATACTGGATGATATGGTAGATACGGCCGGCACGCTCACCAAGGCCGCCAATATGATGATGGAACAGGGCGCCCGCAGTGTGCGGGCCTGCGCCACCCACCCCATCCTCTCGGGCAATGCCTATGAGAACATCGGCAACTCGGCCCTCACCGAGCTGGTGGTCACCGACTCGATCCCTATCAAACAGCCCCACGAGAAGATCCATGTGATCTCCGTTGCCGGGCTCCTGGCCGACATCATCCAGAAAGTTTACAATTATCAGTCGATCAGTTCCAGTTTTTTGCAATAAGTTTTTATCTTTGCACCCGCAATTTTTCAATGTGGAACTCCGCATGATGGGGGGATATGCTTTTCCGGTGTCCCTGAGTAGTGCGGCAAAACAAAAATTATGGAACGAATAGAGATCAAAGCGGAAAAAAGAAAAGAGACCGGCAAGAAAGCCACCAAACAGTTGCGCAAGGAAGAAAAAGTACCCTGTGTCTTGTATGGTGGAAAAGAGAACATCCACTTCACGGCCGAAGAGAAAGCTTTCAAAAAGCTCATTTACACGCCCAAGGCTTTCCTGGTCGATCTTTTCATCGATGGTGAAGAGCACAAGGCTGTTATGCAGGATATAAGTTTTCATCCGGTGACAGACCGTATCCTTCACATCGATTTCAAGGAGATCTTCGACGACAAGAAGGTGGATATCAGCATCCCCGTCCACATTGTGGGCGACTCTGCCGGCATCAAGGCCGGAGGTAAGCTGCGCGTACGGCGCCGCACGCTGCGTGTACGGGCCCTGCCGAAAGACCTGCCCGACTTCCTGGAGGTGGACATCACCCCCCTCAACATCGGACAGTCATTCAAGGTGCGGGACCTGCATTATGACAACCTCGAGATCCTCGACCCGGCGCAGGCCATGGTGGTAGGTGTCGTCTCCTCGCGCCTGGCCAAGCTCAGTGTGGAAGAGCTGGCTGCCCAGGAAGCTGCCGAAGAGGCTGCTGCCGAAGCTGCCGCCGAAGCTGAAGCTGCCGGTGAGGGA
>JALVJE010000002.1 GCA_027028505.1 Bacteroidales bacterium
CCACTTCCTGGATAAAAAGGTCTCCCTCGGTTGCCATGGGAGAATGTCCGGAATTTTCGAATACGATCAGCGTTTTATGGGCTGAGCTGACCCCTTCAAAGGCAGGACGGGCCAGCTTGTTCGAGACGACCATATCATAAGCTCCCCACATGAAAAGACAGGGGATCGTCACTTTGTACAGACTGTCGGTCAGAGAGATATGGATAAGGTCCTGGTCTCTCACGATATATCCGGCGGTAAAACTCCCTGCCACGGCGGAGGTGAGGGGATTGTTCCCGAAGATCACTCCCATTTCTTTTCCGGTCATTTCAGGTTCGTTGATCACCCCCCATTTGGTCAGCTTGTTCTCCGCTTCGGCGGCCCGGATATTCTGTTCCTTGACCTTCTCAACATCCGGCTCGCTGGTATCCACTGACTCTGCCCATGACACCAGGTCCTGCCAGTAAGCCGAATCATGTCCCTGTGCTATCTGCTGCCTGCCGATGGTGATCATGTCCTCAATACCTCCCCGGAACACCTCCGGCATATCATGGGCGCCGTCCACCTCTATCCATCCTTTAAAGAGATGCTGGTAATCTTCTGTCGTGATCACCGCGGTGCCCAGCATACCACCCCAGGAATGTCCCATCAGGAAAAGACTGATATCATCCCCGTATTTATGTTTCAGCACCAAAACCAGTGCCTTTACATCTTCTGCCATATCCCGCAGATTGACCCGTCCGGAGGGATAATGACCCTGTGACATACCCTGTCCCCGCTGGTCCCAGTATACCACCGCATATTTTTCTTCCAGCTGGTCTGAGTATCCACCGGAACGGTATTCCAGGCCGCTGCCTCCCGGCCCGCCGTGGAGGATGATGAGGAAGATCCCCGAGGCTCCGTTGCCATAGATCCGGGCCGGCATATCCGCCCCGGCACGACGTACATACACTACATCTTTCAGATCACTGAGATCTTCTTTCGTACAAGCCCCCGGCAACAGGGTCAACAGCAGAAGTAAAAGAAAATATGTTCTCTTCATAAAGCTTTCTGTCAAAGGTTGAAACGATAGCCGTAAGCCACGTTCAGCAGCGGCACCATAGCGGCATTGTAAGGCACCAGGAACATCACATCCAGGTCCAGGAACCAGGCTTTCAGCTTTTTCTCCTTGTTACGTCGCAGCCGGCCCAGTCCCAGGGTCAGCACCGGCGCATAATAGCTCCTGCCGGGCAGGACCACCTTGTCCACCTGCGATCCCTCCACCTCATACGTCTCCGGCAGGAAAGAACGAAAATAACCGGCAGGACTGATCGCAAAATTGTAGCGAAAACCCTTGGTATTGGTATGACGGTAGACCAGACCGTAATAGGTAAAAAGGGCCGTATAATCCCGGGGATCCCAGAAAAATCCGATGTCTCCTCCCAGGATGAACTGGTTGGTCTTTATTTTCGTTCGTTTCTTTTTTTCTTTCTCCCTGATCTTCTCTTTCCAGATGTACTCAGCGCCGAATTTCAGCCCGGGATTCCAGAGGTTGTTTCCGTAATAAGCCCCGTCAAAATCCAGACGTCCGGCTTTTTCTGTCTGACCTGAGACCAGAACAGGAAAGAGGATCCAGAGAACGACTACTACATATTTCATAAGAGGAAATGATTCACATTAAGTCTGCAAATATAGGGATACCTTTATATTTTCCAAAAAGCAACACCCATCAGGAAGCAGGATCCGGAGGGTTTATCTGCCGGCAGGTGTCAGAGGGCGGGTTTTATCATGATCGTCTCACTGCAGGTTTTCCCGTCGGAGGTGAGCGTACATCTGATATACAGGTCGGACGTTCCTGCGGTCACTGTGACCTGGTCGTCCGGATCGTCCGATGATCTTTTCCCTATGAGTGACCAGGAGGTCTCGGCGGCTGTTCTTTTCTCCCAGACGTAAAGATAAGGATCCGTACCGTTCTCTGCCGTGGCGGTCACCGTCACCTCTGTTCCGGGAGTAACAAAATCCGGGCTAGCCTGCAGGTGCAGCGTAAGCTCTCCTGCCGCTGTACCCTCCTGTACCACCAGGATCCTGCCGCTGCTGCCGGAGGCCTGCAGGAGGATCCTGCCGCTGCGTGATGTCGCCTCTCCGTTGGGAGCCACCGTTACGAGGAGCTCATCCCCCTCATTCTGCTCCACCCCGATCCACTCTTCCGCCACACCGGCCTGCCAAGGCTCGCAGCCGGTAAAACCGGGCAGAACGGCCAGTGGCCGGTTCGTACCGTCGGCACCTACGAACAACGTGTCCCGGTCGGGCCGGAAAACCGGATCGACCGGTACCAGCGTGATGCTCCTGCAGCGGGTGTTGTTCACCTTCCCTTCGGCCCTGACAAAGTAGCTCTCCCTGCCTGCAGGATATACGGTGAGGGTGTTGCCTGTACCCGCCGGCGTCACCGCACAGCCGTCACGGTACCAGTGCCATTGTGCACCCGTGCCCAGGGAGCCGCCGCTCACGGTCAGATCCACGGGACAATGCAGCACCGGCTCCTGCACCGACAGAAGAATGGTATCGGCAGGCAGCGAAGGCCTGTCGCTGCTCTCCGTATAAACAGGTCTTGTCGTATCGCCCCGGTAGCTGCGGTAACGGTAGGTCACCTTTTTCACGATCCTCCCCTGCGGGTCGCGTACCAGCGTCAGCCGCCCCAGCGGGTCATAGGAATAGCGGGTGATATTGCCGTTGGCATCTTCCGTCGCCTGCACCCCGAAGAGGGGATCGTAGCTGTAACGGGTCACCAGGGCTGTGGCGGGATAATTGCCTGATGCATCATATTCCGCATTGTCGGCGATGATCGCCGGATGGCCCCAGGCATCCCTGTTCACAGCATGATACACATCGCCACTGCGGTGATACTGCAGCAGCCGTCCCTGCGCATCATACCGGTCAAAGAAAGTACGGGCCCGGTAGGTATCCCCCTCCAGCACCTCCACAGAATCGGGTACGACCCTGTCGCCATGCCGGCCGTAGATGACCCTGTATCCGCTCACCGGCACGGTGTCGGCCAGGCGCTCCTCCTGCACCAGCACCCCGGTCATGTGCCTGTCACGCAGAGCCTGTATCCCCGGGAGATCCGCAGGCATATCCGCAGGATAACGATACCGCTTCACCAGTCGCTGACTGTCACTGGTAAAGGTAACCTGCTGCTGCAGACGATAATGCGAAGGACTGTAGACATAGGTCTCCAGGGTGTGGAAGGTATGCACACCGGTGGTATCATACTGCCAGTGGTCCCGCCGCATTGGGTGGTTCCATCCCGCACGTGTGAGACTGACGGTATAACGACAGGTATAAATGTTTTTAGGATCTTTCTGCACCACTTTCACCGACGGCATACCCATGCTATAGACAGAGTCATGCAGGGCATTGTACTCCGTGACCGTATGCTCCCGTACCCGGCCTTCGCGGCCATAGACAAACCTTTCTTTCAGAGCTCCCCTTTTCCAGTCGAAAGAGGTGGCCGGCGCAAAAGGGAAACGCAACTGGCTGATGTCGGGGTATTCGAGAGGCGAGGTAAAATAGCTCACGGTCCGGCCGTTGCCCGGGATCTTTTCCGTCACCTCTGCATAGCCCACATGATTGCCCATGGTAAGGGGATCCTCCACGCGGGCCAGGGAATAGACCGAGAGAGGGAAGTACTGCTGGTCAAATGAGGAAGTACCGAGATAGTAGAAATCCTCCGGCTCGTCCCAGAACAGGGGCACGCGCATCAGCACACCGCTCGACCATTGTCTGCCTTTGCTGAGGGTGGTGTATGCATACTCTTTCAGCAGCACCGTATCGTTATAATGGTCCAGATCGACTTTCCGTTTCAGCCGCACCCCTCCCACGACAGCCCAGGGATGGGTTTTTACCGCCCTGTTGTACACCGCGCTGAGATAACCCGCCTCCAGCGGCACCCTGGGCCTGAAGATGACGCGGTACCGCCCCGGCTGCAGGCGGAGGATCTCTTCTCCCGACCAGTGATAACCCTCCACACGATCGTAGGGAATGCTGTCATTCACCGGAAAATAATGATCAAGGATGACCTCTCCCGTAGCAAGATCCTGCACCTGAACCACCGTATAAGGATGCTCCAGGGTTGCTGTGGAGATCAGGTTGGGCGCCACATCACTGCGGAAATACCAGGAGAAATGCACCAGCGGATCATCCTCACTGCCGATCGTAAGATCTTTTGTGACGGTATAGCTGCTGTCATCCGGAAAATGAGAAAATCCCGCCCGTACCATGGTCTTCTCATAATCATTGGAATAGATGGGATAGACATGATCTTCGGGAGTACGGTCATGATAAAACAGATAGCCCCGGACCAATGAGTGATTGGCATCGGAGATCGCATAAAGCTTATAGGTACCTGCTTTGAGGATAAAACGGAACTCCTGATCATATCCGCCTCTATCTTTATATTTTTTGTAGGTCAGTGAAAAAACGACCGAATCTTTTTCTTCATCCTGTGAAATATATGATCTCACAATACTCAGGGAACAATAGGGAGAGATCTCGTCCGCATCCGGGTTTCTGTAAAAGAGGGGGACAAACCTCACCTCCTGATCAAAATCAATAGACACTCTTTCATATAAAGAAGAATAACTTGTATTTTCCACCTCCGCTCGTTTTTCCGGGGCCGGCATCATGATATATCCGGCTTTGTTGGGTTCATACTCCAGCAGGGTAGTTCCGCCCGTGGGATAGACGATCCTTTTCAAGAGACCCGCCTGCACTTTTATCGTATCTGGCCGGCGGTCGGCGCCGGGCAGTTGCCACACTTTCTCATCCGCATAACTCAGATTTAAATGGGCCTGCAGGAACCAGTCGTAGTTGAACGCTCCCGACCATCCCGGCTGCGGGTCAAGGGCCGAAGGATCATGGGAGTTCTCGACGGTGAGCGCCGGCACAGGCGTCTCGTTCTGCCGGCCGTTGTAATACCCCCAGAGATCCCTGGCAAAGGAGCCGCGCGGCGGCAGGGGCTGCGGATCATAAAAGAACATATAGGGGGGCTTGCGTACCCTCCCGGCCTGTTCGGTGATCTTGTCGAGACGCAGCCGCTTACAGGGACGCAGATAATCCGGGTCCGTCCCGCATCCCGTGGAAGGAAAGAAACTGTAATCAAAATAGAAGCGGCGATCCGGCGCATTCCTGCGGGGATGGTTCACCACCACCTGCCGCAGGGCTGTGATCGTACCACCGGGATACTCTTCCAGCACCTGCGGGATGAAAAGGATGCTGAGCGAGCTGTCACCGAACGACTGGACGATCTCTTTGGGATACTTCTCCAGGATGGTCGTGGAGGAGTATTTGTAAAGATCGTCCCACGAAGGATACCTGTTCCCTACCTTTTTGAGTGAAACGGGATAACGTCGTTCCTCGCTTCTTCCGTCATACCGGAAATAAAAAAGGTCCTCTCCGTTGGCCGAGGTGATCTCCGACACATGCCAGGCCGAATAGAACATCTGCGACGGAGAGCCGTTGGGTGTGAAATACATTGTCTTCTCGGCAGCTTCCTCCCCGCCGAAGAGATAGGTCACCCCTTTGTCATCAATGATCTTCCAGGCGATGATGTTCCCGTTGGGGTCGCGGGTATAGGTTATCTGCAGGTCAGCGGGTGACAGCAGGACGGGCCTGCCGGCCGTGTCGAGAAAGAACTGTCCGCTGTGGCCGGGGAAATTATAGCTGAACAGGTCCGGTTCGAGGTCGATCTGGCCGTAGGCCGCCAGATGGAGCATGTCGAACTGCTCCTCGACGGTGTGGCCCGCCGGCTGCCAGACGTTGAAAGGATCGGTCACGTAAGGCAGCAGATGCAGAAAGTTCTTCCCCGACTCGAGGTATCCTTTGGGCAGGTCGTCGGCGCGTCCTTTCACCATGCGGGTGATGGCCCCGCCGGCGTGGAGCGTCCAGCCCAGGCCCGTCCATCCGGGGATCTCCCCCACCTTCATGCCGGTGCTGTGATAGCTCAGGTACACCGGTACGGAGACCACGTCCCCTTTCAGGGTCCAGAGAGGGATCTGCACGGAAGGGCTGCCGGTATAGAGGGAGACAACCACATTGCCCGCCCGTGTCAGAGCCGCCGCCCCCGGTGAAGGCGGGATGAGATGGTCCAGCCGCTCCGCCACCTCCTGGGCCCGAAGACCTGCCGGGAAAAGCATGAAAAAGAAAAACATGCCTCCCCAGAACAGCCGGTATAAAAGGTTTTGTTTCATCCCGGATATATTTTCTCTATCTGCTGATGATCATGATCTTTTTGGTGATCTCACCCAGCGAAGAACGCATCTTCAGGTAATAGACCCCGTCTTTCAGGTTCTTCCGTGCCCATTCGAACGAGTGGACCCCTTTTTCTCCGCTCTTCTCTTCCAGCACGAAAAGCTTTTTCCCCGACACATCCCAGATGCTGATCTCCACATCCGTCCCTTCGGGCAGGGTGTAGAGGATACGCGTCACGTCGGCAAAGGGGTTGGGATAGTTGTACAGGTCATAGATTCCCGTCACATCCCTGGCCTTCACCTCTGCCTCCGCGGTGATACTGCATCCGGCCGAGTCGGTCACCTGCACCGTGTAGGTGCCGGCCTGCAGGTCCGTCAGGTCCTCGCTCTCATCTCCCGTGTTCCACAGGAAACCGAAAGGAGGCAGGCCCGATGTCACGGTCAGGTCGACAGCGCCGTTGAAACCTTCCGGCAGCACCTCATCCTGCACTGTCAGGAGGACCCGCACCGAATCGCCGGCAACATGAATGCTGTCCTGTGCCATGCATCCGTATTTATCGGTTATCTGCACTTTATAATATCCCGTATCGCTCACCTCCAACTCCGGGGTGGTAATATCCCCCGGGGTCCAGAGGTAAGCAGCATATCCGGCGCCGGCCTGCAGGGTGTCGGTTTCTCCCGGGCACAGGTACTGCTCATCCGGCAGATCAAAATGGAGGAGGGTGCAGGGATCGAGATAAGAAGCGAGCCAGGGCGAACAGCCCTGCCTGTTGCCGCCTGTCCAGAGGAGCAGGTCGGCCGTGACGGTGAGGAAAGAGAGCGTCCGCTCTTCCTCTGCTCCGGGCTGGCGGGCCCAGAGGATCGTGCCGTCCTGCGCGGTTTCTGCCAGGAAAAGCGCAGGCTCCCGCCCCGAAGCGGAGACCGTATCGCCCCCCAGCACCACCGTACCTCCGCAGCTTCCGGCCAGGAAGGTCCTGCCCCGGCGATCGACTGCCAGGGCCTCCACCCGGTCGGCCTGCCCGCCACCCAGGGTGACGAACATCCCCCGGTCCTCTCCCGGCGAGAGAAGAAATCCGTCTTCATATCCGGCAGAGACCAGCGAGGTATCTTCCGTAACAAATGTTCCTGAAAAAGAGCCGCCCAGCAGGAGACTGCTGTCCGGGCGGAGGAGACCTCCGGAGAGCCTCAGGTCACCTGCCCGGCCCAGGGTAACCGGATGCCGCATGCCGGTGCTGTCACATCCCGCCAGGAAGAGGGATCTGCCCTCATCACACCTGAGGAGGATCTTGCCCGTGGCCATCTCCTGCGTAAAAGTCCCTGCCACGAGCAGGGTGTCGCTGTCTGCCGGCCAGAGGAAAGCTACCTCCTGCTCCCCTGCCCCGCCGGTGATGTAAGCATGTACTTTGTCACGTGCATCCACCCACAGGAGGAAAGCATCTTTCCTGCCGCGGGCCCTGTACACGGTGCCGGCCACCTCCATCTTCCGGAACCAGCCTCCCATCCAGATATTTTGCGAGCTGTCCTGCACCACCGTCCGTACCCGCCCTATGAATTTCCGCATCAGCAGACGGCTGCCCGTGACCTGTCCCGCCGCATTGAGTGTGACCATGACCATCGCCGGCAACCCATGTGAGCTGTAAACGGTATCTCCTGCAGACAGGTCTTTGCGAAAGGAGATGAAAAGGATCGCATCACCACCGGGAAAGACCAGGAGCTGCTGCAGGTCGCACAGACCCACACAGGAAGCCACCACCTTCAGAGAGGATACCTGTCCGGTGGAGTCCGTCTTACCGGTAAAGATGCTCATCCCTGCAGTGTCGGTGATCTCCCGGCCTCCCAGCAAAAGCGTACCGTCAAAACCTCCTCCGAAAAGCAGATGACCCGAAGTGTCGGGAGCAGCCTGCATCAACAGAGCCCGCTCCCCTTCACCTGTGATCGTTTTATAGGGAATATACGCCTGCCCCCACAACAAAACAGAGGACAGCAGGAACCCCGTCATTATTCCTATCCTGCGAATGAAAGACATGTACACACTGCAAAATAAAGCCCGGAAACCGGGCGCCTTCATCTTATAGTGTCATGAAACGGAAAATCTTGTCTGTTCCGGAGTATGTTTTACAACATATCAATAAATAGTTGATGAGTTAGTGAGACTATGGTTTTATGAGGCGAAGCCGAAATAAAATCATTTAGTCGAACTCCTGCCTGTCGGCAGACAGGAATCCCGACTTGTCGGGGTTGATGAGTTGAAAAGTTGATAAGTTACTTTACCCTGCACCCAGCACCCAGCAACCAGCAACCAGCACACAGCACCCTGCAACTAACTAACACCTTGCACCCTTTCGGAAGTGTGGAGTTTATGAGTATCGAGTTTCGAACTTCAAGCATCGAGCTTCGAGCTTCAAGCTTCCTTTTGCCTTCTGCCTTATTACTTATTACTTCTCTTTATGTTTCACCACAGTAAAAAGCAGATGATTATACGGCAGCCGTACGCTTCTGTCCTTACGGAGCACGACGAGGCCGCGCTGGCTGTCATACCCCCAGTCGGCCCAGTTGAGCAGGTCGCGCCGGCACTGTACCGCCACGTAGGTCCCTTCGCGCAGACGGGCCACAGGTCCCGGCACATCGGTAAGGTTAAGTCCCAGGTGAAAGAACTGAACGATCTTGTTGCGGTTGCGGGTGAGCACCAGCTTCACCAGGCCCTCCCCCAGCTTCGTAACGGTCTCTATGCCTGGCAGGGCCGTAATGGCCAGGTCCAGGCCTTTTTTGATGACATCCGAGTCGAGCACATGGAGGGCTGCCTCATCCTCTTCGTTGGCCAGGTTGATCACGTTGACCTCGAAGGCGATGCCTTCGGCGGGAACGGTGAGGCCTGAGAAGATCATATTGCCCAGCACCCCCGCACCCTCTTTCTCGCGCGAGAGGTATTTCTGCTGGAACTGCACCCGCACCGGTTTGCCACGGGAGGAAACACCGTGGTTGGCCGTGAACTGCAGCAGCACCTGGTGGCGTCCCCAGCCGGGATAGTTCATGGTGAAAAGTCCGGAGATAAGGATATCCACCGCCGCATTACGGAGCGAGTTATCGGGGTCGATGCTGCCGGCAAACTCGATGGCGTGCATCCCCTTGCGTTCTCCTCCGGCGATAAAGCCAAAGGTATGCTCGGTGCCCCGCCATGTGGCCCGGCTGAGACGCGGCGTATCTGCCACCTCGCCTATCTTGCGGTCGGCCAGCGAAGGATCGTCGGCCACCATCGAGCGCAGAGCGTCGGTGTTCTCCCGGTCACCGATATCGTTCAGGTAGGATATGGCTTCCGTGACCGTCAGATCGGAAATTTTTGTTTTCATAACGTCAGTATTGATCGGATAAATATGCTCGTCAGGTAAGATCTTCCACCGGCACTCCCGCCCGGCGTATCATCTCCATGCTCCGCTCCCAGCAGAGGTCCTGCAGTTCCTCGTCATAGCTGATCCCCGCCGAGGGGCGCTGGGAACCGTTCTCGAAATAAGCACCCGACACGTTCTCCAGCGAAGGGTCGGTAGCCACATAAACCGTCATGCGGGATCCCTCCCGCACCGGAGCCCCCACAGGGCCCCATGTCTCCGTGAGCACTTTTGTATTGATCACCCCCGGGTGCAAACAGTTGACCGTGATATTTCTTTTCCCCCGCAGGAGACGGTCCAGCTTGTAGGTGAACAGTACATTGCACAGCTTGGAGCGGGAATAGGCCGTCACCGGCTGGAAGTAGGCCGGGTCGTTGAGACGCTCGATGTCGAGGGAGGTGTCATGGACCATCGAAGAGACATTGACGATGCGTGCCGGCTCCCGCAGGTGATCCAGCAACAGGAGGGTCAGGTAAAAATGTCCCAGATGGTTCACGGCCAGTGTCATCTCATAACCGTCCTCCGACAGCCTGAATTCATGGGCCACGATACCGGCATTGTTAAGCAGGATATCCAGGGGAGGGCCTGCCAGCACCTCATCAGCCATGGCTTTCACCTGGCGCAGGGAGGAGAGGTCGGCCGTGACGCCATGGAGCACCGTGCCGGGATGGTCGCGGCGCAGCTCCTGCACCGTATCCTCCACCCGCCGCTGCGAACGGCCGTGGATCGTGATCTCATAACCGCGGGAGGCCAGCACACGTGCCGTCTCCCGCCCGATACCATCGGTAGAACCCGTGATCAGAATATGTTTCGACATAATTTCCTTTTTCTGCCCTTAAAGTAACAAAAATTCCATAAATTGTCCCTCCAAAAAGAAATTCCGGGTGAATGATCAATTTTCCGAATATACATAAACAATAGCTATGAACAAGGCCTTCCTTTTCCTCTTCACAGGAGTATTCCTTCTCCTTTGCCCTGTGACAACTCTGGCACAAAAAGGGAAAATCCATTTTGACCTGAGAACGAAAGGGCCCAAAGAGATCTTGCAGAACGACATGGACCTGCTGGGATATTTTCCGACACGAAAAGACTGGAAAAAAATCTCGAAACAGATCTCTGCTGTACCTGCAGAGGCACTACGTTATGTGGATTCCATGGATATCCGGAAAAGATCCGATACCCTCCTGGTACAGATCTACTCACAAAATTTTGCCTACACCTCAGGGAATATATACAAACTCGCCCGGGCTGCGGACGGATCCTCCGATACGCTGAAAATCTTCAATGTCAAATTTGATATGAGGATGAAAGATAATATTGACAATTCTGAAACATTCAGGACCGGAGATCTTACCGTGGTCCCCCATACAAAACGACTTCCGGGAAAGACCAAAAGGATCGTTTTTGACAAGAGCTTTCGATAACACTCATCACTTTATTATGATCGGGCTACGCCCGATCCTGTTTGCTATCGCCCTTTCCTTGCTTCGCCGAAGCGGCTACGCGAAGGCGAGGCGGGGCTTTTTGTTCGTCATTCATCGTTCATCCTTCGCCCTTCCTTCTGCCTTTTGCCTTGATACTTTTGCCTTGATCATGTCCTTCATCCTTCTTCAACCCCGCCGGGGTTGTGAGATTGTGGGTGCATCGTTGTCCGCAGGCGTAACTGCGGCTACTATATTATGACCCCTCCGGGGTCATACCAGATCTCTTAGCACTACGCCCCCCCCCATCCTTACCCAGCACCCAGCACCCAGCAACTTGCACCCTTTACTTTTACCTTTCCCCTTCTCACTCTTCATCCTTTTTCCACATTTCGACATTTAGACTTTCGACATTCGACATTCATCCTTCATCCTTCCTTTTGCCTTTCCTTCCTCTACCATCCCGGCAGGAAATTGATCCCGAAATAGCCGTTTCCCATGCGTCCGCCGATGAGGGGCCAGGCGTAGTAGGGTTCTATGACGATGGCACCCATCAGGTTGATACGTGCCGAGATGCCCGTACTGAAAAGAGGGACCCTGTTATTAGCGTCATAATTGTGGTAATCCAGGCTGATCCTGTCACCCCGGTCCCAGGTAAGCCCGCCGTCGACGAAACCGCTCAGCTCGGTGTAAAAATATTTTACTTTGACAAGGCCCAGCCGTTTGGGACCGGCAAAGGGGAGCCGCAGTTCCACATTGGCCACGGCCATCTGGTTGCCGTAAAACTGCCCCATTATAAAGTTGGCCTGATCGGGCGGCATACCCTCAAACACCTTGTAGTTATCGTATCCATGCACATACCAGGGATACCGGGTCGTAAGGGGGTAGAGGGCGAAGGTCCTCCCGTTGGTGGAGAGACGGCCCGTATAAAGTCCTCTGGCTGCCAGGGTGAATGGACGGATATAAAAATATTTCCGGTAATCCCCTGTCACGGCCAAGAAATCGTACGCCCCGAAATACTTCTCCACCTCCAGGCGCCCGCGGGCTCCCCGCATCGGTGAGGCCAGCCCGTTGATGGAATTATCCAGTACCGCCGCACCGTAGACCGCCTGCATATTGAACCCCTTGGGGGCAGGAAGTTTATGTCTGTTGCCACCCAGATAGGTTCCATAAACCGGATCATAATAATTGTTCCACTCGTCGATGCGGTAATAATAAAAGGACTGTGACGCCCCCGCCTCCAGGCGCTTCGTGGTGGAAATGGGATAGTAAGCATACAGCTCCAGCTTGTCCTCAAAGATCCTGACAACATTATACACGAGATTGTCTACGTCGTAATATACATCTCCCTGCCGGATGGTATCCGGTTTTACGTAGGAGTATCCGCTCATATATGGGATATGCGAGAGCGAGGCGCCCCACGTAAGGCGGTTTTTCTGGTTCACATAGGTGAACTGACCACCGAAATCATATACCTCCCCGTTGAGGGCCAGTGCGGTGAACAGGTTCTGCGTCCCGGCGATGTCACTGAAAATGGCAAAGACGCTCCCCGTCATCCCCCGGGCAAAACTGTTCGTACTGATGCCTGCCTGTACGTTGGAGATATATTCCAGTCCGAAACGCGGCTTGTAAGGTTTTTTAAAATATTCCTCCGGATGGATATCCGTCAGGGGCTGCCGGTCATCACGACCCTTGTCGGCAATGTCCAGGCCCAGCCGTCTTTTCGGCGGGAGGATCCCGGCATCGTAGTTCAGGGAATCAGGGGAGACCTTCCGGACAGGGAAATCATCCACCAGCGCCTTGTAGATGGTATATTTGTTATCGGAATAGTAGGAATAGACCAGCTCATTGTTTTTCCGGGAGATACTTACGGCCGGCGAATACTTGGTGATGCCGGTGATGCCCACCTCATAGTCGGTGAGCTGATATACCTTGCCACTCTCCAGGTCGTAACGGTACAGGTTGCGTTTGCCATCCCGGTCGGAGAGAAAGAAGACCGACTTATCATCTATGGAGAAAAGCGGATTGAGGTTTTCTGCCCCGTAGAAGACAGGCAGCACCGTTATCTTTTTTGTCTGCATGTCGATCAGCGCCAGGTTGGTGTGCAACCAGGGTCTGTCGATGGGTTGCAGTGTCCTGTCGGTGGCCACAACGAGATAACGTCCGTCGTGCGACCAGCAGGGCTGCAGGTAGGAATACCGGTCATCCGTGACCTTATGTACTTCGCCGCTGTCGAAGAAGTACTGATAGAGATCCGGTTGTCCCTGCACCAGCCCCACCACGATGATGCTTTTGCCGTCAGGCGACCACGCCGGCTGGTAGAAAGCCGGCACCCCGGGGATAAAGATCTTCTTCGAGAGCTTGTTCTTCTTCACATCCACGATCACCAGGGCATTTTTTCCTTTGTCATATACGGTAAAAGCAAAATAACGGCTGTCCGGCGACCAGGAGCCGGCCGATTCAAGATTGTCCAGCGCATCGATCTCATGATGCTGCGTGGTGGCAGAGAGTCGTTTCACCACTTTCCGGCGGGCAACATCCGCCAGGAAAAGATCGAAAGAGATCACATCCTTTTCCGAGAGGAAAACGAGATATTTGCCATCGGGACTGAGCGAGGGCGACACGTTCACATCTCCGGCATTTCCGGGGAAAGCCACCTTCACACCGGTCATGTCCTCGACCGAATCGGGCAGGAACTGTTTATAATATAAGGTATAAGCGCTTTTCCACATCCCTTCGATCGTCCCGGCATCCAGGCCCAGCACATCCTTGAAGGCCTGCTCATAACCCACCATGGCCGTCCGCATGAAAAGAGGCACGATGACATTATCTCCCCAGGTCTTGCCGATAAATGCCCAGAAAGCCTGCCCCCACCGGTAGGGGAAATAGGTGGGGTCGGTGTCCAGATCTTTGAATGTCGGGAATTTATTGTGCAAAACAGCATCCCTCATCCACATCGCCGTATTGGGGTCTTTGCTGCCGATGGAAAAATATTCGGCCATCCCCTCTACCATCCAGAGAGGCAGGTTGTTCAGCGAGCTCATATTGGTCGAATCGCCATGGAGGATCTTGGTGTACTGAAAAGCATGCACCATCTCATGGCCCAGCACATGGTCGGTCTGGGCATAGATCGGGGTGATCGGGAAAACGATGCGGTTCTTCAGGGCTTCCGTCACCCCCCCTGTACCGATGCCGATCTCCCCCGAGATCGCCGTCGTTTGTTGAAAATCGGCGTGGTTGTTATATAAAAAGAGCGGATTGTGTCCTTTCAGGTTGGTCTGAAAAGCCTCATAATGACGTTTATACCATTCTTCGCTCATCCGTGCCATCTGGTTCAGGACAGAATCGTTCTTCAGATAGTAGTATATATCAAAATGGGGCGTCTCATACACCTTATACCTGAATTTCTTATAATAGGGCTTGTTGCGCCCGAAATACTGGGCCTGACCTGCCGGAGCAAAAAGAACAAAAACAAAAGCCGTCAGCAGGGCCCTTAAAGATATCATGTAAAACCTGTTCCAGGATCTTTCCATAATAAAACCCTCCTTCCGCAAACACCCTTTCAATTTACATACCAGACCCGGTCATTTTGAACATTTTAAGATAATTTAACAGTACACACCTTTCCGGCAACATCTCATAAATACCTGGAATATATGCAAATACACGGGAAAGGAATCCGGCGGTCCTGATCATGAGGTCACGAGGAGTGACCGGACATTTTTGCAGAAAAAAAATCCCGGCCGGAGCCGGGACAGATCTCTTTCCGGACCAAAGGACCGGAACCTCTGATGTTTTCTCAGGGCTACTCAAGCTTGTTCAGGATGCCGGCGGCCAGGTTGCGGATGAGCTGCTGATCTTCAATGTTCTGAAACCCGAAAAGCATATCTCCTTTCCAGATCAGGTAGATATTGCCGTTGTAACCGTCATGGATCATCCGGTCCCCCTCTTCCAGGGGTGAAGGTACTTTGCCTGTGGCCTTTTTGTAGATCTGTGCCAGGATGTTCCTGGCACTCTCCGGATCGGCCCTGTGGGAGATGAATACCGTAAACTCTTTCTCCCCATGTTTATAGGTGGCTGTAAAGACACTGTCAAAAAACTCATGACCCAGGAAATCCTGTGCGATGAAACGCTCCGAATTCCGCACCTTACCGTCTTCGGGGAATAACTGCAGTTCGGCCGGGAACTCCGTGGTTCCTTCCAGGCGGTCTTCAATAAGATTGGCCAGCGCCCGTAGGAATTTCTCCTCTTTGGAACCCTCCTGTTCGGAGATCACCTTGACATAATAAGGTCCTTTGAGGAAAAAGACCTGATTGGATTCCACAAAACCCTGGGTCCCCAGCTGTATAAAATGGTAATCCGGGGACCGTTCCGAGCTGTAGATCCCGAAAGCATACAGGGGGGAAGCATGCCGGTACACCTCTACTTTAAAGAATTTCTTGCCTTTGGGTTTGGCATACTCGGCAATGTGAAGATCGACAAAGCGATACGTAAGGTAATTATCGGCAGCTCCGTCGATATAGTCCCACAGGTCGTCGGCATGATAGACGGGATATTCGAACACCGGTGTACAAACGCGGAAATCTGGGAACATTTTCTCCCGGAGTTCCTGTTCCTGTGTGTCCTGTTGGGCGACAGAGGGTATTCCCGGAAAGAACAACAGCAGTGCCAGGACCCCTGGCACCAAAGCATCTTTGATACGAAGAACATTCATGGTCATGGGTATTATCTCATTTGATCAAAGATCAGGTAAGGAACTCTTCAGGGACTTCCCGCAGGCGGGTGACATCCCTGATCTTATCAGCTACGGCAAAGCCCTTGGTACAGGTCACCGTACAATCTGCACAGGAAGCACAGACATCCGGTGTCACCGCCAGCTCGTCGAGCAGATCCCTTGCTTTCTTCGTCTCCCGGTATCCGTAAGTGTACATATAAGCTCTCATCAGGTCGGGGATGGGCAGCTCGTGCCTGCACTGGTCGAGACACTGCATGCAGCCGTCACAGTAGAAGGTCTCCTCGTGCATGGCCAGGGAGAGAAGCTGTTTCTCTTCTGAGGAAAGGGTGAGATCACGTGCTACGGTCATATCCTCGTCGAGCTGGTCAAAAGAGGTGAAGCCGGGGATGGCCGTGGCCACATGCTCGTTCTGCATGGCCCATTTGAGTGCCGTGGCAGCGCTGACAG
Organism: Bacteroidales bacterium; assembly: GCA_027028505.1. Lineage (GTDB taxonomy): Bacteria > Bacteroidota > Bacteroidia > Bacteroidales > VadinHA17 > DRPN01. Next base: position 16,190 of record JALVJE010000002.1, read on the forward strand.
AGGGCCCTTCCTTGGGTTTCTTCCCGCCTGCCATGGTCTTCATGGCGATCACCCCCACACCGGCTTTGGCAGCCTCCTCAAAGGCTTTGGCGATCTCATCCTTGTGGTTCTGCCGGTAGTTATAGGCCACCAGCACCACATCATATACACCGGTCTCAATGGCGGCCCGGATCACTTCCGGTTCATTGCTGTGGGTGGAGACGCCCAGATAACGCGTCCTCCCCTCTTTTTTGATCTCCTGCATCACCTCCAGCACCGCCTTGTTCTGTGTGGCAGCACGGCTGTTGATAGCATGCAGGAAAAGAACATCCACATATTCAATGCCCAGACGTTTCATGCTGGTATTGAACTTTTCCCGGAACGACTTTTTCACCAGGGCATCGTCGGTGAAATCGCCTTTTTTCTTGTCATAGCCGTCCGGCTTGACCTTGGTCTCAATGTAATAGGCACTGCGTGGATAATCTTTCAGCAGTTTACCCAGCATTTCTTCATTGCGTCCTCCCTGGTAAACATAAGCGGTATCCAGCAACCGGATACCCTTGTCGAGCGCCGCTTTCACCAGATTGGGGTTGTCTGCCCGCATCACTCCCATGCTCACAATGGGGATCACGATGTCCGTTTTCCCCAGGCGCCGCATGATCAGCTTTTCCTTATTATCCTTTTTGTTACCCTCTTTACGATCCCCGGTGCCAGCCCACGTCATGCCCGTAGCAGCTACGGTAGCAGCCGTACCCAGAACCGTCCTGCGCAAAAATCTCCTGCGGTCTGTCTTTTCTCCCATTATATTCTTTTTTGATTTTGTGCCTAAAATATCAAAAATCGGGAAAAACACAAAACTTTACCTCTGGATCACTATTCCGAATAACGGATCTCTTCCCAGGCACTTTTAATGAAGATTTAACCGTGATCCGCGATCAGCCGTATACACAGTAATAAGTGCTGATATCCTCTGTTTTCAGCTTAAAGTTGGCATGTTCCGGAACCACAAAGGTCTCGCCTTTACCATACTTTTTCCATTCGGTCTCATCGCCGATCTTCACCATGATCTCACCTTCACAAACGGTCATGGTCTCTTTCTCTACGGCGCCGAACTCATATTCTCCGGCATCCATGATCCCCACAGATCCGGCCCGGCCGTTTTTCTCGTAAGTGAGAGACTGCACCCTGTTGCCGTGATACTTTCTCAGTTTATACATACTCGTTGGTTTTGGTTAGTTATGTTTTTTCCCTGTTTAAATATAATGAACATATGTTCAAGCCCCAAATTTTTTCGGGATTTTTTCATCCGGATCTTCCGGCCCCAATGAAAGACAAAGGGTATCGTCAAAAGTATTTTCCAAGGACGTTTCCGGTAAAATGGCAGAAAACAGGTTAATCTATTGAATATCATTTTTCAATAGAACAAATAAAACTTTTTTCGTATTTTTGATTCCCGGAAACGGATTTATTAAACTTAATAATTTCAGTTATGAAGAAACACATTTTTCTTTTGGTTGTAGTTCTGTCTGCAGGGCTCATGTTCACCTCCTGTAAACAGGGCAAAAAAACGGAAGGTTCGGAAGAAAAGTCCGAAGTTCCCGAAGCAGTACAAAAATCTTTTCAAGAGAAGTTTGCCCAGGCATCTGAAGTAAAATGGGAAGAGGAGGAAGGCACCTATGAGGCCGAATTCCAGCTCAACGGCAAAGAGATGTCGGCTGAATTCTCCGGTGATGGAACCTGGATGGAAACCGAAACAGAGGTGGATCAGGCTGACCTGCCGGCAGCCATTGTCGATACACTTGAGTCTGCCTATGGTGATTATACGGTAGAAAAGGTGGAATCATGCGAGACTCCGGAAGGAAAAAACTGGGAAATAGAATTAAAAAAGGATGACACCGAAATGGAACTGGTTATGGATGAAAACGGAAAAATCCTGAAAAAAGAAGCAGAAGAAGAGGGGGAAGCAGAAGTGGCCGAATCATCCGAAGAATCCCATGAAAGCGGAGAGGTGAAAGAAGCAGGGGGAGAGCAAGAAAAAGGCGAAAAAGAAGAACAGGAAGAGGAAAAGGAATAATAATAGAACGGTCTTTCTTCATCTTTTTCACGCAAAAGAACGCGAAAAGCCGGCGATGCCTTTTTTTTTTTTTTGGT
>JALVJE010000003.1 GCA_027028505.1 Bacteroidales bacterium
TCCCAAAGGGGTGGATCCCCCCTGGTATGATGTTGACGGGGTGATGCAGGGGGCGGTCAGGCCGCCGGACCGCCGCTATCCGCAGGTGTTGTTCAATTACATCCACGAAAACCCGGTGAAAGCGGGACTGGAAATGGACCCTGCCGCTTGGGAGTTCTCCTCGGCTGCTGCTTATGCCGGCCGCCGGCAAAGCATCCTTGCCAACATGGAAGCGGCGGCAGAGTATGGGCTGGTGTACAAATGGTGAGACCGGCCAATGATCAATGATCAGACAATAGAAATCGTTACGATTTTCTATTGCTGATTTTGGGATTATTTTATTTTGATATAATCTTTCAGCTTAAAAAGGAATATCACCGGATTGTCATCCTCGTGCAATGCTTCCAGGGGTTTTAGACGGCTTGCTATCTCCGCAGGAATGTTTTCGTGTGTACTTTTATAATCCCTGATCATTTCTTGCAGATCCGGAACCGGTATATAAAGAGAAACCTCGCCGTCGGGGTGCCAGGATAAGTGTTGAAACATTTTATCCGGTATCATGCCATAGAGGTCATCATGGATCTTACAGACGGCTCCGTTCCCGCTTTTTTTATCGATGATGATCATCATTTCCTGGGTATCGAAGAGTCCACCCCAAAATCCCGGTTTGTATTGACGAACATCTGCTTTTTTGATAACGCTTTTTTGCAGATACAGGTTCTTTGCATTTTCATTGGAGATATAGAGATTGAACTTTCCTTTCAGAGATTGTGGGGATATGGGCTCATTGTACTTTTGAACCTTCGTACCGGGATGAAGGATGCAGGCGGGAACCAGCTTTTTATTCTGTATGGTAAAGACCGTATCTATACCGGGGAAATAGACTTTCCATTTTCCATTGAAACGGAAAACCGAATTTTTCCAGGGTGAAGGCACATAGTTACTTGTCTTTTCAGGCGGGTATTGAGTCCTGGAAATGCTCTGCGTGATCTTTCCGTCATCCGTAAAAAAATATAATAGGAAAGAATCTATCGGAGAATGAGGGATCCCCCCTGCTGCTCCGGTAGCAAACCATTCTTTTTCATTCCATTTATACATGTCCATGGCATTCCAAAAAGGCATTTTCAGGGTCTTTAGCAAAGTGCCGTCCACACTGAAGAGCTGCGGGTCATCACCGATCCAATTAACCAGTACCGTGTTGTTCTGAGCATAATAGTGACAGAGTGTTTGGAGATATCCGGAATGTTCTCCCGGACCTTTGCCTCCCCTGCCGATCTCGTTCAGGAACCTGCCTTTCCTGTCAAACCGATACAGGCGGGCCGGGCCGGGAAAATTCTGTGTGCCAACAAAAAGATCTTTATCTGAGAGGGTCAGCCTGATATTTTGTATCAGACATTCCTCTTTTGTCTCCAGGGGTATGGCCACGAAATCTGAAAAGATATCCGAAGCTTCCAGTACAAGGGTGTCAGAGGGTATGTTATCAAGGAAGATCTCTTGTACCATGCCGTCACGCGAATGAGTGGTCTGGTACACTTTATCGCCGGATCCGGAACATCCGGACAAGATCAGAAGAGCGATGATCGCAAGGGGGAGGCTGATTGGTTTCATAATGATATTTGTTTGTATTGAGTGATAGTTATTTAAGGATTGAATATACAAAAAAATATAAAGTTTGCTGAGCCTTTTTTATCTGATATATTTTTCATTCCCCTCAAAGTGCATCTCCTCTTTGATGGCATGGATGCGTTGCCAGGCGGCCACGGCGAGGGGGATGGTGGTGGTCTTTTCCGCATCCCAGGTGGCGGGGTTGATGTCGCTGCGGTCCACCACGCGCCGGTAGTAATAGATCGCTTTTTGCTTTTCGTTGGTGTGGTAGTCGCAGATCTCCGCCATGCGGAAGAGTACCTCGTCATTCTCCGGATCGAGGGAGAGGGCCTCGCGGTAGCTGTCGAAGGCTTTTGTCCAGTTTTTTGTGAGATAGTAGTTGTTGGCCAGCTCGCGGTAGATGGCAGCCATGAGTTTGGCGGGGGGATGGTACAGTACGAGGGCTTTCTCCAGCCAGCGGGCCGCCGTATCGTATTTGTGCATATTCTCGTAAGTGAGCCCCAGGTAGTAGGCGGTCTCGGGGAGGGTGTTGTTCTGCTTCCAGGCCCCCAGGAGCATCCTCTCGGCATCGGGCAGGTGTTCC
>JALVJE010000004.1 GCA_027028505.1 Bacteroidales bacterium
ACATCTTTGACCGTTGTCTGGTGCTCTACTCGATGGATGAGTGGAACCGTCAGAACGAGTTGATACGCAACCGGATCAATCCTTACAACAAAGAGCACAATACTTTTCTGCGCAACTTTTACCGGGGGGCGGCAGAGCTTGTGCTCGACGGCAACAATCGCATGCTAATTCCCCGTAGACTGCTGGAGTCGGCCGGTATCGGCAAAACCGCCGTACTGGCAGGCATGGGCTCGAAGATAGAGATCTGGGCGGGTGAGGTGTATGATTCGGTACAGGCTACCGAGGATGAGTTTGCCAGACTGGCTGAGAAGATCATGGGTGACGGGAACAAAGAAGATGAGGGATGAGTTCGTACCATATACCGGTGATGGTCGGGGAGAGTGTTTCGGGGCTGAACATCTCGCCGGAGGGGATCTATGTCGATCTGACCTTCGGCGGAGGAGGACATTCTCGTGCGATCCTCTCAAAACTGAAGGGGGGACGGCTGATCGCTTTTGACCAGGATGCAGAGAGTTTGAAAAACCGTTTGGATGACAAACGGTTTCTTTTGTTACAACAGAATTTCAGGTTCCTGAAGTATAATCTGAAATATCTGGGGATCGGAGAGGTGGATGGCATTCTGGCTGATCTGGGTGTTTCATCGCATCACTTCGATGAGGGAGGCCGGGGGTTTACCTACCGGGCCGATGCGGTGCTGGACATGCGGATGAACAGGGAGCAGGAGCTCACCGCAGCCGACATATTGAACAGTTATACCCCTGCTGAGCTGGAAAGGCTTTTCAGGGAGTATGCAGAGATAAAGCATCCGGAGCGGCTGGTAAGCCTGTTGGTGAGGGCCCGTGAAGCGGCGCCGTTCCGGACGGCAGGAGACCTGCTGGCAGCTTTGCGGCCCATGACCAAAGGAGTACCGGCCAACCGGTTCCTCTCCCGCCTCTTCCAGGCGCTGCGCATAGAGGTGAACGGGGAGATGGAGTCGCTGAAAGATATGCTTATGCAAGTACCTCAGGTATTGCGGAAAGGGGGCCGCCTCGTGGTGATCTCTTATCATTCGCTGGAAGACCGGCTGGTAAAGCAATTCATCAGGACCGGCAGCTTCGGGCCCGCTGAGGAGACCGGTCCTCTGGGGAAGGAAGAGCCTCCTTTGCGGGCGGTGAACAGGAAAGTGATCACGCCGTCAGCAGAAGAGACCCGGAAAAATCCCCGGTCAAGGAGTGCAAAACTGAGGATAGCGGAAAAAATATAGAGACAGGATGATGGCAGATAAGGATCAGACGACGGGAAAGGAAAAAAAGGGAAGAAAACGGAGAAAGAACAGAAAAGGTGCATTCCGCGCTTTTATCGACGGGACGCTCCTGGCCAACAAGGTGATGCTCGAGCAGTTCCCGCTGATACTCTTTCTTACCTTCCTGGCCCTGATCTATATCGGCAACCGTTACCATGCCGAGAAGATCGTGCGGGAGACCAACCGGCTGAAAAAAGAGATCCAGGAGCTGCGGGCCGAGTCGATATCCACTTCGGCTGAGCTTATGTACAAAAGTACCAAGTCGCAGGTGCTGGAGGCCATCAGGGAGAAAGGGCTGGGACTCGAGGAGTCAAGGGTGCCACCTAAGAAAATTGTGATCGGGAAAAAGGAGAAATAAGATGTCGATCAGGAAGGATATTAACTGGAGGCTGGCGGTCGTCTATATCTCCATGATGCTGGTGGGACTGCTCATCCTGGCGAAGGTGGTCGATCTTACTTTGATCGAAAAAGATAAATACAAGGCATTGTCAAAAAAACAGACCATAAAAAATTTTACGATCCACCCTAACCGGGGGGATATCCTGGCAGCGGACGGCCGCATGCTGAGCAGCTCGGTGCCCTACTATGAGATCCGGCTGGATATGAAAAGCAATGCCTTCCGGAAAGAGGCCTTTCGCCGTGACCTGAATGCTCTTTCAGCGGGATTGTCAGCTCTTTTCAAGGACAAACCGGCCGGGTCTTACAAGAACGAATTGCTCAGGGCTTACCGGCAAGGAAGCCGGTATTACCTGCTGAAAAGGAATGTCACCTACCGCCAGATGAAGCAATTGAAACAGCTGCCTTTCTTCCGGCTGGGAAGGTACAAGTCGGGGCTGATCATCGTGCAGACCAACAGGCGGATCCGGCCACAG
>JALVJE010000005.1 GCA_027028505.1 Bacteroidales bacterium
TATGACCCCGCTGGTCGTTCCGAACCACACCCTGCCTTTCGTGTCCGTACAGACAGCATTGGTATTGCATTCGGCAGAGATACCATGTTTTTCCGAATAGGTCCGTACCTTCATTTTATCCGGGTAGATACGGCTCACTCCCGTGCTGTGTCCCACCCATATACTCCCGGGCACGGCAGCCAGACTGTAACAATAGTTGGATACGAGGCCCGATCTGTCAAGATAGTTGTAGAAGGTATCCCGTGTGACCTCGATCACCCCACTGCCGTAGGAGCCTATCCAGACATTGCCGTCTGCATCACGGGTGATCGATTTCATCTGGGTGCGCGTGATCATTTCCGGGAAACGGTATACCCTGCTGATGGAATCCCGTGCGATCACATAAAGACCGTCGGCCATGGTAGCCAGCCAGACCTTTCCATCCTTGTCCAGATAAATATCATTCACGTTATTATAAGGAAGTCCTTCATTCGTGGAATATTTCCGTACCAGTTGCCCTTCACTGTTGAACCGCAGTACACCGCTGGCTGTTCCTGCCCATACCTCTTTTTCATTTCCGGTGATGCAGTTGATGGTGTTCTCCAGCTGATTGCCGGAACGGAACAGCGGAGTCACTTTGTCTCCCTGCACCAGGAAGATCCCTGCCCCCCCTGTGCCGGCCCAGATCCGCCCCTGCTTATCCATGTAAACTGAGGTTATGGTCTCTTTGGGCAACCCCTGTCTTTGCGAATAAAAGCGTTCCGGCCCTTTCACTTCACAGGGTTTCACCAGAAGCCCTCCATCGCCGGCCACCACCAGCTGATCGCCCCCGTTGGTCAGTGCCGTAATATTGTTGCCGGGAACAGGTGACGGGAAATGGTAAAAGACGACCGACTCTTCCGGCAGGAAGACCAGCCCCTGGCCGTAGGTGCCGATCCAGATATTATGTTCAAAATCTTCAAAGACACACTGAATATTCCGGCTTGTCAACCCCCGCTCGTTGAGATCCTCTATCTGTCCCTCTTTCGTGATCCTGAAAAGGCCGTTGCCCAGGGTGCTCACCCACAGAGCTCCCCTGCTGTCGCGGTAAAGGCCGGTTATGTTCATCTCTGCCATCTCCCGGTAAAGCGGCGGGATCCCGGCAGCAAAACCCCTCGCCGGATCCAGCCGCCACACGCCTTTTCCCCGGGTACCGGCCAGCAGACCGTCACCGGTCTCACAAAAAGCCTGTATTTTTACCGGCGGGATCTCATCCAGCTTTTTCAACACCTTCACGGTGTCCGCTTCAGGGTCAAAGATGCCGGTGTATAACCCTTCAAATGTACCGATCAGCAACTTGTTCCCGGACAAAGCCAGTGCACTGATCTGGCTTACCCGGCCTCCGATCCTTTTAATCCCCTCTCCCCCCTCGCCGGGAGAGATCAAAAAAAGCCCTCCCGTCTGGGAGGCCACGATGATCCTGCCTTCGGGCAACATACCGATCCCGTTGATGCGGCTCTTTGAGAACTGTGGAATATCATAAAAAGTAAAGTCGCCCTGATGCAGTTTCCCCACCCAGCCATTGCTGAAACCGAACCAGAGATCGCCCTGCGTATCCTGGTAACTGACCGTGACAAAACCCTGTCCCAGTGTATCGGACAAAGAGGCTTTTCTGAAAGCGCGACCATCAAAACGGACCAACTCGGTACCTGTGCCGATCCATAAAAACCCCCGCTCGTCCTCCCGGATGCTGTAAACGAAATTATTGGGCAATCCGTTGGCTACGTCATAACTCCTGAAGTGGTACTGCTGGGCATCCAGGCCGGCATGTCCCGGAAGAAGGGAAAAAAGAAAAATAAGCCACCGGATCGAAAATGATTTCATGGATCAGACAATACTTAACGTTTCTTTTTGATGGGTTTGGCTGCCGCACCATACTGGAACTTGGGCACCCCACCGATCGGAACAGTATGGAAAGGCAGCAGTTCGCCGTACTGGTTACGCACGGAGATGACCACGTTGTTGTTCCTCACCATCGGATTCTTTCGCTTGATGAACTGAAAGTCAAAAGAGGTGTTCTTTTCCTTGTCCACGATCTTGAACTCACTCTCGGCCCATTCATCTTCTCCGGAGACCTTGTTGAGCTGATACAGACGCGCCACCGTTACCGTGCGTATCTCCCCGTCGCTGTCCCAGTCAAAATTGGTCTGCTTGATCGACACCACCCGGTTGTCCACATAAGGATAGATATGGGAAATGTTCACGGTATCATTCCATAGCCTGAAACCATACTCATATGTGAAAGCATCCCCTCCCTCAATAGGCAGGTTCTTGTCGGCAGAAGTGCTGAGATAATAGTTATAAAGGTTGCCGTCATCCCCGTCCACCCCCAGGGTAATGATCTTGAAGATATATCCCTGGAACTCTTCGGCATACTCTCCCTCGGTAGGATTGAAAGGCCCGAAAGTATACCAACTGGCGTCATACTCCGGCGACAGGCCGAACGTCTTGGAAGCCAATAGGTTACCATTACGGAAGGTGCCGGAAGGGTCGATATCGTCGGTCCAGCATCCCTCCCCGCCATAGACCGAGAATTCGGTCTTTGTATTGAAAATACCGTTTAACTCATCCACTTCACCACCCGTATCGGGATCATAAACACGTATGTAAAAAGGATCATGATAGCTTTTGGGCACTATGAAAAAAAAGATGTTGCAAAAATCATCATCGCCCCACGAGGTCTCAGCATTTTTCCCGAACGTCACCAAATGGGGAATGTTCTCCACCTTGGCCGGCACCGGCTGGGCATTGCTCAGGATAGGGAAGAACAGGAGTATAAGCACCGTCACACCCACTGTCAGCAGGTATTTTAAGGAATATTTGTCAAGCAATGATCTGTACTCCATACGCATCCATCAAGACCGGTTGTAAAAATAAGGAAAAAAATCTGAACCCGGTTTACACAACGAAAAATCTCGGGAAATTTCCCTTTCCCGGGACATGTTACATTGTACGAAGAAAAAAAAAGAAAGTTTGCACGCAGGGCAGCCTCATGATCCGGTGAAAGAGATCCCGTTCAGTCCCCTTTGTATACCGTGATCTCCAGATAAACACACTTATCCACGGTATTGCCTGTGGTGGTAAGTCCTCTCACCAGCAGCCGCACCATATAGATGTCGGGAGTGTGGTAAACGGTTTTTATTTCCACGCCCTGATCCAGGTTGCCGTTACCCAGGTCCCAGTAATATTCCTGGGGCTGGAAGCCCGGGATGTTCGTCTCTGCCCCGCTGAGGGTGATCGTATCCCCGATCACACAACTGTCGGGAGCCGTGATCGTGGGATCCTGCTGCTCCACCACCTCTACCATATAGGAAGCCACCGACTCGCGGGCCTGTTTGGTGATCTTGTCCACCACGCTCAGCCGGGCAATGTATTTCCCCGGCGCATCATAACAGTGCTCTACCTCATGACCATAGCCGATCTGGCCATCCCCGAAATCCCATTTGTACAGGATGGGGATCGTGTCGCTGCCCTTGCTCTGGGTCTCGTAAAAAAGGAAACAGTTCACCGGCTCTTCCACAGGCCGGCAGCCCTTCATCTCCGGCAGCAGGGAAGTAAAGAGGAATATGTTGTCATTGCCTCTTCTCGACGAACTGAACAGCCCGGCATGCATGGTGGTATCAATGATATAGGCATAGTCGTCGGCAGGAGAGTTGAAGGGAACATCCAGATGCACCGGTTCGATCCACTCACCGTCTACAAACGCCGTAAAATAGATATCCAGTTTCCCCAGCGTGCCGGGCCGGTCGGAAGCAAAGAAAAGCCGTCCGGAAGGATGATAATAAGGGAACAGGTCCCGCCCGGCACTGTTGACCCTGGATCCCATGTTCTCCGGCTGCGACCATTTTCCACCCACACGGTAACAGACATACAGGTCGGACATACCCGACCCGCCCGGCTTGTCTGAGGCAAAGAACAACATCCGGCCGTCAGCGCTTACGGCCGGATGGCCGGTGTTATAAGTAGGATCATTGTATACAAACGGCTGTACCTGCCCCCACTGCCCGTTCCGGTATTTCACCAGATAGATGCCTGTGGGATTGGCCTGCTTCCTGTTTTTCTTGTCCAGGAGCTGGTTACGCGTGAAATAGAGGGTATGGTCCTTAAAATCATAGCTCATGGGACCGTCATTCACAAAACTGTTGATACCCTTGAGCTTCACCGGCCGTCCGTAATGAACGCTGTCCTTGCGTTCGACAAAGTAGATATTGGAAGTACGCCCCCCGCTGGTCATACGGTAATCCTTGAACACATCCCCCAGCCTGTCGGAAGTGAAAAGGATACCCCCCTCGAAAAATGCCGGAGCATAATCATTGGCCGAGCCCATGCTGAACGGAGCCACCCTGATCTCCCAGAGCGACTGGGCCTTCAGACCCGTCAACGGTACCAGAAAAAGCAATATGAACAGGATCTTTCTCACTTTTAAAAATATCTTGGGTTGACAGCCCTGATGATATGCACCGGTTCAAAACGTATATAGATCTCGTGCGTCCCCCCCAGCATCGTGCCGTAAGCCCCCAGGGAATGATCGTACGAATAGCCGATCATCAGCTGAGGCATGACCTGTAGCTCGATGATGCCTACTATCTGGTCGGCGAGGTTCTCCCCGCCCATACGGTACGAAGCGCCCAGCCAGATACGGTCTTCAAAGAAAAGGAACATGGAGTTAAGATCGATACGAAAATCTTTTTCCTGTCCAAAATATTGCAGCAGGACCGAAGGTTTCCATTTCACCCCTCCCTTTCCGATCATTGCCCCTGAGGTAAGCATATACCGATAATCAGCAGGGCTGAACGAACTACTCGTACCGGTGGAGGTGGTATCTGAGAGGCCGTAGGTCACCATTTGCGGCATGGAAAGACCGAGATAGAAACGGGGCGTATAGTAATAGAGCCCAAACCCGAAGTTCGGCTGAAAAACCGAGTTGTTCACGAACACGGGATCGGCAGGATCAAAATACAACTGATCATAATTCTCTTTTTTCTGTTCAGCTGTCACCCGCAGCCCGAAGGACAGCACGGAATTCTTGCTCAACATGATACGGTAGGCGTAATCGAACGATCCGTACAAGGACTGATAGGCACCCACTTTCTGGTTGCCCAGGATCCCTCCCAGAGCGATCCTGTCATTTTTCAGGGGAGAGTGGACACTCAGCAGCTGATGGGTAGGGGCGCCGGGAAAAGAGGACCAGGTCTTAACATAACTGCCGGAGAGACTGAAGATATCCCGGCTGCCGGCATAGGCGGGATTGATCACCAACCCGTTCACCATGTACTGACTGTACTGCCCCCGCACAGGCAGCAGGGCCAGGACCATCAGAAATAATATGCCGGTAACTGTTTTTTTCATTTGGTTGGACTGCGTTTGATCACAATGAATCCTTTCAGGGTCTGCTGTATGTCACCTTTCATCTCGAGGATGTAGTAATAGGTACCGTCGGCCAGGGGCTCGTCGTCATTGTTCACACCGTTCCACCCATCAACGGTCTGCGCATTTTCGGCATGCATGAAGTTATCCGTCCGGAATACCACCGTACCATTGGCATCGAAGATCACCAGTGTATTGGCAACGTTCTCAGCCCCGGGCACGACCATAAAGTCGTTGATGCCGTCGTTGTTGGGTGAAATACCGTAGTTATGGGCCCCGAAATCGGGCACCGTCACCCTTACCTCATCAAATTTCACCGGGCAGGTCCCGTTGGCCACCTCCACGCGGAAGAGATTCTCTCCCACCGGCAGGGATGAGACATGGATCATCTCACTGTTCACATTGTCTATGACCGCCGACGAGGTGGTCGACCAGGTGAGGGTACCCACGCGGGGTTCCTGCCATATAGCCTGCAGGTCAACCTCGGAGCTGCCAGGCTCCAGGGTGGTGTCAGCTCCCGTCGTCACGTCGCCGGGTTCCTGCCAGAAGGTAAGATCAATTACATCGGTGGCGGCGGGACATACACCGTTGATCACCTGCCAGGTGAGCTGGTACGACCCTTCCGTTGTGGCTGTGACGGTGGCCTGAGCATCACTGGTATCGGAAAGACTCAGTGAGGCAGGGACGATCCACAATGTCTGACCAAAGGACGGCGTGACTCCCTGTAGCGTATAGGTCAGCCCGCATACCTCTGCATTGTCTCCCGCATCGGCCACAGGCATACCGTCAGCCTGTACGAGCGCCTGTCCCGTGAGGGAAGCCGGCAGGGCTTTACATCCCTGCGCATCTGTCAGTGAGGTAAGCACATAAGTGTATTGCTGCTGGGCCTGTTGTGTCTCCGGCGTGACCGTCACCCCCACAGGGGTGGTCACTGTGATATCGGCAGTACCCTGACCTCCCTGACCATCCTCATACACCAGGGTCCAGGGACCGTTGGCCCCCGTGACCTGCACCGTCAGATCGACAGCGCTGCCCGAACAAACGGTCGTATCTAGCGCTGAAAGCAGAGCGGATGGCAAAGGATAGATCCCAATGTGTACGGCATGGGCCGTATCACGGCAGGTGGCAGCAGGACCGCTCGTGACAACACGGCGGTAATAAACGGGGTTGCTCAACGGCGGGGACTGGTAATCCTCGTTAGCATTTACCCCCGCAGCATCATTCCACACGCTCCCGTCGCTGCTCTCCTGCCACAGATAGACATAGCTGCCGTCGCCGCCGGTGGGAACAGAACCATCCACCAGTGTCGAATCGTTCTCACAGACAGAATAGTCGGCCGGCAACAGGTTGTTGCCCAGTGCCGGAAGCACCGTGAAGGTGATCGTATCGCTCACCACACTGCACATGCCCGAAGTGACCTGCCGGCGGAACAGTGTAGTAGCCGCCAGAGGCGAGGACTGGTAGCTCTCTGCCGTCCCTCCCGTAGATGCCCAGGAGGCGCCGTTATCATCGCTGCTCTGCCAGTCATATGCATAAATGCCGTCACCTCCCGTGATCGCTCCCGTCGGCACCAGCCGGTTCACCGGCACGCCGGCACATACAGTCGTATCCCGTCCGCCGGAAAGGGTCTGAATGTCATAATTCCGTATCGCCGGATCCACCGTGATCTTCACCATGGCCGAAGTGTCCCGGCAGACGCTCGAGGAGACCACCCGATGGTAATAGACCGTGTCCGTCAGCGCCGGCGGCGCATAGCCGATCTCCGTATGGGTGCCGGTGGCCGGCGAAAAAGTTATTCCGTCAGCGCTCTCCTCCCAGGCATAGGCGTAAGTGCCATCCCCTCCTCCCGGCGCATCACCGGTGAGAGGGACAGGTACCACGCCTTCACAGATGTGCTGATCGGCAGCAATGTTGTTGCCGGTGATCGCAGGATACTGTATCAGCAGTACCCCATTGCTGGTATCGGCACAGGTGTTGTTCAGCCCGGAGTAGACCACCCTCCGGAAATGCACCTGTCCCGGGAAAAGCGAAGAAGCCGTATCCGGCTGATAAGTCGCACCGGTATGGGGCCCGTAGCCTCCGTTCCAGGTGTTCCCGTCCTGGGATTCGATCCAGACATAATTGTATACGCCATCACCTCCCGTGGGAGGAGTACCCGTCAGCTGTGCAAAGGTATCCCCCTGACAGATGGTCTGGTCGGCCCCCACGGCGTTGTTGCCAATGACCGGCAACACCGTGATGGTAGTAGTATCACTGATGCTGGCACATTTGCCGGAGAAGACCAGCCGCCGGTAATATACCGTATCGTTCAGCACGGGAGGTTGGTAAGATGCCTGATCGTTGATCCCTGTCGCCGGGGCAAAGTTGATGCCGTCGGTGCTCTCCTCCCAGACATAGGCATAGGTGCCGTCGCCACCGATGGGCGAGGCAAAGGCAGCATGGAGGGGAGGAGGCTGCTGCCCGGCACAGATCACTGTGTCGAACTGCAGGCGGTTCTGCCGGATCTCCGGCTGCACGACAATGGTGAGCGCCTTACTCACATCCGTGATGGTGGAGGGAGAATTATCGGTGACGATCCTGCGGTAATATGTCGTATCGAACAGGGCGATCCCCAGGTTCAGGTCTTTACCCGTCTCGCCTGAGAGGGTCGACCAATTCACTTTGTCCGTGCTCATCTCCCACTGGAAGTCATAACCGGGCGTGCCTCCTTTGGGATCGGAGCCCAGCAGTCGGGGAACGATCTCCCCTTCGCAGATCGTATCGGCATACTCGCCGGTACGGCTGGAAAAGATGGAATTAAAGAGGAAGCCGGTGAGTATGGTCTTTAGGTTCTGGGCTACATGTCCCACATCGCCGGGCCCGCCCGAGTAAAGGATCACATCGCATCCTCCCGATCCTGTCCCGCCGCTGCCGCCGCCTGTAAGGGTTGTCAGGTTCCCCGGCTGACTGGCGTGGCTGTCCCAGATGATGCCGCCGCCACCACCACCACCGGGGCCGCTGCAGTCGGAACCGTTGGTACTGCCACCGCTGCCTCCCTGCACCGAGGCGGTCACACCGTTCTTAAAGGAGTGCACATCCAGCAGTATCATGCCGCCGGCACCACCCCCGCCTCCGGCAGCCGTAGCCATAGCCGTCACGCTCTCACCGTCGGCCCGAATGACATGTCCGTTGCCCGTGAGGGTGTCCGCCATGATGATCACCAGACCACCACCACTGCCGCCGGCAGTAGACGTCAGCACTCCCGACTGGGTGCCGGAGCCACCCCCGCTGCCCAGGAATATACGGTTATCTGCAAACCAGGAGTTGATCCCCGACTCCAGGTTCTGCCCCCCCTTGCCAGCCACATCCCCCGCCGTGGTGCAGGAGGACGACTCTATACCTCCATCACCGCCGGAACCATAGAACGAGCCACCGCCACCACCGGAATGCTTGGCATTGCCACCACCACCGGCAGTGAATAAACGTCCGCGTCCTTCGATATAACCCGGCGCTACAGGATGGCGCGGATCACCCGCCAGCTTGACAAAAGAGGCGATCCCTTCTCCTTTGTAGCCGGCACTGTCGGAGGCACCGTGAAAATAATAATTGCTGAAGGCAGGGTCGTTTTCCGAACATTCTCCGTTGCCATCCACCACCTGTCCGCCGGCAAAACCTTTGCCCGAAACGTTAATGTCGGCATCGAGCGTAAGAGTATTCCCCACCAGCAGAGCCACCACACCACCGGTGCCGGCAGCGCTGTCCCAGGGAGGACAGGTCACCTCTCCCGTGACCCTCGCATTGGAGTATCCCGGCACACGTATCAACTGCACATATGCATCCGGCTCATAACCGACAGAGAGATCAGCAGTAAAAACGATCCGGTTGCCGGAAAGGATCGTATCAATGAGGATAAACTCGTATTTACCGGCCTGGTTGATATCGTCCACCAACCCGAAACTGGAACTGTTACTGGGGTTGATGCTCACCCCTTTCATCTGGATGATCAGGGTGGTGTCCCCGGGATGGAAGGCGGAAGCATCACTCACAGTGATCCTGTCGGTACCGTCAATGGAGAGGACTTTGGTATATTGGTTGATCACCCCCGATATGTTCACCTGGGTATATCCCGTTACAACATACGAGAGCATGAGCACCACTATGATAAAAAGACGTCTCCTTTTCTCCACCTGCAAAGGTTTTGTAACAAGCAAAAATAATGAAATACTCCGTTCTACCAACGTCCTTTACCTGAAAAATCAATCATGCCCCCGCATGTAGAGAAAAAGTTCGACCACAAAAGTGGTACCTTCCCCTTCTTTTGTCTCGTACCAGACCCGTCCGCCGGCATCCTCGACGATCTTTTTGACGATCGCCAGACCCATGCCCATGCCGCTGGAACGGGTGGTGAAATTGGGCTCAAAAAGCCGTTCGCCGATCTCTTCGGGGATGCCTTCGCCGTTGTCCCGGACATACACCCGCACAACTTTCCCTCCTTCCGGAAAACGGAAGAACACCTCGATCCGGCCATCCTGCCGGCCGGCGATTGCCTGGGTAGCGTTCTTGATTAGGTTGGTAAAGACACTCTCCAGCAGGTCCTTGTCAGCAAAGACCCACACCTCTTCCCTGTCCGGTAACTGCAGGTCGAAGGTGATATCATGCTGGGCCCGGAAAAGATAGATGATATCCTGCAACAGCTTCACCAGCCCTACCGGCTCATTCTTCATCTTCGGGAGACGGGCAAAGTTGGAGAAAGCGGAGGCGATGGCTGAAAGGCGGTCGATCTGCTCGATGAGCGTACCGGTAAGCTTGTTGAACATCTCATCAAAATCCTCTTTGTTCTCCTTGCGGGCCCGTTGCAGTTGCTGCACACTGAGTTTCATGGGGGTAAGCGGGTTTTTGATCTCATGCGCCACCTGCTTGGCCATCTCCCGCCAGGCCGTCTCCCGCTCGGAACGGGCCAGCAACTCCACATTGCGGGCCAGCTCGTCGATCATCCTGTTATACGCATCCACCAGGCTGCCGATCTCATCCTTCTCCTTGTACACGATATGCTCGTAGTCCTTGCCCAGCCGGAAACGCCCGATCTTCTCGCGGATGATGCCCAGCGGCGTGGTGATCTTGTCGGAGATGATCACCGCCAGAACGATGGTCAGCAGGATCAGCACCACCATGTAATTGATGATCCCCACGATCATGTTCGAGATCTCCCGCGTCAGCACATACTGCTTGGTAAAATACGGCAGGTTCAGGTAGGCGAGCAGATGACCCTGGTTGTTCAGGAAAGGCATGTAGGCCGAGAGATATTCCAGATCACCCAGCGACTCTTTGTGGATGAACTCCGACTCCTGCAACACCGACATGTGATAGAAAGCCTCCTCGTTCATCCTGTTACCGGCCAGCTTTTCTTCAAAAACCTCGGGACGCGAGGTGGCCAGCAGGATCCCCGAAGGATCATAGAGGTTGATGTCCGAGTAAAAGACATTCGAGAATTTGACCAGCAGATCGTTCAGCGAAGGATACCCCGGCGAGCTCCACTCCCTGTCCAGCCGGCTCTCATAGCTCAGCTTGTGCTCCATCTCCACATACACGCTCAGGATCTTCTCCGAGAGATTGTTGTAATGGTTGGTCCGGAACTGACGCACGTTGTATACGATCGAAAATGCGCCGATCAGCAACAGGGTGAACAACAACAGCGAAATACTCAGCAACATGATCTTCTGTTTCAGGAGCACAGGCCGCAGGTGGATCCGCACCCTGAAAAGGCTGCGACTGAACACGATCAGGTACAACAGGAAAAAGAAAATGAAGAAATAGGAAAAAGAGACCAGGTAATCCCTGAAATGCCGTACAGGCAGGCTTAGCACCACCACCACGGGGCTGTTCTCATGGTAGATGAGATGGGAATAGCCGTTCTCCTGAAAAAAGGTGAAATCACCCTTGCATCGACGGAGGAAAGAGGCATCGGTGAGGGGATAGGAATAAGGCCCGTTCTGGGCTACCAGGCGGCCCCCGTAATATTTGGCATAGGAATAGGGGGAGGGCATCATCTCCCGCGAGGTGGTCTCATCCAGCAACAGTTCGGGATACCCCAACTGCTCATACAAAAGCCGTGAATCGAGCTGGATGTACAGACCGTTGGTGTCGCCCTCCACGGATGAAGGATAGTAAAAAGCTCCGAAATAGGTGATCTGACCGTTCTGATAATCCAGATAAAAGAAACTGCTGTCCCGCAGGGGGGTGCCTATTTCACGGGTAAGAAGGTGGAAAAAACCGGAGCAGGATTCCTCTTTTTCATCATTGACCATGATCACATCCTGCGGATTGCACAGGTACACGGAGAGATCATACTTGTTCCAGTATCCTTTGAAATATTTCAGGGTAAGATAGGCACGGACATCATCCACGTCGCGGGAGGAGAAAGCACCTTTCCGCATGATGTAGTGCAGTTCGGGATCCCTGCTGATCCTGTCACTGATATCATCGATCATGAGCTCGGCCACAGGGTCGTGCTCGGCACCCAGGCTCACCGCCAGCACTTTCATATTCTCCTTCTCTTTCTCGAACGACTGATCCAGGACGAACCAGGCTGCAAAAAGCCCGGTAAAAAAAGCGGTCAGGATCAGCCCGGCATAGAGGGAGCGCTGGCGTGACCAGAGCGCTATGACAAAAAGGATGAAAACGATCAGTCCGAGCCAGCGCACATGATATCCCAGCAAAAAACGGGACAACGCACAAGAGAGCAGCGCCGCCACCAGCATCACCCCCACCAGTTGAGCCGAGGGACGCCCCGCCACCTGCAGCACCTTGTCCGTGAGCAGCAAAAAAGACATCATCAGCATGCCCAGCGACAGAAACCCGGCCACCGACTGGGGGGTGACGTTCAGGATGCGGAAAGGCTCGAAACTGATGCTCGAGTTCATGATCAGATAATACATCACCTCCACCAGCGAAAGAAAAAAGAAAGAGGTGGCCAGCGATCCGCCGAACACCCGCAGCAGCGTGGTTCGTCTCTCTCCTTTTTCCCGGTGGGGAACGATCAGCCAGTACAGATAACTCAGGGAAAAAGCGAACAGGGAGATGACAAAGAGAACACCCAGCGAAGGGATCAGGTCGGAGATAGCAAAATAGTAAGGTGAGAAAAGAGGCAGGGAGAAGACCGACCGCGGGAGCTCATACTTTATCATCAAAAAATAAATGCCCGCAAAAGCCGCAAAAGCCAGCAGCAGGATCCATCCCCGGCCTTTCCTCCGTATCCGCACATACCGCACCATCCAGAGGAAAAAGAAAATGAAGGCCGCCAGGTAGGAAATGGCCGAGAGAAGCCTCAGCAACAAAGGGTCGTTCACCGCCACCGGCTCCAGACTGAAAAGGAATTCCCCCTCCACGGATTCTACGGGGAAACCGTTCTCCACCGGAACGGTGGAAAGCCGGTAAGTATCCCCGATGCCGGCCCCCCGGAAAAAACGGGGCTTCAGATATTTGTTCTCATATTTGTACTCCCGTCGTATCAGCTGGAACCCCCTGACTTTCACAGAGTCTTTTCGAATGCTGCGTGTAACGTACCATCCATTGCCGGCATACACAAGCGCCGGCCGGGTCTCGTCGGGCCGGTCCGTTTTCTCAATGGATACCGTATTGTTGCTCCAGTAAACCAGCGAATCCTTTACAAAAAGGAAAAGAGCGATCTGGTCCTTCTCCAGGACCTCCTGCTCTTTTGCGTCGAGCATTTCCAGGAAGCTGCCTCTTTTTTCTTCCGCTTTCCGCAGCAGGACCTCCATCATCTCGGTCATGGCGGTTTCCCGTTTTTTTACCTGATGCTGAAAATGCTCCAGCAACAGATGCTTGTGCATCCTTTTCACCTGGCGGCTCTCAAAGAACATCCCCCCCGCCAGGAACAACAGTGCCAGCAGCAGCAAACGATAATGATATCTCAACCCGGATATTTTCATGCTTTACGCGTGGTGATAGGGTTCTCCGTGAATGATGGTAAAAGCCCGGTACAGTTGCTCCATCAGCAAAATACGTACCACCTGGTGTGAAAAGGTCATCGCTGAGAGCTGCAGGACCAGGTCTGCCCGTTCGAACACCGCCTGAGAAACACCATAGGCTCCTCCCACCACAAAGACCAGCGTACGGGTCCCCTCATTCATCTTCCGCTGCAACATGCCTGCAAATTTCACCGAATCCAGCGACTTCCCCTGCTCGTCCAGCAACACCACGAAAGAGCCGTCACCCACAGCCTTCAGGATCATCTCCCCCTCAAGGCGTTTGAGCTGCTCCTTCTCCCTGACCCCTTTCGCAGCAGGCAATACCTTTATCTCAAAAGGGAGATACCGTCGGATCCTTTTCTCATAAACAGCGATTCCCTCCTCCAGGTAACGATCTGCCGTTTTTCCCGTAAATAGCACGGTTATCTTCATCTTCCCTTTATTTATCCTCTTCCGACCATTTTGAAAATATACCTATTTAAATAGGTATTTTAATAGGCATTTAAATAGATATTTAAATACCTATTTTTATGATCCCGGTGCCGGGGGTTTCAAACCGTTAAAATACGCATTTTTCCCGGATATTGTCTCCTGCCCTTCGGAGAACGGGCTTTCTATTGTAAATTATTTATTAACTTGCAACCCGTGAAATGGTTCGGTTTTTGATGATCTTACAGCGATCGGACAGTCCGAATAACAGCAACCAATGAAAACACCGGTAGTGAAAAGATATCTGTTTCTATTATTACTGCCTCTTCTGTTTACGGACGGGCAGGCCCAGACGTCGCAGGCCATCCCCGACGGGATCATCAAGGCCATCCGTATGGGGGATGCCAACAAGCTCTCTCCCTGGTTCAACAGCTCGGTGCAGCTGATCATCCTGGACCGTGAGAATGTGTACAGCCGTTCCCAGGCGACCATGATCATGAAGGATTTTTTCAAGAAACATCCTCCCAAAAGTTTCTCGATCATCCACGAGGGAGGAAAGCCCAAAGCCCGTTTCGGCATCGGTCTGCTGAAAACCACAGAGCAGACCTACCGCATCTACCTGCTGATCAAGCCCGACAATAACAAGTCTGTGATCTTACAGCTAAGAATAGAGAAAGAAAATGGATGATCTCGAACAGTTTCTCACCAATGCCATCCGGGAGGATGTCGGTGACGGCGACCACACCTCCGAAGCATGTATTCCTGACAATACTCAGGGGAGAGCCGAGCTGCTGATCAAGGACAATGGCATCCTCGCCGGCGTCCATGTGGCCCAAAAAGTCTTTCAGCTTATCGATCCCGAGATACGCATGGATATCCACATGGAAGACGGGGAGTATGTACGTCCCGGCGTGATCGTCTTTGAGATACACGGCAACGTGCGGTCCATTCTGCTGGGTGAGCGGCTGGCCCTTAACATCATGCAGCACATGAGCGGCATCGCCACGCAGACCCGCGCTTTTGTCGATCAGGTGAAAGGCCTGAATGCCCGCATCCTCGATACCCGCAAGACCACCCCCGGCATGCGCATCCTCGACAAGGAAGCCGTACGCATCGGCGGCGGTGAGAATCACCGCATGGGTCTCTACGACATGATCCTCATCAAGGACAACCACATCGACTACCTCGGCAGCCTCGAGAAAGCTATCGACGCCGTACACGATTATTTTGAAAAACAAGGCCGCACCTGGAAGATCGTCATCGAAGCCCGCGACCTGGAGAGCGTCGACCGCATCCTGGCACACGGCGGCGTGGACCGCATCATGCTGGATAATTTTTCCCTCGAGGATACCCGTACCGCCGTCGAAAGGATCGATCACCGTTTCGAGACCGAGTCGTCCGGCGGCATCACCCTCGAGAACGTGCGGGCTTACGCCCTCTGCGGCGTCGACTACATCTCCGTAGGCGCCCTCACCCACCAGATCACCAGCCTCGACATGAGCCTGAAGGCGGTGGTGGAGTGAGAAGTTACGAGTTTTGAGTATCGAGTTGCGAGTTACGAGTTACGAGTTGACCCGATCATCGATCATCGATCATCGATCATCCTTCTCCTTCGAACTTCCTCAGTTCCTCCAGTCTTTCCTCCAGCGCTTTGATCTTCGCCTCGGCATCGGCTTTTTTCTGCCGTTCGCGTTCCACGACCTGCACCGGGGCGTTGGCCGTGAAACGCTCGTTCTGCAGTTTTTTCATCACATTGGCCAGGAAACCGCGGGCATATTTCAGCTCTTCTTCCAGCTTGCGCACCTCCTCCGCCACGTCGATCTGTTCCTCAAAGGGGATGTAATACTCCGTGGCTTTCACGATGAACGAGATCGCGTTCTCCGGCTTGCTGTCGATGAAGGTCACCTTCCCCAGGCGGGCCAGCTTGCGCAGCACCGGCAGGAAGCTGTCGTCGTAAGCTTTTCTGTCAGACCGGATCATCAGATCCACCGGATCCTTCATGGGAATGTTCCTCTCCTTCCGGATGGCCCGTATCTGCGTGACGGCCTCTTTGGTCCGCTCGAAGCGGTCGGTGAGGGTGGCGTCGTATGCCTCTGCCGCCGGCCAGGCGGCGACCATGATGCTCTCGCCTTCGCGCCGCGGCCGCAGCAGGTGCCAGATCTCCTCGGTGATGAAGGGCATGAAAGGATGCAGCAGCAAAAGCAGCTCTTCGAAGAAAGCAAGTGATTCCTCTTTGGTGCGCTCATCCATCTTCCGGCCGAAAGGCGGCTTGACGGCTTCGAGATACCAGGAAGAGAAGTCATCCCAGAAGAGACGGTACACCGTCATGAGCGCCTCGGAGAGACGGTAGGAGGCAAACTCGCCGTTGAGCTTTTCTTTCGTCTCGTTGAGGCGGTGACGGAACCAGGTGACGGCCGCGGCGGCAGCCTCCTCCTGCGGCGCCGAAGCATCGGTCTGCCACCCCTGCACGAGGCGGAAAGCATTCCATATTTTGTTGCCGAAGTTGCGCCCCTGCTCGGTGAGGCTCTCATCGAAGAGCAGGTCGCCGCCGGCCGGCGAGCAGAGGAGCATGCCCACACGCACCCCGTCGGCACCGTACTTGCGGATCAGCTCCAGCGGGTCGGGCGAGTTACCCAGCGACTTCGACATCTTGCGGCGCTGCTTGTCGCGGACGATCCCCGTGAGATAAACATTCTTAAAAGGCTTCTCCCCCGCATACTCATAGCCGGCGATGATCATCCGCGCCACCCAGAAGAAAAGGATCTCGGGCGCCGTCACCAGATCGTCGGTAGGATAATAGTATTTAAAGTCGGGGTTGTCAGGCTCCAGGATGCCGTTGAACACCGAGATGGGCCACAGCCACGAGGAGAACCAGGTGTCCAGCACATCCTCGTCCTGCTGCAGGTCGCTCATCTGCAGGGCATCTTTGCCCGTCTTCTCCCTTGCCAGGCGCAGGGCCTCCTCGTCGCTCTCCGCCACCACATAGTCGTCGGTGCCGCGGATATACCAGGCGGGGATGCGGTGGCCCCACCAGAGCTGACGCGAGATGCACCAGTCGCGGATATTCTCCATCCAGTGCCGGTAGGTGTTCTTGAACTTGGGCGGCACCAGACGGATGTCGTCGTTCATCACATGCTCGAGGGCCGGCTGTCCCAGCTCCTTCATTCGCAGGAACCACTGCAGCGAGAGGCGCGGCTCGATGACCACATCGGTGCGCTCGGAATACCCCACCTTGTTGGTATAGTCCTCCTCTTTCACCAGATAACCCTCTTCGGCCAGCTGCCGGACGATCTTTTTGCGTACCTCGAAACGGTCCTCACCCACGTAGAGCTGCGCCGCCTCGCTGAGGGTGCCGTCCTCGTTGAGGATGTCCACGGTCTCCAGGCCGTGACGTTTGCCGATCTCATAGTCGTTCTCATCGTGTGCCGGTGTGATCTTCAGCGCGCCCGTACCGAACTCCGGGTCTACATAGTCGTCTTCGATCACCGGCACCTCACGGTTGATGAGGGGTACCAGCACCTTCTTCCCGACGAATTTCCTGTACCGTTCATCGGCCGGGTTGACGCACACCGCCGTGTCGCCCAGGATCGTCTCGGGACGTGTGGTGGCAATGGTGAGGTAGTCGTTGCTGTCCTTCACTTTGTAGCGCAGGTAATACAGTTTGCTCTGCACCTCCTTGTAGATCACCTCCTCGTCGGAGAGAGCGGTGCGGGCGGCCGGGTCCCAGTTGACCATCCGCAGACCACGATAGATATGCCCTTTCCTATAAAGATCTACAAAGACATGAATCACGCTGGCCGACATTTCCTTGTCCATGGTGAACTTCGTACGCTTCCAATCGCAGGAGGCCCCCAGCTTCTTGAGCTGTTCAAGGATAATGCCGCCATGCTTCTCCTTCCACTCCCAGGCATATTCGAGGAATTTCTCCCGCGTGAGGTCCCTTTTGTAGATGCCCCGTTCGCGCAGCATGCCCACCACCTTCGCCTCGGTAGCGATGGAGGCGTGGTCGGTGCCCGGCACCCAGAGGGCGTTCTTCCCCTGCATGCGGGCACGCCGCACCAGGATGTCCTGGATGGTGTTGTTGAGCATATGCCCCATGTGCAACACCCCCGTCACGTTGGGCGGAGGGATGACAATGGTGTAGGGCTCGCGCTCGTCCGGCACCGAGCGGAAGAAGCCCTGCTCCATCCAGTAACGGTACCACTTGTCCTCGGTCTGCGAGGGATCGTATTTTGATGGGATCTCCATAGCCTGAAAATTTGTAGCTGCAAAAATAAGCATTTCAGCCGTTAGGCCATGCACAAGGGGAAAAATGATGAATATCGAATAAAGAATGTGAATTCTCTAAAATCAACCTGGAACCTAAAACCTGAAACGGTATCAAACCCCCAAAC
>JALVJE010000006.1 GCA_027028505.1 Bacteroidales bacterium
GATCAACTACCAGGGCAAAGACTACACCCAACTGAAACATGCCTGGACGGCCCAGTGGATCACGCATCCTTCTGCCTCCACACTGGATTACGGGGTATTCCTCTTCCGGAGGAGCTTCGACCTGGAGGAGGTGCCGGACTCTTTCATCGTATATCTTTCCGCTGACAACCGTTACCGCTTTTATGTGAACGGACTTTATATTTGCCAGGGCCCGGCCGAAGGCGATCTGCTCAACTGGCGTTATGAAAAACTGAATATCGCCCCTTATCTGAAAACAGGGGAAAACGTGCTGGCTGCCGAAGTAATCAATTTCGGAGAATACCGCAAAGCAGCCCAACAGACCTTCCAGACTGCCTTCATTCTTCAGGGTGACAAAACAGACCCCGTAAATGTCAATACCGGCACTTTTCAATGGAAGGTGATCCGCAATGATGCCTATACCTATATCCCCTTCACCCCGGATTCGCTTAAAGCTTATTATGCGGCAGGCCCGGGAGACAGGGTGGACGGGCAACGATATCCCTGGGGATGGCAGCAGACCGGCTTCGATGATTCCCGATGGCTGAAACCCAAAAAGGGAACCGTAGAGTTTGCCGTAGGCAGGGGGTTCCTGTATGGCAGCACCTGGTTCCTGGCACCCAGGGAGATACCGTTCATGGAAGAAACAGAACAACGTTTTTCCCGGATCATCCGCAGTCATGGCATTCCTCCGGATCCTTTCTTTATCAAAGGCAAAGGTCCTTTGACGATCCCGCCACACAGCAGGGTTTCCCTGCTCCTGGACCATTCAGTCCATACCACGGGCTATCCCGAACTTATCTACAGCAAAGGGAAAGGCAGCCGTATCAGGATCACCTATGCGGAAGCACTGTACAAAAAGAACCCTGTCACCCGCATCAGCGACGGCAACATGATCCTGTACGACCTGAAAGGCAACCGCAATATCTTTACAGACAAAGAGATCCGGGGCATTTATGATATCATCCTCCCCGACGGAGGAGACAAAAGGAAATTCATTCCCTGGGGAAGAAGGACCTACCGTTTTGTACAGTTTGACATCCGTACCGGCAACGAGCCGCTGGTGCTGGAGGATTATCACAGCATTTATACGGTCTATCCTTTCCGGAAAAAAGGAAAATTCATCTCCAACGATACATTGCTGAACAAGATCTTTGAAGTTTCCTGGCGAACGCTCCGCAACTCGGCGGCAGAGACCTTCATGGATCCTTATTACGAGCAACTACAATATATTGGGGATACACGCATCGAAGCGCTCATATCGCTGTATGTCTCCGGCGATGACCGGTTGATGCGAAAGGCGCTCTGCCAGTTTGACGATTCGCGGGTACCCCTGGGACTCACACAAAGCAGGTACCCCGCCTACATCACCCAGATCATCCCGCCTTACTCGCTCATCTGGATCGATATGATCCACGACTATTTCCTGTACCGGGACGACCCCGGTTTCCTGTCCCGGTTCCTGCCCGGCATGCAGGACGTACTGAGATGGTTTGCAGGGAAAACGGACAGCACCGGACTGCTGACAGATCTGGAATGGTGGAACTTCACCGACTGGGCCAAAGGGTTCATGAACGGTATCCCTCCAGGCGCCGATGACGGCTATTCTGCCAATATCTCCCTGCAATATGTGCTGGCTTTACAGAATGCTGCAGATATTTTTGAACATTTCGGCCGTCAGGAAGAAGCAGCTGCATACAGGGCACAGGCCGGACAGGTCATCCGGGCCGTGAACGAACGCTGTTTTGATAAAAGAAAAGGCTTGTTTGCCGAAACGCCGGAGAAAAAGATCTTTTCCCAGCACACCAACATATTCGCCATCCTCACCGATGTCCTGCCTCTGCAGGAACAACCGGCCCTGATGGAAAAGATCCTCTCAGACACCTCTCTGATCCAAAGCACCATCTATTTCCGGTTCTATCTCTTCAGGGCCCTGCAGAAAGCAGGCCTTGCCAGCCGTTACACTGCCATGATGGCTCCCTGGGAACGGATGATCCGCAACGGCATGACCACCTTCGGCGAAACGGACGTGAACCCCCGTTCCGAATGTCACGGCTGGAGTGCCAGTCCGGCCTTTGACCTCCTGCACACTGTCGCCGGCATCTATCCCGGCGCGCCGGGGTTCAAAACGGTCACGGTAGCACCGGCACCGGGTGACCTGCAACAGTTCCATGCAGAAATGCCTCTGCCCGCCGGCATGATCAGCATGGACCTTGAAAAACGCGGATCCGCCTATACGGTCACCCTGGTGCTGCCAAAGAAACAGAGCGGCACCCTGATGTGGCAGGGGGAAAAGCCCCCCCTCCATCCGGGAAAACAGGTACTTCATCTGAAAAAAAAGGAATAAAAGCAGAGGACAGATCAGCCTTTGCCAGAACTTCACGGCATAAACATCATATTATCAGCAAAGATATCCTGGAAACGGGGGTTGCTCTCAAGGGAGAGATGTGCGGTCTTCCTCAGGATCCTGTCAACGCGTTCTCCATCTTCAAAAAGCAGCATCTTGGTGCCGAGGAGAGCTGTATTTCCCATTTTGATGATCTTCTCTTCCGGAAAATCCAGTAACCCTATGCGCGCGGTATTTGTGAGGTTGATAAAGGTGCCGAAGGCTCCTGATACATAGACATTGCTAATATCCTGCGGGCCATACCCCAGCCTGTCCATGAGGATATGCAGTCCGGAAGCTATGGCGCTCTTGGCCAGCTGCAGTTCCCTCACATCTTTCTGGGTCAAAAAGACCTCCTGCGTGAGAGGAAGCCGCTCTCTATCCCCGGTGATCCTGCCGCCGGCATCTATCTGTCCGGTGTCCAGGAAGACGGCAATGGCGTCGATCAGTCCGCTGCCACAAATCCCCCGGGCTTTTTCATTCCCGATAACATGAGTTTTGATCTCTCCTCCTTCGACAGTCACCGAGGAGATGGCACCGGTTGTCGCCCGCATACCCATGTGGATATTTGTGCCTTCGAAGGCAGGTCCGGCTGCAGTCGAAGCACACAGGATGCGGTCACGGTTGCCTACGACGATCTCCCCGTTGGTGCCCAGATCGACCAGGATCACGGGATCCTCGCTCTCGTCCAGCCCGGTAGCCACGATCCCGGCCAGGATGTCGCCACCCACAAAACTCCCCAGTACCGGCAGGAAAAGGATCTCCGTATGATCGGCGGGCAGCCCCAGCTCTTCGGCTGTAAAACGGCATGCATCGCCATGCGGCGTTTCAAAAGGATAGGAAGCCATCGGAGCCAGGTCGCGACCGCAAAAAAGATGGTGCATCACCGTGTTGCCGGCGATAAGGATCTTTTCCGGAGGGGTTCCCCCCGTTTTCCGAAGCAGGCGTCCTGTCATGGCAGCGAATTTTTCACGTATCAGCCGGGTCAGCTCGTCAGCCCCCTGCTGCAGGACCGCATATTCAATGCGGGAGATCACATCCCCTCCGTAGCGGGCCTGGGGGTTGACCTCCGTCTCCACAGCCACCACCTCACCGCTCTCCAGGCTCACCAGCTGTGCCACAAGGGTGGTGGTACCCAGGTCGAAGGCAATCCCGTACCCAGGGCGGGGATGAAAATGAAAGGGAGAGCTGTCGGCCAGAATGAAAGTATCGAACTGACCGATCTCCAGGGTAACATCCCCCGTCACACGGCTGCGGCAGGCCAGACGCCAGGGATCTTTCAACCCCAGCTTCTCCAGCGCCCTTTTGTGCTCCTCATCCAGAGAGACACTCCCCTGCAACACCTTCACCCGGCATCCCCCACACAGGCCTTTGCCGCCACACGGGAATTCCACACCATACGGGAACAGAATGTCCTTCAGCGGCGTGCCGGCCTGAACCCGGATCTGTTTCCCCAGAGGTTCCAGACGTACGGTATAATGGTGTTCCATGGAGGAAGTTTGGAGTGTGGAGTGTGGAGTGTGGAGTTACTGAAACTTCACAAACCAGGAACTGTGAACTGTGAACTATGAACTATGAACTACGAATCCCGAAAAACAGCAAATCTTTTTGATTTGCGTAGTTTTTCGAGGATCCTCGCAATTCTAACGAGATCTTTGATCTCGAGAATTGCGGGACTATGAACTCTGAACCAGCCCGTCCAGGAACTCCGTAGCACCCTGTGGGTCGGGAGAATAGAAGTCGGCGCCTATCTGATCGCAGAATTCCTGGGAGAGAGGAGCTCCTCCCACCATCACAATGGTGTCGGGGTTCATGGCTTTGATCTTTTCCGTGATGCCTTTCATGTTGACCATGGTGGTGGTCAGCAGGGCGGACATCCCTACGATCGCCCCGGGATGTTCTTCGAGGGCTCCTTTGAACTTCTCAAAAGGGGTATCGGCACCCAGGTCCACCACCTTCCAGCCGGCTCCTTCGACCATCATGCCCAGCAGGTTCTTCCCTATGTCATGCAGATCGCCCTGTACCGTACCCAGAATGACGGTACCTTTCTGTTTTACGGATCCCGACTTAAAAAAAGGCTCAATATGTTTCATGGCAGCTTTCATGGCTTTGGCCGCCATCAGCATCTCCGGAACAAAAGCTTTGCCGGCACTGAAATCCTCTCCGATCAGGTGCATACCTTTCACCAGGGCTTTTTGTAATACCTCCTCGGCAGTGAAACCCATTTTCAGCGCCTCGGCTGTCAGCTCATCGGCACCCTCCTGGCCTTTCATATCGGGAGGATACGGGGAATTTTTATCCGCCTTGCCCCGCTTTACGGCGATCGTCAGTTTTTCAAGGATATCTTCCATTACAAAATGATTTTTTATTCGGAACCTCAAAGATAATTATATTTTTTTGCACACCCTCTCTCACTCATTATCACCTGCTTTCACCCAATCTTTCGTAAATTTCCGGAACCGGATGGTTTGGTACTTGTCGGTTTCATACAATAACCCGATCTCTCCGCCGGGCAGCACCGTCATGCAGGAATAAGCAAAGAAGCCGGGCACAATGGTCCGGGCATATTTCCAGGTTTTCCCGTCATCATCACTCATGCGCACCACACCGTGATCACGGGCCTTTGTGTTGGCCGGGGATGCCTGCAGGATCAGACCTTTGCCACCGTCCTGTCCCTCATAGCGCAAAAGGGAGCCCTGGCAGGCAATGCCCGGCAGGCCTGTATCCACCTTCATGTTCGACCAGGTCCTTCCGCCATCCCTGCTCACCGACACCTGCCGGTGATCGCCTCCCTGGTTCCTGGCCACAAGCAGGATGCTGCCGTCGGACAGCTCTGCCACCTGTGCTTCATTGCCGTATCCTGTCATCCCTTCCCGGTGAATGTCATTGCTGATCTTCCAGGAGACACCATTGTCATCGCTCCAGGCCACCCCATTGGTCCATCCTCCTATGTTGTCATTGACTTTTTCGGTAAAATAAAGCGGGATGACCACCCTGCCTTTGTATTTCCCGTGTTTTAACTGGATTCCCACACCCGGGCTGCCAACAGCGATCATGTCATGCGGCCGTATCAGGTGGGTGATGTCGCGGGGCCGGCTCCAGGTGGCTCCGTCATCATCACTGTACACCAGCCACGAATGCGTATTGCGCGGCCCGTCATAACCTTCGTCAGCGATCTGGATCCATCCATTGCTGCGTGAATGGATACCGTAGGGATATTCCTGAAAGATCAAAAGTACCCTGCCGTTGTTCAGTACCACCGCCACCGGATCATTCAGGGAACTTTCTCCAAAATCCGCAATGATCCGGACGGCCCCCCAGGTTCTTCCCTCATCCAATGACCTTCTCAACACAATGTCATTCTGCGCATGATCCCCCAGACTCACACGCCGCTCGGCAAAGGCCAGCAATGTGCCCTTTTGTGTTGTCACCAGTGAAGGGATCCTGTAGTCATATTGGGAGCCCCCCATGCCATGATGGTACACGATCGTATCTCCGGAAGTTTGTGAAAAGATGTTCGTTGGTATCAACAACATCCATACAATGAACAGTTTCGTTGTTCCCATAATTTTATTTTTTGCCATGCTCTAAAATACGGTATATTCTTCAAATTATGGAAAATTATTATTACCAGTGACATCAGATTTACCCATAAGCCCATTCTCTCTTTCATCAATCCACACCCCGCTTTTTTGGTTGTACGGGAAATTTTTCTTTATTTTATTTAGTCAACCTTAACACATTACACCTGCCGCCATGAAACGCTTACATCTCTTCATTCTACTCGTGCTTTTCCCGTTCTTCCTGCATGCACAGGAATATGCCAATAAACTCAAACCCCTTCTGATCGATCTTTCCGGATGGAATGCCAATAAGCCGGAAGGCATGGATGCCAGTTACAATAATCCCAAAATCAGCAATAGAAAATCGCAAGCGCTTTTCATTGCTGATCGATTAAGGATTTCATCGGTTTTGGTTATTCACCAAAACCGTGAACTCCTAGATCGGGGTTAACCCCAGCTAACGCATTAGT
>JALVJE010000007.1 GCA_027028505.1 Bacteroidales bacterium
GACTTAACCCGATACTCTCAACCCGAAACTAAAAACTCCCTGATGAGTTCGACGGCTTTGTCGAGGGCTCTCTCCAGGCCGTTGGGGTCTTTCCCTCCGGCCGTGGCGTAGAAGGGCTGTCCCCCGCCGCCACCTTTGATCTCCGGGGCTACCTCGCGAATGACCGTGCGGGCGTCGAGGCCTTTCTGCACCAGGCTGTCGGCCAGCATGACAGTGATCTGCGGTTTTCCTTTGGCTGTCATCCCGCCGACGAATGCCATCTCCCCGGCCTCATTGCGCAGCTGAAAGGCCAGGTCTTTCATGGCTTTGGCATCGGGCAGCTCCAAAAGCCCCCGGATGATCTTCACACCCTCGACCGTTTCGGCTCTCTCCAGCAGGTCCTCCTTCACCCGGCCCGTTTTCTCCTGGTTGCATGTCTCGAGCTGACGCAACAGCTTTGCATTCTCTTCCATGAGCCCGTCGATGCGGCTGCGCAGCTCTTTGCCGTTCTTCACCTTGAACAGGCCCAGCAGGCTGTCCAGTGCCTTCACCTTCTCACGCACATACATCTCGGCTTTCCTGCCGGTCACGGCCTCGATCCTGCGTATGCCGGCCGCGACGGCTGTCTCGCCGGTGATCTTGAAAAAGCCGATGGCACCGGTAGCTTTCACATGGGTGCCGCCACACAGCTCCACCGACTCCCCGAAACGGATCACCCGCACCTTTTCGCCGTATTTCTCGCCGAAAAGTGACATGGCTCCCATCGCTTTTGCTTCGTTGAGAGGTACCTCCCTCTTCTCTTCCAGCTCAACATTCTTCCGTATCATTTCATTCACCAGTGCCTCGATACGGTCGAGCTCCTCTTCGGACACTTTCTGAAAATGAGAGAAGTCGAAACGCAGGTAGTCCGGATGCACCAGCGAGCCTTTCTGTTCCACATGGCTGCCCAGCACCTGCCGCAGGGCAAAATGTAACAGGTGGGTGGCCGAATGGTTGCGGGCCGTATCCTCCCGTTTGATGCGGTCGACGGATGCCGTGAAAGCAGCCCCGGGATCTTCGGGCAGACGGTCTGTCACATGGATGATCAGCTCGTTCTCTTTGCGGGTATCCAGGATGCGTACCTTCTCCCTGTCGTTGTAGATGACGCCCGTATCACCCACCTGGCCACCTGCCTCGGCATAGAAAGGGGTTTTGTCAAAAACAAGATGCCAGAGTTTCTTTCCTTTCTGCTCCACTTCGCGGTATTTCACGATGTGCACGGGGGTCTCGAGCCGGTCGTAGCCCACGAACTCCTCCTCACGGGCGGGGATCACCTCCACCCAGTCGGAAGCATCCTGCGTGGCAGCCTGGCGCGAACGGTCTTTCTGTTTCTTCATCTCCCTTTCGAAGCCCTCTGTATCCACCTCCATGCCGTTCTCTCTGGCGATGAGAGCGGTCAGATCGAGGGGGAAGCCGAAGGTATCGTACAGCTCAAAGGCATCTTTTCCGGAGATCACCGTCTCCCCTTTACGGCGGTTGGCGGTGACGATCTTTTCCATCAGGGCGATCCCGGTGTTGAGGGTTTTCAGGAAAGCCCGTTCTTCCTCGCGTATCACGCGGGTGATCAGCTCCTCCTGCTGTGTCAGCTCGGGATAGGCCTCTCCCATCACCTGCTGCAGCACCGGCACGAGGCGATAGATAAAAGGATCTTCCTGGTGAAGGTAGGTGTACCCGTAGCGCACGGCGCGCCGCAGGATCCTGCGGATAACATAGCCGGCCTTGTTGTTGGAGGGGAGCTGGCCGTCAGCGATGGCAAAGGCCACAGCCCGCAGATGATCGGCCACCACACGCATGGCGATATCCCCTTTTTCCGAGGCGCCGTATTTCATGCCGGCGATGGCGGCGATCTCCCGGATCAGGGGCATGAAGATATCCGTATCGTAGTTCGACCGTTTTCCCTGCATCACCATGCAGAGCCGCTCGAACCCCATGCCCGTATCCACATGCTTGCGGGGCAGCGGCACCAGGGAACCGTCATCGCGGCGGTTGAACTGGATAAAGACCAGGTTCCATATCTCGATCACGCCGGGATGGTCTTTGTTGACCAGATCACGGCCCGGTATCTCCTTGCGCTCCTGCTCATCCCGCAGGTCGATGTGTATCTCGGTACAGGGACCGCAGGGTCCCGTATCGCCCATCTCCCAGAAATTATCCTTTTTGCTACCGTCGAGGATACGCTCCTTTGCCAGTTTCCCGGCCCAGCATTCCGCTGCCTCATTGTCCCGTTCCAGCTTGTCGGCCGGATCGCCGCCGAAGACCGTCACATACAACCTGTCCGGGTCGATGCCCATCTCACCGGTAAGGAACTCCCACGCCAGGTCGATGGCCTCCCGCTTGAAATAGTCGCCGAACGACCAGTTGCCCAGCATCTCGAACATGGTATGATGGTAAGTGTCGTGGCCCACCTCTTCCAGGTCGTTGTGCTTGCCGGAGACACGCAGGCATTTCTGGGCATTGGCCACCCGCAGATGGTGCGGTTCGCGGTTGCCCAGGAAGATGTCCTTGAACTGGTTCATGCCGGCATTGGTGAACATCAGCGTGGGGTCATCCTTCACCACCATCGGCGCAGAAGGCACGATCTCATGCCCTTTTGAGCGGAAGAATCCGAGAAAACGTCGTCTTATTTCGTTACTGGTCATAAGATTATCTTGTTGTTATTCTGCTGTTTAGATCACTGTATTTAATCCTTTTTCGAGGATTTCAGGCCAAAAAGCTTGTAAAATTAGTTTATTTCCCTTATTTTTGCCGGTAATTTAGTGAAAAAACTTTGCTGAATGGCCAAGGCAAAATATCGTTTTAATCCGGATACTTTACAGTATGACCGGATAGAACACAATTTCCGGCAAAAGATCGTCAGGTTTTTTATCTACTTCTTTGCCAGTATCTTTCTGGCAGGGTTGTACCTGGGCGTCTTGTCCCATTTCTTTGATTCGCCCAAGGAGAAAAAGCTGAAGAGAGAGCTTTCCGAGATGCGTTCGCAGTATGAGATCATGAGCAAACGTCTCGACCAGATCAGCGCCGTCCTGGAGGATCTCCAGCAGCGGGATGACAACCTGTACCGTACGATCTTCGAAGCCGAGCCCATCCCGAGCACCATCCGCAAGGCAGGCTTCGGGGGGGTGAACAAGTATTCCGATCTGGAAGGTTACGACAACTCCGACATCATCATCGAGACCGCCAAAAAGCTGGATGTCCTCACCAAGGAGGCGTACATCCAGAGCAAATCGTATGACGAGCTGATCAAGCTGGCCAACAGCAAGGAGAAGATGCTTAAGTGCATCCCGGCCATCCAGCCCATCTCCAACAAAGACCTGCGGCGGGTGGCTTCACAATGGGGCTGGCGCATCCATCCCATTTACAAGATCCCCAAATTCCATTACGGCATCGACTTCACGGCCCCCAAAGGCACGCCCGTGTATGCTACGGGTGACGGGGTGGTCAAGAAAGTGATCCGCTCCCGCAGAGGATATGGCAACGAGATACTCATCGACCACGGCTTCGGTTATGTATCCGTTTATGCCCACCTGAGCGGTTTCAACGTGAAAAGAGGACAGAAAGTAAAAAGAGGTGATGTCATCGGCTATGTCGGGAATACCGGCCTGTCTACCGGGCCTCATCTGCATTACGGCGTAATGCTGCGGGGCAAATATGTGAACCCCATCAACTACTTCTACAACGACCTCACCGCCGAGGAGTATGAGAAGATGATCGAGATGGCCAACAATTCGGGCCAGTCACTTGATTGACAACAGACAAATATCCATCATACAGAACCGTTCTTCACGAACGGTTTCTTTTTTTCTGTAACACAATGATGATGAGACGCCGCTATCGAGTCCCGGTCCTTTTCTCGCTTCTATTCCTCTTCCTGTTCCCTTCCCTGTTTTCCCGCTCCCGGGATACGATCCCCCCGGCAGATACCACGGAGATCCTGATCGGCACTTTCCGCGGCAACGACCAGCGGAATTTCTACGGGCAGGAGGCTCCCGCCAACCTCTCTGTGGTCTGGAAGCTTTACCTCGGCAAAGGCCGCACGGTCATCTCGCGCCATCTGGGTGAGCGCATCTGGGCGGGCGCCGGCTGGACGGGTCAACCCCTTCTGGTACGTGAGCAGGGGCAGCTCTTTCTGATCCAGGGGGCTTATGACCACCATCTGAAAAAGATAGAGGCTTCCTCCGGCCGGCTTATCTGGCAGTATCTCTTCGACGATGTGGTCAAAGGCACGGGGACGATCTGGCGCAACCCCCATCCCCGCACCCCGGAGGAAGCATTTCTGATCCTGCAGGGCAGCCGCCTGGGCACACAACATTACATGGATGCCCCCCACATCCCCAGCTACCGGGCCATCTCGCTGCTCACGGGCCGGGAGCTGTGGCGTCTCGACAGCAAATGGACCGACAGCTACAGCCGCGACGTGGACGGCTCGGCGCTCATCGTCAATGACACCGTCTACATCGGTCTGGAAAACTCCCTCTTCACCCTTCTCGACCCCGATCCCGCCCATGCCACCCTGCGCGACAGCATGCTCCAACCCCGCATCCTGAAGGAGCTGCGGATCTATCACCGGCAGGATGTGATCGCCCATAAGTACAATGTGGTGACCGAATCGTCCCCGGCCCGCCTGGGGAGGGCGATCTTCATCACCTCCGGCTCAGGCCATGTCTTCCGTTACAACATGGACCGGCAGGTGCTCGACTGGGATTTTTATATCGGCTCCGATATGGACGGATCGCCGGTGGTCACCCGCGACAGCTGTATTCTCGTGTCAGTGGAGAAACAGTACATCCCGGGTCCCGGGGGCATCTACAAGCTGGATCCCCGCCGGCCGCCACAGCAGGCGGTGGTCTGGTATTTCCCCACGCTGAACGACAATGTGGGCAGCTGGGAAGGAGGCGTCATAGGCACAGCCGCCATCAACGACCAGGCACCCCTGCCCGGCCAGCCGCCCCTGGCAGCCTTTGCCGGCATCGACGGCTACCTTTACCTGGTGCGCCATGACAGTCTGATGCCGGACACGCTGGTCGCCGGGCCCGATTCGGTCACCCGCTATCCCGTGCCGGTGCTGCTCGACCGCTACCGCATAGGGCCTTCCATCTCCTCCCCGCTGATCACGGGCGACAAGCTGATCGCCGCCAGCTACAACGGGCTCTTTCTCTTCAGGATCATCCCGGACGGAGGATCCCCCCACCTTCAACTCCTCGACCGTTTTATTGCACCGTTCGAGGCCACCCCCATCGTCTGGGAAGGCCATATTTATCTGGCATCCCGCAATGGTTTTTTGTATTGTTTTGGAAAACAATGAAAAACTTATGGATATTTAAAGTAAATTTTTTATATTGTTTGGTCATATCTCCATAATTCGAATACCGTGCCGTATAAAGAGAAAAAAGTAGAACGTCTGTATTATACGATCGGTGAAGTGGCTGAAATGTTCGATGTGAACACTTCCCTGATCAGATACTGGGAAAAGGAATTTGATATCATCCGGCCCAAAAAGAACAAAAAGGGGAACCGTCTTTTCACCCCGAAGGACATTGAGAATTTTCACATCATCTATCATCTCGTCAAAGAGCGGGGGATGACCCTGAAGGGAGCCCGCAAGAAGCTGCGTGAAAACCGGCAGGAGACCATGGACAATTTTGAGATCGTCCGTATCCTGCAAGAGATACGCAAGGTCCTGACGGAGATCAGGGACCAGATGTGATCCTTCACCTTCACCCACAATATTTTCCGATATGACCACACTGAAAGAGGTTGTCTCTTACCTGAACGGGAAAGCCCCGCTTGCCCTGCAGGAGTCATATGACAATGCCGGTCTGCTGACGGGCGACGGCAATGCAGAGATCACCACCGTGCTCCTGACGGTGGATGTCACGGAGGCCGTGGTACAGGAAGCGGTCGCGCTGGGAGCCGAACTGATCGTCGCCCATCATCCCATCATCTTCAAAGGGTTGAAAAAACTGACAGGGGATAACTATGTGGAACGCACGGTACTGGCCGCCCTGCGTAACAACATCGCCCTGTATGCCGGTCACACCAACTTTGATGCAGTGGAGGGTGGCATCAACACATACATTGCACAAAAGCTCTCCTTAACGAACATCCGTATACTGGCTCCTGCGAAAGGCATGCTGCGCAAGCTGGTTACCTTTGTCCCGGCGGACCATGCCGCGGCCGTGCGGCAGGCCTTGTGGGATGCAGGCGCCGGCGTCATCGGCAACTACGACGAGACCAGTTTCAACCTCACCGGCGAAGGCACCTTCCGGGGCAATGCGGAGACCCATCCTTTTGTGGGAGAGCCGGGCAAGCTGCATTCCGAAAAAGAGGTACGCATCGAGACCATCCTACCCTCTTTCCGCGAGCACGAGGTGGTGGAGGCTCTGCTGCATGCACATCCGTACGAAGAGCCTGCCTGGGATATCTACCCCCTGGAGAACGACTACCCCCGGGCCGGCATGGGCGCTATAGGCACGCTGGAAAAGCCCGTCGAAGAAATGACATTCCTGCAACAGGTGAAAGAGACTTTCCAGGCCGGGTGTATCCGGCACACTTCACTGCGCGGTAAACCCGTCAAAAAAGTGGCGGTGTGCGGAGGAACGGGCAGCTTCCTGCTGAAGGAGGCCCTGCGGCAGGGAGCCGATGTTTTTCTCTCGGCCGATTTCAAGTATCATGAGTTCTTTGACGCCGACGGGAAAACCGTCATCGTCGACATCGGACATTATGAGAGCGAACAGGTTGCAAAAGAACTCTTTTATGATCTCCTTTCGAAAAAATTCCCTAACTTTGCACTTCATTTTTCACAGACAGTTACGAATCCAATAAATTACTTTTAACAATGGCTACCAAAAGTAAAGCAACAAAGGAGACAAAGGAGACAACGATAGAGGAAAGGCTCAAACTGTTGTATGCGCTGCAGATCACTGACTCCAAGATAGATAAGATAAGAACACTGCGGGGCGAGCTGCCCCTCGAGGTACAGGACCTGGAAGATGAGATCGCAGGCCTGAACACCCGTATCCAGAACTACGATGCTGTGGTCCGGGAACTGGAAGAAAATATCGCCAAGAAAAAGAATGAGATCAAGGATGCGGAAACCCTCATCAAAAAATATGAGGCCCAGCAAATGAACGTCCGCAACAACAGGGAATTCGACTCACTCTCCAAGGAGATCGAATACCAGACCCTTGAGATCGAGCTGTGTAATAAACAGATCAAAGAGTTCACCAAACAGATCGAAGAGAAACAGGAGACCATCGAGAAAGCCAAGGAACAACTGGAAGAGCGGAAAAAGGACCTGGCCACAAAAAAAGAAGAACTGGACGCGATCATCGCCGACACCCAAAAAGAAGAAGAGGTCCTGCAGGAGCGATCCAAAGAACTGCAGACGCTCATTGACTCCCGCCTGCTGACGGCCTACAAACGCATACGTGCCAATGCCCGCAACGGATTGGCTATCGTAACCATCCAGCGAGACGCCTGCGGAGGATGTTTCAACAAGATCCCCCCGCAACGACAACTCGATATCAAGACCCGGAAAAAGATCATCGTATGTGAATATTGCGGCCGTATTCTGGTGGACGAAGATCTGGCCCGGGAGGTGGAGGACGAGTAGATCACTGACCTTTAAAAAGAAATCATTGATAAAAAAGAGAGTTCGCACTTGTTTTTTTTTGCCAAAAAAATACTTTTTTTAAAAAAAATATTTAAAAGTAAAATTATTGTACTACTTTCGTGTTAAACTCCTTAAGATGCGAGGAAAACATATACTCATCTCTTTCCTTTTACTTATCAGTGGTCTGACGGCTGTTTTCCCCCAACAAAACCTTACCAGGGCTGCGATCAAACAAAAATTCGTTGAAGGGAACTCTTTTTCCCTTTTTGAGGAATACAGTGATGCGCTCCCCTATTACCTTGATCTTCATAAGATCTATCCCGACAATAATAATCTGAACTATCGCATCGGTATCTGTTATCTGAATATCCCCGGCCAGAAAGAGCTCTCTATTCCCTATCTGGAAAAAGCGATCAAAGACATCTCTCCCAAATATCGTGAAAACTCTATCAGGGAAGTACATGCTCCCCTGGATGCTTATTTTTACCTGGGGGATGCCTACCGGATAAACAACAAGCTTGACAAAGCCATCGAGGCTTATACCTATTTCCTCGAGCACCTGGATCCAAAAAAATATGAAAAGAAAGTGGTGGAGGATCAGATCCAGGCCTGCAAAAATGCCAAAAAGCTGGAGGCCCAGCCCATGTATCTTTCAGAGAAAGATATGGGTAAACCCATCAACAGCCGTTTCTCAGATTACAGGCCTGCCGTCTCAGGCGATGAAAGCGTGCTGGCTTTTACCCGCAAGCTCCCTTTTTATGATGCCGTATTTTTCACAAAAAAAGTGAACGGCATCTGGACGCCTCCGATCAACCTCACACCGGAACTGGGCATCGATCAGGACTTCTATTCGGCCTCTCTTTCCTATGATGGCAAGACGCTGTTCCTATACAAGAATGATCAGTACGACGGGAACATTTATATAAGCAAGTATAACGGAGAGAAATGGTCGAAGGTGATCCGCCTCAACGATCATATCAATACAAAATACTGGGAGTCACATGCCTGTGTCACCAAAGACGGCAAGACCCTCTATTTCACCAGCAACCGTAAAGGGGGTTTCGGAGGTCTGGACATCTATGTTTCAAAGCTGGACAGTACGGGCGACTGGGGACCGGCTGTCAACCTGGGGCCGATCATCAACAGCTCCTACAATGAAGAGACGCCCTTCATCTCGGAGGATGGTAAGACCCTCTTTTTCAGTTCCCGTGGTCATTTCAACATGGGAGGCTATGACATCTTCTACTCCAACCTGCTGGACAACGGAGAGTGGACCCCGCCGCTCAACATGGGTTATCCCATCAACACCACCGATGATGATGTATTCTACCAGCCTGTCGGAGAAGGGTATTATGCATACATGTCCAAATTCTCCACACAGGGGCTCGGCAATATGGATATCTTCCGGATAGAGATCTTCTCTGCCGAGCATCCCCGCAAATTCCGTATCGAGGGGACGATCACCACACGTGATATCCCCATTTCCGTGAACAATGAAAGTATCCATATCTCCCTGCTCAATGCCGACATGACCGACACCCTGCAGTCCACACACCCTGACTCGCTGGGGCACTACACGCTCAACACCCATGCAGGAGAGTATAACCTTGCCGTGAGCAGCGAGGGATTCAAAAATACGGTTTATCCCCTCTCTCTGCCCAACAGTCTGGACCAGGAGGTGATCACCATGCCTCTGACCGCCATGGTGCTGCTGGACCAGACGGCGGTGCTGAACATTGCCAACAGCACTTTCCAGGTCGCTGCCGGCGACACCCTGCACCTCGATCTGAACACCGAGAAGGGAGCAACGCTCACCATTCTCACCTACCAGGATTCGTCGCTGGTCGACTCCCTACAGCTCTTCCTCACAAGTGATTCCGTGGATGTTCCCATCGTTCCTCCTGTGGGTAAGAGCACGGTGGTGCTGGCCCTTACCGATAAATACGGGAATACCACCCAAAAAGAGATCTATCTGAACATCCCGCCACCTCCGCCGGTGATCGCCAAAGAGGCCGTGGCAGAAACAACGCCCAGGCCCTCCCTGCGTGAGCCGGAAGTCTCGGCCGCCCAGCTGCAGAACATGGAGGATTTCCTCGATATTCTCAAGCATTATGCTACGGGAAGTCTCCTGGCAGAGATCGAGAAGATCGATCCGGAGGCCATGCATTTCACCGACCAGTTCGAGATCATCGATTATCTCAAGAAGAAAGCGTCCGTATCCAGCTATACGCCCGACGACGTGGACCGTCTGCTGCTGCTGGCTGCCACACGGGATACCGAAGATCTGGAATATGTGTACAATAATATCAAAGCCAATGCTTCCGGGACAATGAAAGAGCTGTTCGATACACTCGATCTGGAGAAAGAGAATATCCATACCACATCGGAACTGTTCGATTACATCTTAGGACTCACGAGCGAAGGCAATGTGAACAGCAGTGATGTCAACCATCTGATGATATCCATGGCCACCTCGAAGGATACAAGTCTTATAAAAATGTATCGCAACCTCTCCGACCTCGCCAGCGGTCAGATCAAAAAGGCCATCAACGAGGCCAATCCGGACAAGAAGGAGATCTTCTCGGCCTGGGAGCTGACCAATTATCTGATGCAACGCTCGGAAGTGCTGGGGTATACCAACACCGAACTGATCTATCTGTTCGCCCGGATCGCCTCCAACGGAGATCCCGATGTGGGACATTTCCTGGAAAAGATGATCGACAAATCATCCGGACCGCTTCATGATCTGTTGAAGAACCTCAACCTGAAAGACCATAAGATAAAATGCATCAAAGATCTGCTGGATTATCTGATCGCTCGTGAAACACAATACGGATACAGTGATGAAGATATCCTTAGGACGCTGACCCGCATCATCATCTCCTCGAACATTGATGAGGAGAAAGTCAGAGAGCTCATCAATCAGCGGGGCATTCTGGAAGGTGGCAGGGGAAATGCCCTCTACTGGATCATTCCTCTGA
The DNA here is from genome assembly GCA_027028505.1 of Bacteroidales bacterium. Taxonomy (GTDB): domain Bacteria; phylum Bacteroidota; class Bacteroidia; order Bacteroidales; family VadinHA17; genus DRPN01. Next base: position 10,612 of record JALVJE010000007.1, read on the forward strand.
TCCTGGCGGGTCTTGCCGTGGGATATGTCGTTGCCAGGAAGAAGAAATAGCAGGATTCGGCACAATTTTTTCCAGTTCCCATTACTTATAAAGCAAAGTTTTCAGGATTGTTGTGACTTTTTTAAAATTTATTTCTAAATTTGTTACAATGCATAAAAAATATTCTTATGAAGCGACTTTTATTAACCTCTGTTTTTTTGCTCACGCTGTTTTCCGGATTCTCTCAATATTCGAAAGAGATAAAAAGGGCTTTTCTGGACGGTGAATATTTCCTGGCCATGGAGGCCTATAAAGATGCCCTGGAAGGTTACCTGAAGGTATACAAGGTAGCTCCCGACAATGCCAACATCAATTACAGGGTAGGGCTATGTTACCTGAACATCCCGGGAAAAAAGGAAAAAGCCATCCCTTATCTGGAGAATGCGGTCAAGAACATCACCCAGAATTATAAAGAGGGCAACATCAAAGAGGAGCAGGCACCGCCGGATGCGTGGTTTTTTCTGGGCACAGCCTATTTCCTGCAATACCGCCTGGATGATGCAAAAAAATGTTTTGAGAAATATCTCACGGTGATGACCGCTGCCGATTCGCTGGATGTGGATTATGTAAAACAGCAGATCGCAGCGGTTGACCGCACGCGTGACTTCATGAGCCATCCCATTTTTTACAAGGCAGAGAATCTGGGCAGGCTTATCAACAATGCCGGCCAGAATTTTGATGCCGTGGTCTCCGGTGATGAGTCCACCCTGATTTATGTCTCCAGTCTCAAATTCTACGATGCTGTTTTTTACAGCCAGAGCAAGGACGGCCGGTGGCGGGCACCCCGTAATATCACCCCCGAGATCCAATCGGACGGAGATCTCTACCCTGCCGGCATCTCCTATGATGGCAAGACCCTGTATCTTTCCAAAAGCACACGGGACATCAGCGATATCTACGTGAGCCATCTGGTAGACGGGAAATGGACCAAAGCAGAAAAAGCAGGGAACAACATCAACACGAAATACTGGGAATCGAGCGCCACCCTCTCTCCCGACAGTAAAACCCTTTATTTCACCAGCAACAAGAAAGATTCCCGCGGAGGACTCGATATTTATACCTCCCAGTGGGATGAGACCCTGAAGGAATGGGGTCCTCCCACCAACCTGGGTCCGGTGATCAACTCCCGGTTCAATGAAGAGACCCCTTTCCTCAGCAAAGACGGAAAAACCCTTTACTTCAGCTCCCAGGGTCATAACAGCATGGGTGGTTTCGATATCTTTTATTCGGAGAAAAAAGCAGACGGGAGCTGGTCGAAACCGGTCAACGTCGGCTATCCCCTTAACACTACCGATGATGATCTTTTCTTCGTGCCCATTGTCGCAAAGATATACGGATATTATGCTATGTTCGATCCGGAGACCAGTCTGGGCGACAGGGATATCTACCGTATCGAGTTCTATTCCGATCTTAACCCCCGACCGGTGACGATCAGCGGGCAGGTCACGTTCAAGAGCCTGATGCCGGGAGTGATCCCTGCCGGAAAAGTGCAGATGGTGGATGAGAACGGCAAAGTCATTGCCAGTGCACCCCTCTCCAAAGACGGAAAATTCAGTATCACCCAAAAAGTAACGGGAAAATACAAGATGGTCGTTGAGGCCGATAACTACCAAAAGAACTCCCAGACGGTGGATATCCCCTCCGATTATTCGGTAGGAAATGTAAATGTCAGCATGGAGATGCAGCCTGTGGTGGAGGAGAAAGTCACGTTGCCGGTCATCTTCTTTGCTTTTGACAAATACACCATTGTTCCCAAAGAACAGAAAAAAGTGAACGAGTTGATCGACGCCATGAAGAAATATCCGGAGCTGACGATAGAGCTTACGGGATACACCGACTCAAAAGGACCGGCCGGGTACAACCGCCGTCTGTCGCTCAGAAGAGCCAGGACCGTCGCCAAACAACTTGAGAACGCAGGCATCGATGCGTCGCGCATCACCATAAAAGGAGCCGGCGAGACCAACTTCCTGGCGATCAATAAGTATCTCAATGGCAAGGATTGTCCTGAGGGAAGGGCTTACAACAGGCGTGTGGAGGTGAATGTCGTCCGGTCAGCAGGCATAAAAACAGTAAAAGAAACAGTTGAGATCCCTGCCAACCTCAGGATCAAGTGATCTCAGGGTCATCATTCTGCGAGCAGACAAGTGATACATCATGATAAAAAAAGGGATCAGCAGCGGAATTTTTATACTGTTCGTGTTATGGTCGCCACTTTTTCCCCAGGGATCCCCGGATGATGTTACGGCAGAAAAAACTTTTTACCAGGCCCATTTTCTGACTCTTTACGACCGGTGGGAGGAAGCACTTCCTCTGTATCTCCGCCTGGCTGAGGAGGAACCGGACAATACCAATGTGCAGTATCTTACAGGCGTATGCTATCTCCACCTGCCGGGGCTGAAAGCAGAGGCTATCCCCTGGCTGGAGAAAGCTGTAAAGGGTATCACTAAAAAATACGAGAAGGAGATCCATACCGAACGACAGGCCCCGCGGGAGGCATGGCTCATGCTGGGGAAAGCCTATCAGATCGCAGGCGAGCTGGATAAAGCCATAGAGGCCTATAACAGGTACAAAAAAAGCCTGAAGAAAAAAGAGAGCCGTGATGAGGCCGACAGGATGATCCGTAGTTGTGATCTCGCACGCCGGATGCTTCAGGAAAAACCGGACATAGACCTGGTTCAGCCCGAACTGCTCAAAGTGGGGAAGGTGAATTACCATCCGGCGGTCTCGGGCGACGGCAAGACCATGGTGTTCATGAGCGATGCAAAATACTACCATGCCATTTACTTCACCCGTTTCTCTGAGGGAGCATGGGAAGTCCCTGTCAATATAACCATGGACATCCAGTCGGACGGGAGCTACAGGGTAGCCTCCCTGAACCGGGACGGAACGATCCTCTTCCTCACGGTGCCGGGGAAAGACAATTATAATATATATGTAAGCCACTGGAGGGCCGGCGACCAACGATGGGGCAAAGCAGTCCCCCTGAAAGGCCGTGTCAACACCCTGAAGAATGAGATCTTCGCCTCCCTCTCCCCCGACGGGCAGGAGCTCTATTTTGTCAGTGACCGCAGTACCGGTGAAGGAGGTTATGATATCTTCACGGCCCATAAGAACCAGGAGGGTGCGTGGGATGATATCAAACCGCTCGGCCCCCCTGTCAACACGCCCCTGAACGAACGGTCACCGATCCTCACCCATGATGGCAACAAGTTGTACTTCAGCTCCGACGGACATCAGACCATGGGGGGGTATGACATCTTCGTATCTGAAAAGAAGGGCGGGAAATGGTCGGCGCCGGTAAACCTGGGTCATCCTCCCAATACCACCGACGACGATCTTTTTTATGTACCGGCCGACAATGGGGTCAGGGGGTATTTCACCAGTTACTCTGTCAGAGCGCCCAAACATGCTTACATCACCATGGCAGAATATTTTTCGGCAGAACACCCGCGTCCTGTGGTGGTCACAGGTCATCTGCAGGTGGCCGGAGGAGCCCCGCTCCCTGAGGATATAAAAGCAGAGATACGGGAGATTTCCTCCGATACACCGCTGGTGGTGCTGGAACACATCCCCGGCGACGGGACTTTCACCACCAAACTTCCTACAGGCAAATATACGATCACCGTAACGGGCAGTGGTCTCCGGGAGACATCCCGCGAAATAGATCTGCAACAGGGTGCAACGGCCGGTACGCTGGAGATCTCTCTGGAACAGCTCCCCTCTGCCCTGCCGGCACCTCTGCAGGAACATTACGCTGTGAGACCAGTATACTTTGCCTTCAACAAATACACCTTGTCCCCTTCCTCCATTGCTACCCTTGATACACTGGTGACTATATTGAAACGTTTTCCCAAAGTTACGGTAGTGGTGGAAGGCCATACCGATGCCCTGGGAAGTGATGCCTACAACATGAAGCTTTCCCTGCAGCGGGCCGGGACGGTCCGGGATTATCTCATACGCCACGGCATAGCAGGGAGCAGACTCTCTGTGAAAGGGTATGGAAAAAGCAGGCCTGTGGCGATCAACAGGAATGCCGACGGAACGGACAACCCCGCAGGACGGGCCCTGAACCGCCGTGCTACATACAAATTCAACGGAGCAGGAGCAGAAAATATTACCGTGAAACAGAACATACCGGAGGATCTGTCCGTAAAAAAACAGTGACAGCGGATACACCTCCCGCTGTCCGGAATGTCTTGCCCGGCAATAATTTCGGAAAAAATAGTACATATTTCTATTATTTTTTTAAATTTGACATACACAAAACAAACCTGAAGCCCTCCGTATGAAGACCGTTTCACTCATTATTGTTTTTCTCTCGATGGTACTGTTCACCCCGGTAACAGCGCAACAGACCGATCCGGAAGGGGCCCTGAAGGACGGGGATTACTTCTATTTCAGCGAGGATTATCAGGAGGCGCTGTTTAACTACCTTAAGCTGGTGGGCACCCGTTATGAAAATGCCAATCTGGATTATAAAATAGGAGTTTGTTACCTGCATGTGGACGGACAGGAGACGAAAGCGATCCCTTTTCTGGAGAAAGCGGTACAAGACATCAACCCCAGATACAAAAAGCGTTCTCCCAAGGAGACCCAGGCCCCTGAGTATGCTTTGTTCTATCTCGGGGATGCCTACCGCATCGCCAACCGGCTGGACAAGGCGATCGAATCCTATAAAAAATTCCTGAACCTCCCCGATTTTGATGAGAAATATAACCTGACCATCGTGGAGAATGCCATTAAATCCTGCGAGAAAGCCAAGATCATCCAGGATATTCCCGTACAGGTAGAGGAAAAGAACCTGGGCAAACCGGTCAATACTGCTACCAATAATTATTATCCCGTTGTTTCCCGGGATGAGACGGTACTTTTCTACATGAACGAACAGAAATTCTACAATGCCATCTTCATGTCGCGCAGGGAAGGGGGCAACTGGACAACACCCGTGAATATCACTCCCCAGGTCGGATCGGATGGCGACACTTATCCTACCGAGATCTCAGCAGACAAAAAGACCCTTTATCTGGTAAAAGGCACGGGTAATGACAGGGATATCTATATCAGCAAATGGAAAGACGGTCTCTGGACCAAGATGGAGCCTCTGAACGAGAACATCAATTCCGGCAGGGCCGAGGCCCATGCCGGGCTCTCCCCCGATAACAAAACCCTGTATTTCTCCAGCAACCGCCGGGGAGGCTATGGCAAGCTGGACCTTTACCGCTCCCGTCTGCAGGCCGACGGGCAATGGGGACCGGCAGAGAATCTGGGACAGACCATCAATACCCCCTTCAACGAAGATGCCCCTTATTTCTCAGAAGACGGCAAAACCCTTTATTTCGTATCAGAAGGGCATTACAATATGGGAGGATACGATATTTTTTATTCTGTGAAAAAGAACAATGAATGGGAGATACCCACGAACATAGGTTATCCTGTCAATACTACGGGCGACAATGATTATTATTTCCCCGTAAAGGACGGCCTCACGGGATATCTCTCCCTCATCAAAGAAGAGGGATACGGGAAAAAGGATATCTACCGCATCGAGATCATTCCGAACAAAAAGCCTGAAACCAGGATCTTTGAAGGAGCGGTGGAGATGCACGGGCAGAAAATGGACGCCACCCATCCTTTCGAGATCATCGTCCGGGACAAAGGAACGGACCAGGTCATCATGAAGATCATCTATGATCCGGCTACACGCACCTTCAGATATTACTCCTCTTCCGGGAATTATCTGTACGAATACAAACCGAACAAGAACGATAAATAATGATGAGCAGAAGACCCAGACATACCAGTCTCCTCATACTTCTTGCGTTTTCCCTGGCCCCTCTTTTTTCTTTTTCCCAGAGCAGGAGTGAGCTGAAAGAGTTCTTCGTTGAAGCGGAATCCCATTTCCTGTACGAAGAATATGAGCTGGCTACCCCCTTATACATGGTCATCTATCAGATGATGCCGGGGAATGCCAATATCGCATACAAGATCGGGGTCTGTTACCTGAACACCCCTCATGAAAAAGAAAAGGCGATCTCTTTCCTGGAAGAAGCGGCCAAGAACGCCAGCTACGATGCCAATGAAAAATCGTTCAATGAGACCCGGGCTCCCCTGGATGTTTATTTCCAGTTGGGAAATGCTTACCGGGTGAACAACATGCTTGATAAGGCCATCGAGACATACAAATATTTCAAGGAACAGATGAAAACAGGCAAAAAGATGGTCAATGCCGATTTTGTGGACCAGCAGATCATCGCCTGTGAGAATGCAAAAAAACTCATGGCCTCGCCCATCCATTTCCGCAAGAAGAACCTGGGAGATACCATCAACCTCTCCTCGCTCAATGAGGACCCTGTGGTATCGGGCGACGGGAACTCACTGGTTTTCACTGCCCATTTCGGGGAAGACCTTATGCTTTACTATTCCACAAAAGTATTGGGAAAATGGAGCCCGCCGCGGGATATCACCGACGAGATTGGCTCTGATAAGGATTGCTCCTCCTCCTGTCTCAATTATGACGGGACAGAGCTGTATGTATATAAGACAGATAACTTCATCGGGAACATTTATGTTTCCACGCTCAGCAACGGCCAGTGGTCGAAGATCCGGAAACTGGGAAAGAATATCAATACAAAATTCTATGAGTCCCATGCTTCCGTCAGCCGCGACGGGAAAACGCTGTATTTTACCAGCAACCGCGAGGGAGGGAACGGCCAGCTGGATATATACGTCTCACACAAGGATAAGAACGGAGAATGGGGTCCGGCCACCAATCTGGGACCGATCATCAATACCCGGTACAACGAGAATTCGCCTTTTATCACCATGAACGACTCCCTCCTCTATTTCTCCTCCGAGGGACACTACAACATGGGTGGCTATGACATTTTTGTTTCACGGAGGAAAGGAGATGGCTGGAGCAAACCGGAGAATGTGGGCTATCCTCTCAATACGACCGACAATGATCTCAATTTCCAGCCCTATCTGAGCGGGAAGTCAGGATACAAATCAATGGACAACGGGTACAAAGAGACCAATATCTACCGGATCGATTTTCTCAGTGAAGCGGAGATACCCTGGTTCGAGATCAAAGGGAAGGTGACGGTAGACAGCATCGTGGATCCTTCCCTGCTGGAAGGGATCACCATACGGCTTATCGACACGGTGAGCAAAGACACCTCCGATATAGGTCGTCCCGATCTGCTGAGCGGATGGTATTTCTTCAGGGCACATCCCGGCCGGTACCTGCTTGCTGCCAGCGGGGAGGAAGTTTATCCGAAAAACGAGCCTGTCGTGATAGAACTGGATGCTGTTTCCCGCGAGTTCCTTATCGACCTCCC
>JALVJE010000008.1 GCA_027028505.1 Bacteroidales bacterium
CTGCCAGTCACCCATGTAATATCCCAGACTGTCCACGTTCTCAAAAAAAGGAATTTGCCGGGGACTCTTAATATAGACGGAATAACGGGTAGTATCATTTTCATGGATCAGGGAATCTCCCGGCAGAACCGTATAGCATACAAAATGATACGCTCCGGGGTCGGCTGTACTGAAGAGGCCGACAAAAAGTGTATCACTCTGGTCCATGGTCAGCGGTCCCGGCAATGTGGCCGTATAGGTCTCGGCACCCCGCGGGGTGTTCACCTCCACTACCACCGGCACATTGGTCTGGGTTTTGATACCATAGTTTTTTACTACGACCAGGATCGAATCATTGCTGCGGCCGCAGGTCCGGGAAACCGGCAATAACATCTGTGTGATCCCGGCATCATCTGTGGAAGAGGTGTATTTGATCTCATATCCTCTTTCGGTGGTGAATCCGTTTGAAACAAAGTGCAGAAGCACCTTGCCTGAGGAAGTGAGCAGATCTTCCGGGACGGTATCCCCCGTAAGCACCAGCAGGAGGGGGGCCTGGTCATTATCACCGTCAAAAACGTACAACGTATCCTGTCCGGCAACCGTATTGAAATAACTGAAAGACAAATGGATCACACTGGCTTCGGGGGGAGCGATAAGGGTTCTGCTGTCTGAGCAGTTGAGATAGTTATAATTGAAAGAACCATTGTCCCATATTTTCCCGGTATAGTCCGTGACCGTATCCACTACAACAGGGGCTTCCCCGCAATCCGGCCGGATATTGATCACAGCCTGCTGGGTGGAAGTAAAATCATAATTCCCCGGCGTCAGATCATCCAGATAAAAATATCCGTTGTAAGCTCCTCCCCATCCCCAGTTCACATGGAAATAATTATCCCCCTGATATCCGTCGATATTGAAGGCATGGTTACCCCCGGCATAGATCAGCGGCTGGCCCAGATCGATCTGCGACCGCACCAGACTGTCCCAGGCTGCGGCAGTGAAATGGGATTTCATGGCATAGGCTACACGCCGTGAGTAGTCAAAATATTGTCTTAGAGCGACAGCGGTCTGTGAGGTGTAAGCCCTTGATCCGGAAGTACTGTAATCCATATTGAGGGACACACCACAATGATACATAAGCGTGGCCACCGGCGTGTTGTAATCCGACAGGGCATCGGGCATGGCAGACCAGTCGTAATAGGTATGGGCAAAATCTGCCGATTGCTCACCGTAAGTGCTATGTATATAAGAATGTTCCCCGGAACCGTAATCGGGATAGTTCCAGTATTTCATTACCTGGGCCATGGCTACGGCCACACAACCTACCCACACATGACCGTCCTGGCCGTCCTCGTCGGCAGGACAGAGGGTATTGTAATATTTACCCTGATTCCATGTGGTCGTCAGCAAAGGGCCCACATCCTGAATATCTTCCGTTCCTTTTGTCTGAGGATCCAGATACCTCTGCCACAGCTTTTTCACCTCTGTGTCCGTACCATGAGAGAGCTTCAGAACGACTTTGATCTGGCGCTCCGTCACCTCCAGCCATTCGGCCAGGGCATCCGGCAGCGGAACATGGGCGTCAAAAGAGGCCTCTGGGGAGTATGCCAGCACCGGCCGGAGACGGTCATCGCCGGAAACAAGGACAAAACCCTTACGGCCGGCGGCATTGTATACATAATACAACAAAGTATCCCCCGCCTTTTGCTTCCTGAAAAGCTTCAACCGGACCTCTCCAGAAGCTGTCCCTTTCCGCAGGGAAATCCGCTCCTGCAGGAAATTTTTTGCAACGGCGGAGGCTGTCAGCGTATCCACCTTTTTGGCATCAGCCAGGAAAGCCAATGAAAAAAGGGATACTACAAGCAGCAGTATTCTCATAATCTTTCAATGAAAGGGTTACTTTATTGACTCACAAGCCACTCTTTTGGTTGCACAGACCCAGGCACCAACGTCAATAACAGCGTGAACAGATCTCTGAAAATACCTGCCTCAATGATAGAATTCATAGTATAATTCCCATCTTCTTCGAAACGGAATAAACTCTCTGGCAGAATAGATTACTCAACAGGCTGATAAATTTTACTCAGTATCTTGAGTAGATTCACAATTTCCGGAAAATATCCGATATCTTTCCCTGATCAATTACTGATCCCCACCCTCGCTCTTCACCGATCATCGTCTTTTCTTCTTTGTTCTTTGTTCATCGTTCATCGATCATCCTTCTTCCTTCAAAACACTCCCGGCAGGATCTTGTACGGTACCTGCTTGGTATATTCCTCCCAGTATTTCCCGTATTTGAGGCGACAGCGTTTGTCATCCCTCCGGGCACGATGTACGAGGAGGAGGGTAAGGTAAAAAACATAAAAATAGGGAATGATGCCGCCGGCCAGGGCGGGCAGCGACCAGCAGAGGGCCCCCAGGATCTCACCCACATAGTGGAAATGGCGGGCGATGCGCCACCAGCCGTCCACCAGGAGGATGCTCTCCCGCTCCTCTCCCTTGTCGTCAGTGTACCGTGCCCGGATGATGCGGGCCGGATGGCCCCAGATGTTATAGTTGCCGTCATGCTCCCGCACCCGTATGCGCTGCCGGTTCATGGAGGTCTTGCTCCAGAAAGAGAGCAGTCCCACCCCGACGAACAGGACCGACAGCACCGGGCCTATACGTATGGGATGATTGACCAGCCAGTGGGCCGTGAGGGTATAAACCGACGGCACCCACACCATCACACCCCAGATCAGGTAATAGCCGGCCCGGTCCACCTGGATGTCCATGGTCCTGAAGTACCCCGACTCATAGTAAAAGAAGATCCCCACATACACCAATTGCAGGAACACGGATACGATCATTGAATCACTGACCGTACCGTACATCTCATATTGTTTGGCGGCGAAAGCCAGGATCAGCAGAGGCCACGACATCATCCCGAAACGGCAGTTGGCAAAATGCTTGACGTTGATGCCCAGGATGTGGGGATACAGATCGGTGCCCCAGTAATAGTCAAACAGGAAACTGCCGGTAGTACCACTATCGGGGGTGGTGGGACAACAGAGGCCTTTCACATAAAGCAGAAGCGTAAAAGAAAGGCTGAAGATGTTCAGCGCTCCGAGGATCTCCCCAAAATGGTCGTAGATCATTGCCGGTCGGAAGAGCTTCATCTGAAAGCCCAGCAGCCAGAAAAGGAAAAGGGAGACCAGGAAGGCGGCAAAACCATTGTTCCGGTACACAGGCGTATATCCTTTCGGAGTGACGGGGCCCTGCACCTTCTTCCCCGGCAGGATCTTCATCAGCACCAGCTCGGTGGCGGCAAAGATGCCCAGGATAGACCAGGCCGTGGAGGAACCCCAGAAAACGGGTCCCCACATCTTCCACAGACCGCCGAAAAAACCATGATCCCGGAAAAAACGGAACAATTCGCCCACCGAACCGTGCAGATGCTGATCGGTGTACCACAGGATGATCGCCACGGGGGGTGTTACAACAATAATGGCTAAAACACCAAAATTCCGTAAAGAACGACCGGAACGGGGGAAATTATTCATGATCTTGAATATTTTGTATTTACATAAAACCTGTCATTAACCCAATTTGCAGGATTATTCATGATATAATGAGATATTGCACGATAGGATCTACGGGAACGTATAATCCGATCATAGAATCGCGATTGCCACCCAAAATCAGGGTCAATTTTCCGTGCGTAACGGGTCACCATGGATTTATAGGATCCTACGATGGATGACAATGTAATTTTCCCTTGATTCTGAAAACGTTGTTGTCCAATGGTTTTTGTGTCAGATGCAAATACAGGGAATATTTTACCCTTGAAATTAAAATTATGTTTTATATCGTAAATCGTAGGGACAAGGCAATGCCTTGTCCCTACTTCTGTAATACCATTTTTTAATGCAGGGTCATTATGATGTATCGGGTTTCGTGCCTGTTCAGATACAGGGGTATTATTGAAATACCATGCGGGTTTACGTATTATTATGATCCCATGTATATGATTGGGCATGACGACGAATTGTCCCAAATGCACGAATGGAAAATGATCAGGGATCTCAGACCAGAATTTCTTTGCCAATAAACCTATTTCGGTCAAATGCATTTCCCTTTTGAATATTTCCCCAAAAAAATGTACCCGGTACCGGGTACAGATGGTAACAAAATAATCACCATTCCATCCGTAATTCCAATTCTGTAACCGGATAATGTTGCGATATTTATTCATGGTGTGTCGTTTTCATCGCAAAATGCCATCGATCATTTTATTCTTTCCATCGTGATCTTTACGGGATGCACCAACATCTGTTTTTTCTCGGGCAGATGTTGTATTTTCCGCACGACATCCATGCCGCGTATCACCCGGCCGAAGGCGGCAAAGCCCTGTCCGTCGGGATTGCGCCGGCCCCCGTAATCCAGCTCGGGCTGGTCACCTACACAGATAAAGAATTCGGAGGAGGCCGTCCCCGGCGCGTCGCGGGCCATGCTGAGGGTGCCGTCCAGATGGCGGAGGCCGGTCATGGCAGTGGTCTCATGCGGGATGGGAGGCAGCATGGCCGGATGGTCCTCCCGCAGCAGCCCACCCTGGATCACCTCTATCTTCACCTTGTTGTGGGGCTGGTTATCCGGTGTCACCACGCGATAGAAAACTGCATCCCTGTACCGGTGCTCATCCACATACCGCAGGAAATTGGCGGCCGTCACAGGCGCCTTGTCCGTATAGATCTCCACGACAATATCCCCGTAAGGCGTTTTCATGACCACCTGGGGATATTTTTTCCTGCATCCCGGCAGCAGATTAAGTAAAAACAACAAAATAAAAGCTACATTTTTTATCATAGACAGCTTTTTTGCATGAGAAAAGCACCTAATCAGGCGAAGTAAGGTAATATTCCGCCTGGGCAGCATAGATCCAGATTCTGAAACCGCTGCGCAGCCAGATGAACAGTTGCTGCACCAGCAGCATCACCAGGACCATCATGCCGGTGTTTACATTCACGTTCCGGGAGATCCCGGAAAAGACCCATAGTGTCACCAGCGGCACGACCAGCAGCAACAGGTAGAGACCGTAAGTACCGAAAAAACGGCTCGACACAAAAGCCAGAGACCGCCAGTACTGCTTAAACACCTTCTTTGTCCCGGTAGCCACGATGGAGATACGGGCATAATCGGCAATGATCAGGAAATAGAGGGCGATCAGCAGGTGCAGGATCACAAAGGGCAGGATCGTATGGAAAAGCTGCGGCTCGTTGGCTCCGTTCTGGAACTTACGGATCAGCACAAAAGCCATCGGCCCGTAAACGATCGCCGCCACCAGGATCTGAACGATCAGATGATAGAACATCAGCCGCAGGAATCTCCAGAACCACTTGCCACAGCCGGCAAAGAAGGCGGAGGGAGAGAACCTGCGGTCACGGGCCATCAACTGGTCCAGAATCCCTCCTGCCAGAAAAGTCCCGATGATCATGAACAACAGCACCAGCCAAAACCCGGCAGTAAAAAAAGCCTGTATACCCTCGCCGTGAAAATGGGTGATCTCCTTAAAAACCGTATAATCAAAACCTTTCAACAGTTTGACCGTATCCATGCTGTGGCCGGCCGCCTCCTGCAGCACACCATGGTAAGGGATGACCAGGGTGAGGCCCAGCAGCAATGTGATCAGATAATACCACGACACCATACGCAGGGACCGCACCGTGTCCTTAAAACCTTTGGAATATGCATGTAAAATATTCATTGTACCGCTGTTTACAGATCATTAAAAAATGGAAAGACCGAACATCATTTTCTGTAACATATACAGATATCTGAACGCATACTTCCAGAACACGGCTCCCGGCGGTTTTACCGTATAGCTGTTGTTCTGCAGATCGATATCCACCAGGATCTTATTCTGCGGATCGACCCGTGCCCATTCCACCTTCACAGGTTTTTCAAAAATGAAAGACTTCGTCCTGGAGCGCCCGTCCCATTTTTCCAGGATCTCCGTACTGTCACTGAAATGGATGAGGACCTCCTCCGGCATGATCACCTCCCCCAGTCTCTCGACGACCACTTTTGAATGGTAGAGGGTGTCTTCACTTTTTTTCTTCGCCCGGTAGATCATCTTCCCCTCCTCATCAAAGATCCCCTCAGGGGGTTTCACCCTCCTGTTGGAGATGGAGGCAAGTTTATAATCGCACACGTCCGAACCGTAGAGCACCTCATCGAAGAACCAGTTCATGTTCTCTCCAAAGGCGTTCCCGTGTTCTTTTTTCACCACTTCGTTGACGATGGCAATGAAATCCCTACCGCAGGGGTGTCTGAATTTCCACCGCCGGTAATAGATTTTCATGATCTCTTCCATGGTCTGATCCCCCACGAGGCGGCGGAGGGTCTCCAGCCAGGTCGTCGT
>JALVJE010000009.1 GCA_027028505.1 Bacteroidales bacterium
ACAGTGATGTGATGTGCACCCGTACCGGCGATGCGCATTCAGGGGATTATGCCCTGCGCCTGGAGACGGTCCCGCTCAACTTTGTCAATGAGAATGTGGGCATTGTTTCTTCCGGAAAGCTGGAGGTCGGGGATTTCAGCGGCGGATTTCCGGTGCAGGTCACACCCAGCATAATCCAGGGGTATTACAAATACACGCCGGCCGGCAACGACTCGGCGCAGGTGGTCGTGCTCTGCTCCAAATGGAATGCAGAGACCGGCAGCCGTGAGCAGGCGGTGCGTGGTTTTGCTTTGCCTCCTGCAGACACCTACACCTTTTTCAGCGACACCCTTCACCTGGAGGATGTGGAGGTGGATACGGTCAACCTGATCTTTGCCTCCGGCTGGCTCCTGGGTGCCGAGAAACCCCTGCCCGTGGGTTCGGTGCTTTACCTGGACGACCTGTGGCTGGTGAATGCCTGTGATCATGCCGATACGATGCAGTTGTTCAACTTCCATGATACCACCATCTGTGCCGGTGACGATGTTACCCTGGATGCCGGCAGCGGGTTTGTCTCCTACCTTTGGTCCGACAGCAGCACGACACAGACGATTACGGTGAGCGACAGTGGCGTCTATACGGTCGCGGTCACTCTCGACGACGGTTGTGTGGCCACCGACGCCGTGGCTGTGCATGTGGATGCCTGCACGGGCACACGGACAGTGCTGACCACGGAGGAAGTGCGTATCCGGCCCAATCCCTGCAAGGATTATTTCTACATCGATCTGCCAACGGATGCGGAAGGGCGTCAGGAGATATATGTCTGCAATATCCTCGGACAAAAGGTGTTTGAGGAAACGATCCCGGCTGCTGCCACGGGACGTCTGCAGGTAGATATGTCAGGACAGCCCGCCGGGATCTACTTCGTGCGGATCCGCGGTCCACAGGGGAACAAGGTGGTGAAGGTGGTGAAAAGATAAAGGCCGGCACAGCGACCCACTATCTTTTTTACCTTTGCACCGTCATGAGCGAGGGTGCAAAAGATCTGGCGCGTCTCTATGCGGAACATCCGCATCGGGAGGATTTTGTGCGGCTGGTGCGGGAGGAGGGACCTGCCGTGCCGGTCCATCTGAAGGGTCTGGCCGGCTCTTCGGCAGCTCTCTTTGCGGCCGCCGTGCTGCCGGAACTGCATACCGTGCAGCTCTTCATCCTCCCCGACATGGAGGAGGCGGCCTATTTCTTCAACGACCTGGAGGCCTTCGCGACAGGTGTGTCGGTCCATTTCCTTCCTTCCTCTTTTAAAAGGCATATCAGGCACGGTCAGGAGGATGCTTCGAACAAGATCCTGCGCACCGAGGTGTTGCAGCGTCTCTCGGCCGGCACGCGCAAGATGGCGGTGGTCACCTGGCCCGAGGCGTTGGCAGAGATGGCGGTGAGCCGCAAGACGCTGGTGCGCAACAGCGTGCGTCTGCAACAGGGTGAGGAAATGACCCTGTCACTGCTGGAGGAGGAGCTGCTGGCCAAAGGCTTCCGGCCGGTGGACTTCGTCACGGGTCCGGGGGAGTATGCCCTGCGCGGCGGGATCATCGACGTCTTCTCCTATGCCGCCGAGTATCCTTACCGTTTCGACTTCGCCGGTGATCGTATCGAGAGCATACGTACCTTTAACATTGAGACCCAGCTCTCGGTGGAGAAGGTGTCGCAGGCCGTGCTCCTGCCCGATGTGAACAGCATGACGGAGGTCACGGAGAAGGTGTCCGTGCTGTCGTTGCTGCCTCCTTCGGCGACGTTGTGGATGCGTGACCGGACACTGATCCGGGAGACCATCGGCAGGATCGGCGAGCTGCAGAGCCTGGAGATGCCGAAGGAAGAGGAGGAGACGGAACAGCCGGCCGTGGCCCTGATGGGCCCGGAGGAGTTTGACAGATTGGCCGACCGCTATGCCCGCGTGGAGTTCGGCAGCACCCACGCAGAAAAAGAGGCCCGGGTGCTGGAGTTCCATGTATCCCTCCAACCGGCCTTCCGCAAGAATTTCGACCTGCTGGCCGGCCGTATGACCGAGCTGGCCGGGCTGGGATACCGCGAGTACATCGTCTCCAACAACCCTGCCCAGCTGGAACGCCTGCGTGAGATCCTGGCCAGCT
>JALVJE010000010.1 GCA_027028505.1 Bacteroidales bacterium
CACGTGTGGTGCGCCGCACGCGGGCCCGGCGCTGCTGCGCCCGCAGGAAACGGTACACCTCCTGCCAGTCGCGCGTGCGCAGGACCACCGTCGCTGCCAGCTCCTCCTCCGTGAGGGCGGTCTCGTCATCCCCCAGGCCGCTGCCATCGTCGAGCCAGATGCCGCGGGCTCCCAGGTTGTGCGCCAGCACCATGTCGGTGATGCGGTCGCCGATGACAAAGGAACGGGAGAGGTCATACTCGCCGGAGATATACTTCTGCAGCAACGCGGTGCCCGGCTTGCGGGTGGGGGCATGGTCCTCCGGGAAGGTGCGGTCGATGACCACATCGGCAAAACGCACCCCCTCGCTTTCGAGCGTACGCATCACCAGGTTATGCACAGGCCAGAAGGTCTCTTCAGGAAAGCTGGCGGTGCCGAGACCGTCCTGGTTGGTGACCATCACCAGCTCGTAGGGCAGCTCGCGGGCAATGCGCCCCAGGGCCGACAGCACCCCCGGAACGAAGGCCAGTTTGTCGAAGCTGTCGAGCTGGTAGTCCTCCGGCTCCTGCGTGATCGTGCCGTCACGGTCGAGGAAAAGAAGAGGTTTGGGGTTCATAGTTCAAAGTTCAAAGTTCAAAGTTCCAGGTAGTTCCAGGTAGAGACAAGGCATTGCCTTGTCCGTACAGTAAAGTTTAACATCAAATTATATTTCACATATTTCAATCATTTACACATTCAAGCATTCCCCGTCCGAACGGCCTCGGCCGGGCGGGAATCATTTCATATCTCCCAAAGCTTGCATCAATATATCATTCTCCCCTCTCGTGCCCACGGTGATGCGTATGGCCTCGCCGCAGCCGGGGATGCGTGTACGTACACGCACCACGATCTTCCGTTCGAGGAGGTACTCATAGACGCTCCGGGCGTCGTCGAAGCACACCAGCAGGAAGTTGGCCTCGGAGGGATACACCTTCCGCACCACCGGCAGCTTCTCCAGGAAAGAACGGAGACGCTCCCGCTCCTGCAGGATGACCTTTGTATTTTTCCGCAGCTCTTCCTCCCTGCCAAAGCTCGTGGCGGCGAGGGTGAGGGTAAGGCGGTTGAGGTTGTAAGGCATCTTTACCCTGTTGAGCCAGCCGAAGAGCTCCGGATGGCCGAAGGCCATACCCAGGCGTATGCCGGCGAGGCCGCGGGCCTTGCTGAAGGTCTGCAGCACCACCAGCCGTTCGTACTGCTGCGTCAGGGAGAGGAGGCTTTTCTCCGGGGCGAAGTCGATGTAAGCCTCATCCACGACCACCAGACCGTCGAAGGCCTCGAGCACCTGAACCACCCGCTCCAGGTCCATGGTGTTACCCGTTGGATTGTTAGGCGAGCAGAAGAAGATCATTTTCGTGCGGCCGGTGACAGCTTTCAATATCGTCTCCGTATCGGGCTGAAAAGTTTCATCCAGCGACACCTCTTTGACGGGCGTGCCATGGATGGCTGCCAGCACGCCGTACATGCCATAGGTGGGTGGCTGTAGGAGCACCTCGTCGCGTCCCGGCTCGCAAAAGGTGCGGAAAAGGAGGTCGAGGATCTCGTCGCTGCCGTTGCCCAGGAAGACACGCTCCGGCGGTACCCCTTTGCGGCGGGCGATCTCCTGCCGCAGGTCGCGGTGATAAGGGTCGGGGTAGCGGTTGAGGGCGCCGGCGCCGGCCACGAGGATCTCCTTCCCCGTGGCGGGATCACGCAGCACCAGCTCCACCCCGCCCTCATAAGGACTCTCGTTGGCGTCGAGCCATACCGCCGCCTCGCCGGTATACTCATCCCGGGCGGAGGAGTAGGGCTGCAGGTTGCGGATGTTGTTCCGGACAAGAGAGGTTAGTTCAGAGTTCATAGTTCATAGTTCATAGTTCCAGGTAGAGACAAGACAAGGCAATGCCTTGTCCGTACAGTATAGTTTAACATCAAATTATATTTCAAATATTTCATACATTCATACATTCATACATTCAATCATTCAATCATTCCCCTCCCTCGCCTCCACCGCCCGGGCGTGGGCCTCCAGGCCTTCGGCTCTGGCCATGGTGGTGATCGTCGTCGCCAGACCGCGCAGTCCTGCGGGGGTGATCTGCTGCACGGTCATCTTCTTCAGA
>JALVJE010000011.1 GCA_027028505.1 Bacteroidales bacterium
GGACTTCGCTCCCCGCCTGGTGCGCACGGCCCTCAACGGCGTACTGCTCCAGGACCGCGACAGTAAAACCGAGAACGCCGGCGATCTGAAGACCGTCACCCAACGCGCTCCCACACCTGAGGAGGTCGGGGACCTGCTCTTCGCCAACATCCTGGTGAAACATTCCAAATCCAATGCCATCGTACTGGTGAAGAACAAGCAGCTGCTGGGACACGGCATAGGCCAGACCTCCCGCATCGACGCCCTGAAACAGGCCATCGAAAAAGCAAAGCGTTTCGGCTTCGACCTGCAGGGCGCCGTCATGGCCTCCGATGCTTTCTTCCCTTTCGCTGATTCGGTGGAGGTGGCACACCAGGCCGGTATCAACGCCGTCATTCAGCCGGGAGGGAGCATACGCGACCAGGAATCCATCGACTATTGCGACCGGAACGATATGGCAATGGTCTTCACAGGTATCAGACATTTCAAACATTAAAAACAGAATAACACAAACAGATCTATGGGACTTTTTTCATTGTTGATGCAGGAGATCGCTATCGATCTGGGAACGGCCAATACCATTATCATCCATAATGACAAGATCGTAGTGGACGAACCCTCCATCGTAGCGCTGGACAAGAATACGGGAAAGCTGATCGCCATCGGTAAGAAAGCCCGTCAGATGCAGGGCAAGACGCATGAGACCATCAAGACCATCCGTCCCCTGCGCGACGGGGTCATCGCCGATTTCGATGCCGCCGAGCTGATGATCCGCGGCATGATCAAGATGATCAACACCAAGCCCCGGCTTTTCAATCCTGCCCTGCGCATGGTGGTGTGCATCCCTTCGGGGAGCACCGAGGTGGAGATACGTGCGGTACGTGACTCCTCCGAACATGCCGGAGGCCGCGACGTATATATGATCTATGAGCCCATGGCCGCCGCCATCGGCATAGGCATTGACGTGGAAGCCCCCGAAGGGAGCATGGTCGTCGATATCGGCGGCGGCACCACCGAGATCGCCGTCATCGCCCTCGGCGGCATCGTCACCAACAAATCGATACGTGTGGCCGGCGACGGCTTCACCGCCGACATACAGGCCTATATGCGCCACCAGCACAACATCAAGGTGGGTGAGCGTACCGCCGAAGATATCAAGATACAGGTGGGCTCGGCCCTACCCGATCTCGATGAGCCACCCAACGATTTCGTCGTGCGGGGACCCAACCTGATGACCGCCCTGCCCATTGAGGTGCCCGTCTCTTACCAGGAGATCGCCCACTGTCTCGACAAATCGATCTCCAAGATCGAAACGGCTATCCTCGGCGTCCTCGAACAGACCCCTCCGGAGCTCTATGCAGATATCGTCTCCCACGGCATCTACCTCGCCGGCGGAGGAGCCCTGCTGAGAGGACTGGCCCGGCGACTGACCGATAAGATCAACATTCCTTTCCACATCGCCGAAGACCCCCTCCACGCCGTGGCCCGCGGGACAGGTATAGCCCTGAAGAATGTGGATAAATTTTCTTTCCTGATGAGATGATCAATAAATGAGGCGCCGGTGAATGAGAAACCTGCTCAACCTGATATATAAGTACCACTTCTTCCTTCTATTTATCCTGCTGGAAGGAATAGCCACCTCCATGGGCATACGGTACAACCTGTACCAGAAAGCAGGGTTCGTCGCCTTCACCGAGAACATCTCAGCTTTTTTTAACGAATCGATCAGCTCCTTCTCCGACTATTTCAACCTGGTGGAGACCAACCGCAAGCTGTCGCTGGAGAACACCATCCTCAAGAACCAACTGCAGCGGGTTTACCGCTCGGACGAGCTTTTCTTCTTCGGGGAGAACGATACGGTGCATCGCCAGAAATATTTCTTTACCTCGGCGCGTGTGATCAGCAACACTGTCACCCGCATGCACAACTACCTGAGCCTCGACAAAGGCAGCGACCAGGGGATACAGCCCGAAATGGGAGTGGTCTGCTCCGAAGGGATCGTAGGGGTCACCAACGGCGTCACCCGCAACTATACGTCCGTCCTCTCGGTGATCAACCTCAACTTCCACGTGAGCGCCAAGCTGAAAAAGAACAATTAT
This sequence comes from Bacteroidales bacterium, assembly GCA_027028505.1. Lineage (GTDB taxonomy): Bacteria > Bacteroidota > Bacteroidia > Bacteroidales > VadinHA17 > DRPN01. The sequence continues at coordinate 2,079 of JALVJE010000011.1, forward strand.
TTCGGCACCATCTCCTGGGACGGGAGTGATTACCGCACCGTTATCCTCAACGAGATCCCTTACCATGTGAATGTCGCCAAAGGGGACACCATCGTCACCAGCGGCTATTCGGCCATCTTCCCCGAAGGGATCCCTGTGGGTACCGTCGAGGAAGCCTCCGTCGAGAACGGGAGCTTCTACAGGATCAAAGTGAAACTCTTCACCGACTTCCGCCACCTGACCTATGTCGACGTGATACGTAACCTGCAAAAGGAAGAACAAAAAAAACTGCAGAGCCATGATTAATTCTCTTTTGCGGTATATCTTTGCTTTCATACTGATCATCCTCGTGCAGGTACTGATCCTGGACAACATACAGTTCAGCCGTTATGCGGTTCCTTTCCTGTACATCCTGTTCCTGCTGATCCTGCCTTTTGAAACCCCCGGATGGCTGTTGCTCATCCTGGCTTTTTTCCTGGGTCTCACCGTCGACCTTTTTGAGCATACCTACGGTATCCACACCGCTGCCACTGTTTTTGCCGCCTGGCTGCGACCGGGGGTCCTGAAACTTTTCTCCCCCCGTGACGGCTATATGTCCAACACACGCCCCGGTATCTCTGACTACGGGGTGGGGTGGTTCCTGAAATATTCCGCCACGATCATCTTTGTCCATCACTTCTTTCTCTTTTACTTCGAAGTGTTCTCCTTCCATCATTTTTTCTCCACCCTCTGGCGCGTGATCGTCAGCTCGGCTTTCACCCTTCTCCTGGTGGTCCTCAGCCAGTTCTTCGTCCATAAACCCCGTAACGAATGAAAGATACGAGTCAGTATGCGGGCAGAAGATATGTGATCGCAGGGCTGGTGATCCTGATCGCGTTGATCTACATCATACGACTCCTGACCATCCAGGTACTGGATAAATCTTACCGCCTGAGCGCCTCCAACAATGTGCTGCGCTATATCACCCAGTATCCGGCGCGAGGGCTTATCTACGACCGGAACCATACCCTGATCGTCTCCAACGAGGCGGCCTATGACCTGATGGTCATCCCCTCACAGGTGGAGCCTTTCGATACGGCAGAATTTTCCGCTCTCCTGGAGGTACCTGAAAAAGATATCCGCGAAGGACTCCGGAAGGCGGCAGCTTACTCCCGGTTGAAAGCTTCCATTCTGGTAAAACAGATCCCCGCCGTCACCTACGCCCGGCTTTCGGAGAAAATGTACAAGTACCCGGGGTTTTATGTACAGCCCCGTACGCTGCGCTACTACAACCGGCATGTGGCCGCCCATATGCTGGGATATGTAGGGGAGGTAACCGAGAAGACCATCCGGAAAGATCCTTATTATAAGATGGGAGACTATATCGGCATCAGCGGCATAGAACATTCCTATGAAAAGGAGTTGCGTGGCCGGAAAGGTGTGAAGATCTATCTGGTGGATGTGCACAACCGTATCAAAGGATCATACCGTTATGGCCGTTACGATACGGCAGCGGTGGTAGGTACCAACCTGACGGCATCGTTCGATGCCGGCCTACAGGCATACGGGGAATATCTGATGAATAACAAAGTGGGCAGCATCGTGGCCCTGGAACCCGCTACCGGCGAGGTGCTTTGTATGGTCTCCTCGCCCGGGTATGATCCCGAGCTGCTGGTGGGACGCAACCGCCGGAAATATTTCCCTGCCCTGGTGCAGGATACCCTCAAACCCCTCTTTAACAGGGCTATTATGGCCAGTTACCCCCCGGCGTCCACCTTCAAAGTGGTCAACGCCCTCATCGGATTGCAGGAGAGAGTTCTCTATCCTTCCTATAAATATGAATGCCATGGGGGCTATTATGCCGCCGGCGTGCATAAAGGATGTCATCCCCACCGCTCACCCCTCAACCTTGTCGAGGCCATCCAGATGTCCTGCAACGCCTATTTCTGCAATGTCTTCCGCAATATCCTCGACGATCCCAAGTTCCCCTCCATCTACCGGTCCTTTGAGAACTGGGAACATCATCTCGAGATGTTCGGGTTCGGTCATCCCCTGGGCATAGACCTGCCCAACGAGCTGAGCGGCTACCTGCCCGACACATCCTATTACGACCGCTATTACCACAAGAACGGCTGGAGCTCGCTCACCCTTATCTCCATGGCCATCGGCCAGGGGGAGCTGGGCCTTACCCCCCTGCAGATGGCTAATCTTGCCGCCACAGTCGCCAACAGAGGATATTACATCACCCCGCATGTGGTAAAAGAGATCGAGGGCAGGGACTCCATCAACAGACGGTTCCGGGAGGAACATCCGGTAGGCATCGACCGGAAATATTTTGACATTGCTGTAGAAGGAATGGACCGCGTGGTCAACGGAGAGCCGGGGAGCGGATCCACGGCCCGCATCGCCCACATCCCCGATATCCGGGTATGCGGCAAAACAGGTACCGCCCAGAACCCCCACGGCAAAGACCATTCCATCTTCATGGCCTTCGCCCCGAAAGACAACCCCCGCATAGCTATCAGCGTGTATGTGGAAAACGGCGGCTTCGGCGCTACCTATGCCGCACCCATCGCTTCCCTGATGATCGAAAAATATCTGAAGGGGAAGATCACCCGTACCTGGCTGGAGGATTATATCAGGAAAACCGATCTGATACATGGAGAGAAGCAGAAATAATATCCTGGGCAGAATCGACTGGCTGACGGTGCTGATGTACCTCCTGCTGGTGACCTTCGGGCTGATCAACATCTATTCATCAGCCTACAATGAGGCTCATCCGCGCCTTTTCGATTTCTCCATGCGTTACGGGAAACAGTTCTACTGGATCCTCCTGACCCTCGTGATCGCTATTGTCATCCTCACGCTGCATCCCCGTTTTTACTATTTCTTCGCCTGGCCTCTCTACCTGTTATCCCTGTTGTTGCTGGTGATGGTCCTGGTGATCGGCGCCACCATCCATGGGTCCACCTCCTGGATCTCGGTGGCAGGGGTGCACATACAACCCTCCGAATTTGCCAAGGTGACCACGGCACTGGTCCTGGCCCGTTACCTCAGCGAGTACAATGTGACACTCGAACATTTCCGTGACCTGGTGAAGGCCTCGCTGATCATCATCGCGCCGGCAGCGCTGATCATGCTGCAACCCGACATGGGATCCGCCTTCGTTTTCATTGCCTTTATCCTGGTCCTTTACCGGGAAGGTCTGCGTGCCGAGGTGCTGCTCATCGGATTCCTGTTCATCGTTCTTTTCATCATCACCCTCATCGTGGACAAGACCATCGTGCTGGCCGTCCTGCTGGGCCTGGCCCTGCTGATCCATCTGCTGGTGGAGAAGAGACCTCTCCTCACCGCCAGGGGAGCCGTGATCCTGGCCGCCACAGGAGGGATCCTCTGGCTGGGGATGACCCTGCTGCACAAAGGGATGTCGCTCTATACGGTCATCTTCCTGTCCATCCTGGCAGGGACAGTGATCCTCCTGCCTTTCATCTATCGCCTGAAACTGGTACGTACAGCCATCCTCTACGGCGTACTCATCCTGGCCATGCTCTTCACTTTCTCGGTGAACTATGTCTTCAACAACATCCTGGAACCCCACCAGCGCACCCGCATCAATATCGTGCTCGGCATCGAATCGGACCCCTATGGCAGCGGCTACAACGTCAACCAGTCGAAAATAGCCATCGGTTCCGGCGGGTTTTCCGGCAAAGGCTTCCTGCGCGGCACACAGACCAAGTTCAACTTCGTGCCGGAACAGAGCACCGACTTTATCTTCTGCACCGTAGGAGAGGAGTGGGGTTTCCTGGGAACGTTCGGGGTGATCGCTTTCTATATCCTTTTCCTGATGCGCATCCTCTACCTGGCCGAACGGCAACGCTCCGCCTTCAGCAGAGTGTACGGCTATTCCATCTTCTCACTGTTCAGCTTCCATGTGCTCGTGAATATCGGCATGACCATAGGCCTTTTCCCCGTCATAGGGATCCCTCTGCCCTTTTTCAGCTACGGAGGATCCTCCCTCTGGGCCTTTACGATCCTGCTGTTCATCTTTATCAGACTGGATGCCGACCGGCTGGAAATGACGTTCTGACCTGTACCTATCTATACCCTTTTCCGGTAAGTTTCCTCATATTCATAAAGGAAACTCTCACTCAGGTAAAGATGAACATCAAAAGCGGTCGTCACATAATGGACAATATCGGGGAAAAAGGCAAAAAACTCGTTTTGATATGTTTCATAGTTCTCCTCCAGCGACCGGATGGCTTCACCGGTCAGGTCAGGCAGGGAGGTCACCACGCTCATCTTCTGTAAAACGCTCTCGATCCCCTCGATGGTGTTGTAAGCTTCCAGCCAGCGGTTGAAAATAAAGGAAGGGACTACCCTCTTGATCGCCTCCGGAAGGATATCATAATGATCATGAAGGTTGTGATAGGTAAGCTCCGCCAGCTCGGCCAGGGGAACAGAACTGATGAAATCCCAGTTGACCGAAAGAAAATGATCATAAAAGATATCGATGATCACCCCCGCATACTTGTGGTACACCGGCACAAGCCTGGCAATACTCTCCCGCACCACCGGATGTGTATCGGTGAAGGAATCTATATGACGATGCAGAATGATCCCTTTCCTGATCCCCTCGGAATAGAATTTGAAATCACTCCCCTTGACATAATCGCCAATGAAATTCCCGATCCTGACCTCATCAGAATCACCGGATAAAAAAGTATGCGCCAGATAATTCATGAAAAAACACTTCTTTATTATACAGACGAAAATTATGCCAAAAGGGTTGCTATTATTTTAAATTTTGGCCTTTTCTGCTCATGTTATAAAACACATTGACCTCCAATTCAATGACGCCGCCGTTTTATACATGATCAAAAACATATCCCAAAAACTTTTAATTCTCCATGAAAGAACGTATTTTTATGCAATTATCGTATAATTGGAGTCATAAAAAATCAACAGATCATGGGAAAAAGAAAAGTTATCATCATCGGCGCCGCCGGCAGGGATTTTCACAATTTCAACACTTTTTTCAGGAACAACGATCATTACGAAGTGGTGGCTTTCACGGCTGCCCAGATCCCCGACATTGAAGGACGTGTTTATCCGTCCGGGCTGGCTGGTCCGTTGTACCCGCAGGGGATACCTATTTATGCTGAGGAAGACCTGCCACAACTGATCCAGGAGCACGGGGTTACCGATTGTGTTTTCTCGTACAGTGATGTGCCTTACACAAAAGTGATGCAGGTGAGTGCCATTGTGAATGCTGCGGGAGCTTCTTTCATGTTGCTGGGGCCGGATGATACGATGCTGAAAAGCACCAAACCCGTGATCTCTGTGGGGGCGGTACGTACCGGCTGTGGCAAGAGCCAGACCTCACGGCGCGTCATAGAGATCCTGATAAAAAAAGGGTTGAAGGTGGTAGCGATACGCCATCCCATGCCTTACGGCGATCTGATGGCCCAGAAAGTGCAACGCTTCGCCAGGCTGGAAGACCTCGCAAAACATCATTGCACCATTGAGGAGATGGAAGAGTATGAACCGCACATTGTCCGGGGCAACGTCATCTATGCGGGGGTGGATTACGAAGCCATCCTGCGGGCCGCCGAGCAGGATCCCGACGGTTGCGACGTGATCCTCTGGGATGGCGGCAACAACGACTTTCCCTTTTACCGTCCCGACCTGGCCATTACGGTCACCGACCCGCACCGTGCCGGTCATGAGACCAGTTACTATCCCGGCGAAGTGACCCTGCGCATGGCCGATGTGGTGGTCATCAACAAACTGGACACCGCCGCTCCGGAAAACGTTCAGCTGCTCCGCGAGAACATCGCCCGACTGGCACCGGCTGCCACCGTGATCGATGCAGCCTCTCCCATCCGGGTGGACGATCCGCAGGTGATCCGCGGCAAACGGGTACTGGCCATAGAAGACGGTCCCACCCTCACCCATGGCGGGATGAAGCTGGGCGCCGGCGTGGTGGCCGCCCAAAAATACGGAGCATCGGAGCTGGTGGATCCCCGTCCCTTCCTCCACGGGAAACTGCAGGACACCTTCCGCATCTATCCCTCCATCGGCACCCTGCTGCCGGCCATGGGCTACGGCGAGGAACAACTGCATGATCTGGAAAAGACCATCAACAACACCGACTGTGATGCCGTGATCATCGGGACACCCATCGACCTGAACCGCATCACCAACATCAACAAACCGACCACACGGGTGTACTACGACCTTCAGGAGATAGGCGATCCCACCCTCGAACAGGTGCTCGACGAATTCATCACCCAAAAACTACATTGAACAACGGTTCGCCGTTCATCATTCGTCGTTCATCGTTTCTTCAGCATCTGCTTCCCCAGGGTGATCAGTATCACTCCTGTTACGGTGAGCACGCCGCCCCAGATCTGCCAGGAGGCAGGGACCATGCCGAAATAAAGGAAAGCTCCGGCCAGCACAAAAAAGCCTTTGGAGCTGGTGATGATGGAGGTGCGCGAGGCCTCCAGGTAACGGATGGCCGAATAGTTGGTCAGGGCCGTGAGGAAAGGCCCCAGGAAAGAGCCCAGTACAATGTTCAGGAACGCTTTGCCGGGGATGACCATTGACATGCCCGTGATCAGCAATGCCCCCACCGAGAAGGCCCATAAATAGACCAGCCTGTTGAGGGTGAGCACAAAAGGATTGAGGCGGGCAATGGAATGTTTGGCCATCACAAAAGCTACCGCATACAACACGGACGAAAGGAATACCCACTCTGCTCCTTCGCGCAGCCAGCCGCTCCCTTCGCCCGGCCGCTGGTAGCTGATCAGAAAGGCACCGCCCAGCGTCAGGACAATACCCAGGATCTCTATGGGAACATACCGTTCATGGAGCAACATGACCCCCAGCAGGGTGATCAGCAACGGCGTCAGATTGCCCAGGAAAGAGACCATCGCCGGATTCTCCATTTTCTGTATGGCCAGGAAGAAAAAGACCGTGCCCCCCAGCTCCAGCAGCCCTATGAGGGCCAGCTGACCCCACTGGTTGCGGGGGATCTCTTTCAGCATGCCCAGCTGCCCCCGCAAAATCAGATAGATCAGCAGCCATACTATCCCCAGCAGGTACCAGTACACACCGAACTGGATGAGATGGATCTCGTTCAGCGCCGCCTTACTGAAGATATACACATTGGCCATGGCCAGCGTGGCCACTACCGCCAGTAAATATCCTTTCGTCCTCTCTTTCATATTCTCCTGAAAAATCCCGGCAAAGTTAACCATTTCCTCCTTCGTCCGCCATAGCCTTGGCGAAGGCGGAGCTCACCTTCGTCCGCCGTAGCCTTGGCGAAGGCGGGGCTCACCTTGTCCGCCGTAGCCTTTGGCGAAGGCGGAATTCATCCTTCGTCCGCACGCTGTCGCTGGTCCCGATAGCTGTCGGGATTAGCGTAGGCGCCCGAAGTCCCCGGCAGTTGCTGGGTGCTGGGTGGAGACGCTCTATGCTATATGCTCTATGCGCTACGCCTTACGCACTTTTCCCACTCTTCATACCTTTCATACCTTTCATACTCTTTGACCTTTCGCCTTTCGCCCTTCGTCCTTCGCCAATCGACCTTCAACCTTCTTCTCCTTTTCCGTTCGCCCTTTGTCTTTCGCCCTTACAGGGCTATTTTGATCTTGGCTCATAATGATCGGGCTGCGCCCGATCCTGTTTGCTTATCGCCCCTTCGGGGCTTTTTTCTTTTTATTCCTCTCTCATCGCTTGTTCCTGAACAGCCGCAGTCGTATCGAATGACTCATCTCTCACATCTCATCGCTCATCGCTGACTTTTTCCACTCTTCCCACTCTTCATACTTTTCATACCTTTCATACTCTTTGACCTTTCGCCCTTCGCCATTCGCCATTCGCCAATCAACCTTCAACCTTCTTCTCCTTTTGTCAATTCTGAAAATCCTTTATCTTTGCCGGACAAAATATTTCACCTATGAAGAAGAGTTACAGGATCATCGTACTGGCCAAGCAGGTGCCCGACACCCGCAACGTGGGCAAGGATGCCATGAAAGCCGACGGCACCGTCAACAGAGCGGTCCTGCCGGCCATTTTCAATCCGGAGGATCTCAATGCCCTGGAGCAGGCCCTCCGTATCAAAGACCGTTTTCCGGGCAGCCATATCACTATGCTGACCATGGGTCCGCCGCGTGCTGCCGAGATCATACGGGAAGGTCTCTACCGCGGTGCCGACGACGGGTACCTCCTCACCGACCGGGCATTTGCCGGCTCCGACACCCTGGCCACCTCTTACGCTCTTTCCCGGGCCATCCTGAAAATAGGCGACTTTGACCTGATCCTGGCAGGCAGGCAGGCCATCGACGGCGACACCGCACAGGTAGGGCCCCAGGTGGCTGAAAAGCTGAAGATCGCCCAGGTCTCCTATGCCGAAGAGATCCTGGAGATCAAAAAAGAAAAAGTGACCGTAAAAAGACGCCTCGAGAAAGGGGTGGAGATCGTTGAAGCTCCCACGCCCCTGCTGATCACCGTCACCGGCTCGGCACCCGCCTGCCGTCCCCGCAATGCCAAACTGATCATGAAATACAAAAGGGCTACCACCCTCAGCGAACGTCAGGGGATCTCCGAAGACTATATCTCCATCTATAACGACCGGCCTTTCCTGAACCTGCCCGAGTGGAACGTCACCGACATCGACGCCGACCCGGCCCAGCTGGGCCTCTCCGGCTCGCCCACCAAGGTGAAGAAGATTGAGAATGTGGTCTTCCAGGCCAAGGAAGCCAAGGTGCTGCAGGACAGCGACGCGGACATCAACTGGCTCATGAAGGAGCTGATCACCAACCATACCCTGGGTTAACCGCCTTTTGTCAATAACCTCAAAAACGCGAGAAAGTGAACAATCTATTCGTTATATGTGAAATGGACAACGGCCACGTCGCCGACATCAGCCTGGAGCTGATCACCAAAGGGCATAAGCTGGCCGGCGAGCTGGGCTGCAGCGTGGAAGCCCTCGTCATGGGACACGGCCTGAAAGGTGTCGAAAAAGAGCTCTTCGCCTACGGGGCCGACACGGTATGGCTGGCCGATGACAAACGCCTGGAACACTACACCTCCCTGCCTTATACCAGCATCGCCAAAGGCCTTTTCGAAGAGGAAAAGCCGCAGATAGCCCTCCTCGGCGCCACCAGCTTCGGCCGCGACCTGGGACCCCGCGTCTCCTCCGCTCTCCACAGCGGTCTCACCGCCGACTGTACAGCCCTGGAAATCGGGGAACACACCGACAAGAAAAAGGGAAAGACCTATAAAAACCTCCTGCTGCAGATACGGCCTGCTTTTGGGGGGAACATCATCGCCACCATCATCAACCCGGAGAACAAGCCCCAGATGGCCACCGTGCGTGAAGGGGTGATGAAAAAAGAAAAATGCCGGGAACCCCGCAAGGGAGAGGTGAAAAAGGTGGACGTGGACAAATATATCCAACCCGGCGATATGGTGGTGAAGGTGCTGGAACGCCACATGGAAGAGTCGAAGATCGACCTCAAGGGCGCCTCCGTGATCGTCTCCGGCGGATACGGCGTGGGCTCACGGGAAAACTTCGACTTGCTCTACGAGCTGGCAGAGGTCATAGGCGCTGAAGTGGGGGCCTCCAGGGCCGCCGTCGATGCCGGCTTTGCCGACCATGACCGCCAGATAGGCCAGACAGGCGTCACCGTACGGCCCAAGCTCTACATCGCCTGCGGCATATCCGGACAGGTACAGCACCTCGCCGGCATGCAGGAATCGGCCATGATCATCTCGGTGAACAATGACCCCAACGCTCCCATCAACCAGATCGCCGACTATGCCATCATTGGCGAGATCGAAAGCGTGATACCGAAAATGATCAAATATTACAAGGAGAATTCCAAATAACCACCGGCACTTTATACGATAATTTCTAAAAACAACAGGACAATGGCTAATTTTTTCACCGACAACCCCGATCTGAAATTCCACCTCAACCATCCTTTGATGAAGAAGATCGTTGAGCTCAAAGAGCGGAATTTCGAGGACAAGGACAAGTTTGATTATGCTCCGGTGGATTTTGAAGATACCATGGACAGTTACGAGAAGGTGCTGGATGTCATCGGGGAGATCTGCGGAGAGATCATCGCTCCCAATGCCGAGGATATCGACCGGGAGGGCCCGCACGTCGAGAATGACCGGGTCGTCTATGCCAAAGGCACCGAGGAGAACCTCGACGCCATACGCAAGGCCGGCCTGATGGGCATCACCCTGCCGCGCAAGTACGGAGGCCTGAACTTTTCCATTGTGCCATATACCATGGCCGCAGATATGGTCTCCCGTGCCGACGCTGCTTTTGTCAACATCTGGGGACTGCAGGATTGTGCCGAGACCATCCACGAGTTCGCCGACGAAGAGCAGAAAGAGAAATACCTGCCCCGTTTCTGTAACGGGGAGACCGGCTCCATGGCCCTCACCGAGCCCGACGCCGGCTCCGACCTGCAGTCGGTGATGCTGAAAGCCACATACGATGAGGAGAAAAAGCAGTGGTACCTCAACGGTGTGAAACGATTCATCACCAACGGCGACGGTGATATCTCGCTGGTGCTGGCCCGTTCGGAAGAAGGCACCAAGGACGGCCGCGGCCTTTCCATGTTCGTCTATGACAACAAAGCCCACAAGGCCATTAAGGTACGCCGCATAGAGCATAAGCTGGGCATCATCGGCTCACCCACCTGCGAGCTGGTGTACCGCAACGTGCCGGCCGAGCTGGTAGGCTCCCGCCGCATGGGCCTGATCCGTTATGTCATGTCGCTGATGAACGGCGCCCGCCTGGGGATCGCCGCCCAGAGCGTAGGCATCGCCGAGGCAGCCTGGCGCGAAGCACTGGAATATGCCAAAGAAAGAAAGCAGTTCGGCAAAGCCATCATCGAGTTCCCCGCCGTCTACGAGATGCTCTCGGTCATGAAGGCCAAGCTGGACGGCGCCCGCAGCCTGCTCTACGAGACCTCCCGTTTCGTGGATATGTACAAAGCCTATTTCCATATCTCCAACGAACGCTCCCTCGAGAAAGAAGAACGCCAGGAGATGAAGAAATACCAGCTGCTGGCCGATGCTTACACCCCGCTGGCCAAAGGCCTTGCCTCGGAGGTATGTAACCGCATCGCTTACGACTCTCTGCAGATCCACGGAGGCTCCGGCTTCATGAAAGATTATCCCATCGAACGGATCTACCGTGATGCCCGTATCACCTCCATCTATGAAGGGACCACCCAGCTGCAGGTGGTGGCTGCCCTCACCGGCCTGGCCAAAGGCACCTACCTCAAACAGATCAGGGAATATGAAGACACTCCCCTGAAACCGGAACTGCACACCTACCGCCGTACCCTCATCACCATGACCGAAGAGTTCGAACAGGCCCTGATGAAGGTACAGGAGACCGAAGACAAAGAGTTCGTCGACTTCCACGGACGGCGCCTCATAGAGATGGCCGGCAACATCATCATGGGCTATCTCCTCCTGCTCGACACCAACAGGGAATCCCGTTTCTGGAAATCCCTGGAGGTCTTCCTGCGCAACGCCCGCTCCGAGAACAAAGCAAATGCCGCTTTCATAGCAGCCTCGGGGCTCAGCGATATGGGCCGCTTCAAACAGGATGAAGTCGGCGAAGAAGAATAAGAAAAAGGCCCTCATGTGAGGGCTTTTTTGTATCTTTGTAAGGAAAGAACAGCGTAAAAAGAGATGTCTTCATTACCTTCATTTTTTCAGACAAGCAGGCCCAAAGGGTTTCACTTCATTCCCCGGTATTATGATCCGGAGAAAGAAGCCCTGCAGCAGCGCATAGCCATGATCCGGCAGGAACTGGGTCTTACCACCGAGGAGGATAACAATTACGTACGCCTCATACAGCGGGGGACCATGACAACCTATTTCCGCCGCAAGCTGCGCAAGCGTGAGCGTTCCTCGAACCTGATGCTGGTGGTCATCCTGGCATTGCTCGTCTGGCTGGCATGGTTCCTTTTTTTCTGATAAACAAGGAGCGCCGATGTCAGATATCATCCGTTTATTGCCCGATTCAGTTGCCAACCAGATCGCGGCGGGGGAGGTCATACAACGTCCCGCCTCCGTGGTGAAGGAGCTGATGGAGAATGCGCTGGACGCGGGCGCCTCTTCCGTCACCGTTGAGGTTACCCAGGCCGGCAAAGACCTGATCCGTGTCACCGACGACGGCTGCGGTATGTCAGAGACCGACGCCCGCCTGGCCTTCGAACGTCATGCCACCTCCAAGATCCGGAAAGCAGAAGACCTCTTCGCCATACGCACCATGGGCTTCCGCGGCGAAGCCCTCGCCTCCATAGCTGCTGTGGCACAGGTAGAGCTGCGCACCAAAAGAAAAGAGGACGAGCTGGGGACCCATATCATCATCGCCGGCTCACGCGTCGAGAACCAGCAACCCGTGGCCTGTCCCGACGGCAGCAGCTTCTCGGTGAAAAACCTCTTCTTCAACATCCCGGCACGGAGGAAATTCCTTAAGACCAACAACACCGAGCTCAAACATATCATCACCGAATTCCAGCGCATCGTCCTCACCCATCCCCAAATCGCTTTCCGTCTGCGCCACAACGAGACCGATATCTACCACCTGCCGGCCGTGGCCAACCTACGGCAACGTATCACCGGCGTCTTCGGGAAAAACGCCAACGCCCACCTCATCCCCCTGGAAACGGATACCTCTCTCGTGAATATCAGAGGCTTCGTCGGGAAACCCGAATTTGCCAAAAAAACTTTCGGAGAACAGTTCTTCTTCACCAACGGCCGCTTCATGAAGCATCCCTACTTCCACAGGGCCGTCACCGAAGCTTACCAGAAACTGCTGCCGCCCGAGGCGGTACCCTCCTACTTCATCTATTTCGAGACCGACCCCGGCAGGATCGATATCAACATACACCCCACCAAAACTGAGATCAAGTTCGAAGATGAACGGTCGGTCTGGCAGATCCTCCACGCTTCGGTAAAAGAGGCGTTGGGTAAGTTCAACATTGTCCCTTCCCTTGATTTCGACGGTGGTGCCCCTATCGATATACCCGTGGCACGGAAGGGACAGGAGGTCCGTCCGCCGGAGATCACCATCAACCCGGACTTCAACCCCTTCGAAGAGGAGAAAAAAGAGCAGGGCCTTTCGCGATCCGGCCCCCGGCCCGTCACTCCCTCCCAAAAAGATGTGCTGCAGTACTGGGAAAAAGCCTATGAAGGACTGCCCTCCGCCTCCTCCCTGCCGGAACAGCTCGAGACCGAACGGGAAGAGCCTTCGCCGGCAGCTTCGGGGAGCGCTTTCCTGCAGTTCAAACAAAAGTATATCCTCTTCGCCGTGAAGTCGGGCCTGATGTTCGTCGATCAGCGGAGAGCTCACGAACGTATTCTTTTTGAGGAATATCTCCGGTCGCTGCAGGAAGAACACACCCCTGCCCAGCAACGCCTCTTTCCGGTCGTCCTGCAGCTTGCCCCTGCCGATATGCTGATCCTCGAAGAGATACGCGGGGAGGTGGAAAAACTGGGGATCTCCCTCACCATCAGTGGTAAAAACTCGGTGGAGATCAACGGCCTTCCCGGCAATGCCGGCACCACCGATCCGGCCTTGCTGCTGCACTCCCTCATCGACCATTACAAGATCTCAGAGAACGACCCTTCGGTGAAGACACGGGAAAAGATCGCAGCGGCCATGGCCATGGCGGCAGCCATTCCTTACGGCAAAACCCTCACCGGTGAAGAGATGAGAGATCTGACAGACCGTCTTTTCGGATGCTCAGAACCCACTTTCACTCCTTCCGGAAAGCCGGTCTTCTACATCCTCCCCGGCAGTGACCTGGAGAAACAGTTCGAATAAAACCGGCCCCGGGGAACAACCTCCGCGATCTTCCGTGACAATCTGTCCTGTTCCGGTATTTCTCCTTACCTTTTTTTATCTTTGGCGCAACTATTGCAGGACCACAGAGAAACAAAAATATTAATACATGAACTATTACTCTCGCCGGTACAATGCCAATTTCCCACCGGTAGTAAAAAACATTATCATCCTCTCCACACTCATGTTGCTGATCACATGGGTGATGGCCAGCAGTTTCGGGATCGATCTGACCCGTTACCTGGCACTCTATTTCCCCGGATCAGAATACTTCCAGCCCTACCAGTTCGTCACCCACCTGTTCATGCACGCAGGGCTCACGCATCTGTTCTTCAATATGTTCGCCCTCTGGATGTTCGGCAGGGTGCTGGAAAATGTGTGGGGGAGCAAGCGTTTTTTCATATTTTTTTTCGTCACGGGCATCGGGGCCGCCGCCTTTTATACGCTGGTCCGCTGGTTCGAGTTCACAGCGCTGAAGCACCAGATGACCCCTGAGCAACTGCAGATCGTTCTGCAGCAGGGAGCGCAGATCCTGAGGAACAATCAGAACTTTACGGATCCGCTGATGGGCAAAATGAACCTGTTCCTCAACACCCCTGTGGTGGGAGCTTCGGGAGCTGTCTTCGGCGTATTGCTGGGTTTCGGTATGCTCTTCCCCAACACCCAGTTGATGCTCCTCTTCCCACCCATACCCATCAAAGCCAAATACTTTGTGATCGGTTACGGCGCCCTCGAGCTGTATCTGGCCCTGGTACAGCCGGGCAGTCATGTGGCCCATGTGGCACACCTGGGTGGTATGCTTTTTGGATATTTCATGGTGAAGTACTGGAACAAGAACCGAACAACTTTCTATTGACGATGAATATCTGGGATGACATAAAAGCCTCCTTCCGCGAAGGATCGATGCTGATCCGGCTGATCTATATCAATGTAGGGGTATGGCTGGCCGTCAACCTCACCTGGATCATCCTTTTCCTGGCCGGCGTGCTTAATCCTTCGCTGCATGTGCTGCGGTGGCTGGCTGTCCCGGCATACCTGCCGGCACTGCTCACCCACCCCTGGACGCCCGTCACGTATATGTTCACCCACCAGGGATTCCTGCACATCCTCTTCAACCTGCTCTGGCTTTATTGGTTCGGTATTATTTTTCTCCAGTATTTCGACCAGAAAAAACTGGTGGGCGTCTATGTGCTGGGAGGACTGACGGGAGCTCTTTTTTACATCGCAGGTTTTAATCTTTTCCCGGCTTTTCACAACGTGCTGCCGGTGTCGCTGGCACTGGGCGCTTCCGCTTCCGTTATGGCGCTGGTCATTGCCACAGCCGTCTATGTGCCCAATTATACCGTATACGTTTTCCTGATCGGTCCCGTGAAGATCAAATACATCGCCCTCGTCGCGTTCATCCTTACCACCCTGGTCGATTTCCCCACCAATACCGGCGGCAAGTTCGCCCACCTGGGAGGTGCTCTTTACGGATATCTGTTTGTGCTTCAGTACCGCCGCGGGAAAGATCCCACACGCCGTTTCAACAAGACCCTCGACAGTCTGGCAACACTTTTCAAACCCCGGAAGACAAAAATACACGTTACCTACAAGCGCCCGGCAGATGATATAGAATACAACCGTCAGAAACTTCATGAGCAGGAAGAGATCGACCGCATCCTCGACAAGATCTCCAAGGGCGGATATGACAGCCTGACGAAAAAAGAGAAGGAGATCCTTTTCAGGATGAGCAATAAAGAGAACTAAAAGTGGCTATAAAAAAGATATTCCGTTTCATACTGATCATCATCACCTATGTCCTGGCAGGGGCCCTGCTTCTCTCTTACCTGTCGGTGTACATCCCGCCTGACAAATTCTGGCCGCCGGCCTTCTTCGGCCTTGCCTTTCCTTACCTGGTAGCCGCCAACCTCATCTTTTTTGCCTATTGGTTGCTGCGCCTGAAGAAAGAGGCTCTGGTAGTGGGAGCGGTCATCCTCCTGGGTTGGGGCCACATCAACCACTTCTACAGTTTCCCCTGGAAACACAGCAAGACACCGGAAGGAAAAGGGTTCTCGGTCATGACCTTCAATGTCCGCTCCTTTGACATCTATGCCCGGGGAGGCACGCATCACCCCGAAGAAGAGGTGATCTCTTTCCTGCGCAAAGCCAGACCCGACATCCTGTGCATGCAGGAGATCTATACCAGCCCGCATACCGTACCGGAAAGAAAGATCATCTCCTCCCTCGGCTATCCCTACCATTTCCTTTCCTACTCCTCCACCCGCCCCAACGGGGTACGTTACGGCATGGCGATCTTCAGCCGTTTCCCTCTCCGGCACAGAAAAGTGATCCATTTTATCGGCACCCCCAACCAGACCCAGGTCTGCGATGTGGTGATCCGCCGTGACACGCTCCGCCTCTTTAACAACCATCTGCAGTCCACAAGGCTGGGAGGAGAGGAATTCAGGCTGTACATCCCCGACGACGAGACCGAAGCCATACGCAACGTAAAAAATATCTCTGTACGTCTGAAGAGTGCCTATCCCCTGCGGGCCCGGCAGGTGAGAAGGCTGAGCGACAGCATCGCAGCCTCCCCCTTCCCGGTGATCGTCTGCGGCGATTTCAACGACACCCCCGTTTCCTATACGTACCACCGGTTAAGTAAGGGGCTGACGGATGCTTTTGTGGAAAGCGGCAAAGGGTTCGGAAAGACCTATCACGGCAAGGTCCCTTCCTTCCGCATCGACTATATCCTGCATGACAAGCGGTTCCCCTCTTCCGGGTACCGCACTTTTCACAACACCCTCTCCGACCATTTTGCCGTCATGTGTACGATCTATCCACCTCCAGGTTCCCCCCCGAAAGAATGATCACCACCCTTTTCCCCTCAAATACCTGCGGGTGTTCCAGCACCACGGCCAGGGGCACGGCGGCAGAGGGCTCAATGACGATCTTCATGCGCTGCAGTATCAGCCGCAATGCCTTGCGAATATTTTCCTCCGTCGTGGTGAGGATATCATCCGTATGATCGCGTATAATGGAAAAGGTACGTTCGCTCAGTGAGGTGAGCAGTCCGTCGGCGATCGTTTGCGGATGCACGGAAGGTACCAGCACCCCCGAACGGAAAGAGCGGTAAGCATCGTCGGCGCCGGCAGGCTCGGCCCCGATCACCTGCGTCGCGGGAGACAATGCTTTCACTGCCAGCGAAGTGCCGCTGAGCAGTCCTCCGCCGCCCACCGGTGTCATGACAATGTCCGGGGCAGGCACCTCCTCCAGGACCTCCAGGGCCGCCGTGCCCTGGCCGGCGATAACATGGGGATGGTCATAAGGATGGATGAAGACCGCGCCTGTCTCCTGCACTACCTGCGCCAGCGTCTCCTCACGGGCATCCAGCGTGGGGGCACAGAAAGTGATATGCCCCCCGTACTCCTTCACAGCAGCCTTTTTGATCGCCGGGGCGTTCTCAGGCATCACGATATAGGCAGGGAGGCCCCGCAGGGAGGCCGCCAGCGCCAGCGCAGCAGCATGATTGCCCGAGCTGTGGGTAGCCACACCCCGCCGCGCCTCCTCCGCCTCCAGACGGCTTACAGCATGATAAGCCCCCTGGAACTTGAAGGCTCCGGCACGCTGGAAATTCTCACATTTGAAAAAAAGATGTGCCCCCGTGATGCGGTCCAGAGAACGGGAGGTCAGCACAGGCGTACGATGGGCCTCCGGGGAGATGATCCCCGCAGCCCTCCTGATATCCTCAATGCCCGGGATGATCACTTCTTTTTTTGATCCAGTAATTTATAATTCTCGTAAGCATCCTTGATCCTGGCCAGAATGTCATATTCCGGCGATTTCAGAATAAAATCCCGGGGGATCTGGCAGTAATGCATGAAATCTTCCAGCTGTTTCCCTTTGAGACCGGTGAGCCTGCTGACGATGGCCTTGTTGTACTTGGCATTGATCTGGTCTTCGATCTTCTGCTCTGCCAGCACCTTCTGCAGCTTACGCAGACTCCTTTCCTCCGGCGAACGGAGTGAAAAAGAAAAGCCTGTCGTCACCGCCTGGTACTTGATGGCCTCTTCCGTCAGGATCTTGTTGTAATACGACTGCATCTTCACGGTCTTGTCATCAGAGAGATCCAGGGACAGCACCTTCTGCTTGAACTGCTCATACGTACCCAGGCCGTGGACCGTCACCCCTTCGATATCGTAAACTTTCTCTTCCACATAGAGCACCCCGGAATAGGTGTTGGCAGGCCAGAAAGGAGGCAGAGTAAAAAAAAGATCTTCATAGCCGATCGCGGTGATCAGGATCGTGTCTTTCCTGCGCATGGGGATCGTGAAAAATCCCAGCGTATCGGAAACGGCCGCTTTCCCGAAACGCAGGTTGAGCACATGGGCATACGGTATCGGCTTGCCATCCTTCGCATCCCGCAGCTGACCATGCATCATCACAATGGAATCAAGCGCCTGGTTCACCGGAGAACGTACCTCCTCCTGGGCCTGTACCGTCATCACCCCCCAGAGGAAAAAGAAAAAGAACAAGCTGTAATACCTCTTCATACTGACCTTGTTTAGTCCGCAAAGGTCTCCTTTTTTTTTGAAATTATCAAACCACCCCTGCCGGTTCAAATACCGGGCAAAAAAATGTTCCCCGGATTATCCCCGATATCAAATAAAAATACGATTTTTGCGTTTTATTTATTCGTACCTCATGGAAATGCAAGAGATCATAGAAAAAGCATGGGAGCAACGTGAGCTCCTGGACGATCCTGCTGTGCAGGATGCCGTTTTCAAGACCGTAGATATGCTGGACAACGGCGAACTCCGGGTGGCCGAGCCGGCAGGAGAGGAGTGGAAGGTGAACGAATGGGTAAAAAAAGCCGTTATCCTCTATTTCCCGCTACGCAGCATGGAGGTCATCGATGCGGATCCTTTTGAGTTCCATGACAAGATCCCCCTGAAAAAGAACTTCCGCGAGCTGGGCGTGCGGGTGGTACCGCATGCGCTGGCCCGTTACGGGGCTTACCTGGCCAGGGGAGTGATCATGATGCCCTCTTATGTCAATATAGGTGCTTACGTTGACGAAGGTACCATGGTGGACACCTGGGCCACGGTAGGATCCTGTGCCCAGGTGGGGAAACACGTGCACCTGAGCGGTGGTGTTGGCCTGGGGGGGGTGCTGGAACCGGTTCAGGCCGCCCCCGTGATCATCGAGGATGACTGCTTCATAGGATCCCGCTGCATCGTCGTCGAAGGCGTGCGGGTGAGAAAGGAAGCCGTGCTGGGCGCTAACGTCGTGCTTACTCAGTCGACACGCATCATTGATGTCACGGGAGAGGAACCGGTGGAATACCGGGGGGTGGTGCCGCCGCGGTCCGTGGTCATCCCCGGCAGCTACACAAAAAAATTCCCAGCCGGAGATTACCAGGTACCCTGCGCACTCATCATCGGGAAAAGAAAAGAATCTACCAATAAAAAAACTTCCCTCAATGATGCGCTGAGGGAATACAACGTATCCGCATAAAAAAGAACCATTTATTGACCTGAACTTTACCCCATGCCGGCGATCTCAGCAGTGATCATCACTCTCAATGAGGAAAAATATATAGGCAGGTGCCTCGACTCGCTGCAGGGGGTGGCCGACGAGATCGTAGTGGTCGACTCCGGCAGTACGGACAATACTCGACGTATATGTGAGGCGAAAGGTTGTCGCGTGATCCACCATGATTTCGAGGGTTATGTGGAACAGAAAAACTGGGCCATGCAACAGGCCAAACACGACTGGATACTCTCTCTCGACGGGGATGAGATGTTGTCGGAAGAGCTGAAAAAGTCCATCCTGGCCGTGAAAGAGAACCCGGTGAAAGACGGTTATTACATGAACCGCCGGAATAATTATTACGGCCGGTGGATACGCCACTCGGGAGAATATCCCGACCGCAAACTGCGCCTGGTAAAGCGGGAAAAAGCGATCTGGAAAGGTATCAACCCCCATGACCTCCTCACCCTCGCAAAAGGATCTTCCATCGGCCGCCTGAAAGGCGACCTCTTTCATTATGCCCAGGACACACGGGAAGAACACCGCGCTAAAACGGAATTGTTCGGAACCATCGGCGGAAAGAGTCTTTACCTGTTAAAAGGGCGCTCTTCCTGGCCCCGTATTATCCTGAGTCCCGTCTGGCGTTTTATCTGGAACTATTTCTTCCGTCTGGGTTTCCTCGACGGACGCGAAGGATTGTACCTCTGCTATACCAACGCCCGCCAGAGCTACCTGAAACACCTGACCACGAGAAAACAGGCAAGCCCCCGGCCTCTTCAGCGCCGCAAAGGCCAAGAGAAAAGCAGTACATGAAGAGATCACCGTATGCCGGTGATATCCCGCCTTCCGGGCAGGATCATCCTGCTCACTTTTTCCCGAAAAGGAGCTCTTCCGGATCCGGGTTCCAGCGCCGCAGGGCCAGGGCCCGGAGATAATATTTCACCAAATAGATATAAATAATAAGATACCTGCGGAGAGTCCCGAAGGGAAAAAGCAGCAGGCCTGCCAGTGCCGGGAAGAGCTGGTCAAAGAACAGGTTGTTCAGCACCAGGAAAGCAAGCATCAGGTGGCCCCGCCAGCCGGGAAAATGTTTCCTGAAGTAAATATGCTGCGAGATCAACACATAGGTCTTGAAGAAAGCCACCCTCTTCTTGTCCTTCCGGGTGGTGCCGCCGTGGCGGTGTATCACCGGCGGGTCGCAGAGGAGAAGCACCTCGCCTCCCCGGTCGCGGAGTCGCCTGCAGAGATCCACATCCTCATAATAAAGCCAGTAGTCCCTGTCCCAGCCTCCCAGACGCTCAAAAGCGTCCCGCGGGATCCACACCACCGAACCCGACACCCAGTCGGGACGGACCATGCCTGACTCGTGGCATCGCATATCTTTCCCGGCGGAAGAGAGCGCTTTGTACAACGAACGCACCAGGCTGTTGACCGTCCAAAAAGAAGGAAAAAGCCGGTCTGTATGCTCCTCACGCCCTGCCGGGCTCACCTGACGCAGGGAGAGGATCTGCAGGGGATCATGCCGGCGGCTCTCCTCCAGCAGCGCCGCCAGAGCCTCCCGGCTGATCACCGTGTCGGGGTTGAGGAACAACAGGTAACGACCCGCCGCCACGGCGGCACCCCGGTTGTTGCTCCGGGCAAACCCCTCATTGACCGGACTCTCCAGAAAACGTACCCAGGAATATTTTGCAGTAAAACCCTCCAGCCGGCCGTCGTCCGAATGGTTGTCCACCACGATCACCTCGGGACGGTCGCCCTCCTCACCTGTAGCCTCCAGCGCATCGAGGCATGCTGCCAGCGTGTCCCAGCCACGGTAATTCACAATAATGACCGATATGTCAGAAAATGGATCCAAAAGATCTTGTTTCAATGACCGGTAAATTTGCGTCTCTGTAGCCTGTACCTGCCGGTCCTATGGCAGGGTGGCTCTCAGCACCCCCCGACGCAGATAGGGGGCCTCGATCCTTTTCCGGAAGATCATGTACCCCGGGGAAAAAACAATATTATACCCGTAACCCCGCAACAACCGTGAAAAAAACTCAGCATCCTGTTGCCGGTGATAGGTACACAAGGCGATCTTCCGGACCTTCTTCTCACGCAACAGCCTTTCCATGCCACGTATCACCTGCAACTCGGCACCATCCACATCGATCTTGATAAAATCAAAAGGTTCACGGTCTCTGAAAAAGTCATCCAGGGCCACGGTAGCACCGGAGGTATGATCCGAAACCATCTTAGGGATGATCTCAACCTTCTCCCCCCAGGGAGCAAAAGTGGCCTGCAGCGCCTGCTGCCAGGCGGGGTCCGCCTCAAAGAGCCAGATCTTCCTGGCCCGATCCGCTATATCCATGGCAAAGTTGCCCTCGGCAGCCCCAATGTCCACCACAACATCCCCTTCTTCCACATCAAAATCCGGCGTCAGATAACGATGGGGAGAAGCAGGGTCCTGCTCCATGAAGATGGAATTGAAATAACGCTTTGCCCGGGATACACTGCCGGCATCCTTGTAATAGAGACGATGCCCCTGGTATTCGGTGTAAAAAAGGTTCTTTTCCGGATCCCTGTGTAAAGGCACCTCCGCCGCCCGATATTTTTGGGTAAAGTCATACGGGAAAACGAAAACTTTGTGCTTCCCCAGCCACCGAACGACCTCGTCCCATTCCGGTGTCCGTTCTTCCGGTGACAGATGGCGGTAATAGTTCAGAATAGAATGTCTGAGAAATTTTTTCCGGATGTATGCTTTCGTTTTTTTCATGCAACTCCTCCGGCCGCTAAAATACACACATTCCTCAGGATAAAAAAGCGGAGAATATCCGCCCCCTGATCCCGGAGGCAGAGAATATAAAAGATTTGCATTAATTTCGCAGAAAAAGCACTGGGATCATGACAGACCTGCAGGAAGACATTCGACAGGCGCTTGCTGTACTGCAGCGGGGAGGGGTGATCCTGTACCCCACCGATACCATCTGGGGGCTGGGGTGTGATGCCGGGGACGAAGAGGCCGTGCAACGTATCTTCCGGATCAAAAGGCGTCCTCCGCAGAAAAGCTTTATCATCCTCATGGACTCGGCGGAGATGCTGCACCGTTATGCTCCGGACCTCCCTGAAGACCTGGCCCGCGAAGTAGCCAACACTTCACGGCCGGTTACCTACATCCTTCCGGGGCTGCAGGGACTGGCCCCTTCTGTGATGGCTCCGGACGGCACGGTAGCCGTACGCATCCCCCGCGATGACCTCTGCCGCTCTCTCATACATGATCTCGGAAAGGCCCTGGTCTCCACCTCGGCCAATTTTACAGGATCACCACCTCCGGCCCATTTCGGAGAGATCGATCCGCTACTCGTCCGTGAAGCGGACTATGTAATAAAATGGCGGCAGGACGACCGCACCCCGGCGCGGCCCTCCCGCATCCTGCGCATCCTGCCCGACGGCTCCCGCGAAGTGATCCGCAATTAAATCATTCGCCCTTCATCGATTATCGTTCATCGATCGCCCTTCATCGATCGTCATCATTCCTCCTTCTTCAACCCCTCCGGGTCGGGAAGTGTGGAGTACTTGGAGTGTGGAGATTGGAGTTGTTTTTGCCTCATCGCTTTATCTCTCCTTACTCCCTACTCTTTACTCCTTACTTTTCCCACTCTTCAGACTTTTCATACTTTTTCCACTCTTAAACTCTTGTAATCTCGACCTTCAACCCCGCCGGGGTTGCGATTTATTGGTACATGCCATACCGCAGGCGTAACTGCGGCTACTATACTATGACCCCTCCGGGGTCGGGGAAGTGTGGAGTACTTGGAGTGTGGAGATTGGAGTTGTTTTTGCCTCATCGCTTTATCACTCCTTACTCCCTACTCTTTACTCCTTACTTTTCCCACTCTTCCCACTTTTAAGACTTTTCGACTTTCGACCGTTCGACCTTCGCCGATCATCATTCATCGCTCATCGTTCATCCTTCCTCTTCGCTTCCCCCGATCCCGTGATCCTGGCATCGATGACGCCGGGCCCGCTGTAATAGACATCACCGCTGCCGGTGATGCCCACCTTCAGGTTTTCCATCGTCAGGACATGGGCATCGCCCGAACCGGTGATACTCACCTTCGCATCGCGGGCAGGCAGGTTCTCCGCATGCACATCCCCCGAGCCGGTGATGACGATCTCCTCCTGTCCGGTTTCCTGCCCGGCCACCCGGATGGTGCCCGAACCCGTTACAGCCATCTTCACTCCTTTGGCCGTAAGATCCTTTATCCTTATATCACCACTTCCGGTCACCAGCATTTTCAGAACATTGCCGGCGTTCACAGGAGTGACTGCTTCGATCTTCCCCGACCCGGTAACGGTCAGGGACTTAATGTCAGGAGTTGTGATGTGGATGCGGATCCTTCCCGAGGGAGTTCTCCAGCCGTTGTACTTTTTATAAAAACGGATCTTCAGTATTCCCCCTTCCGTAACCGTTTCAACTTTTGCCAGAAAATCCGAAGGACCCTCCAGCACCACTTTTGTCTCATTTCCCTGCCGCAGGTCCACATCGGCAGAAAGGGCCAGGCTGATCCCCTCAAAGGATCTGACCTTTCGTTCTTCTTTAACCGTGGCAGCCTGCAACACAAAAGACATCAGGATGAACAGACCTGTCATTACCGATAGTGACAAAACAAGTTTTTTCATTTTGATCGATTTATAGGGTTCACATTCGAAAGACGGATGAGTTGATATAATGTTGCTTCCCTCAGGCATTTAAAAAAGATAAAAAATATACTTTTTTACCACTTTCTATGAAGTAGATATGAATATACGATTCCTAATTCATATAATTCATTGTTATTCCGTATATTATAAGTTCATTCATTTTTTACAACTACGTAGCTAACTACGTAGTCAACTACGTAGTTATGTCTATCGGTCATAATGCTCCGTGAGATAAAGGGATCGAGGTACCTATAAAAAGAGAGATAATGCGGTAAATGTTTCAGAAAAACCCGATACTACCAACTCGCAACCCCCAACTCATAACATTTCCGGATCAAAGATCCCTTCCGGCAGGCGGAAGAGGATCCTCTTTTTTTCATGATCGATGTTTTTGATGTGTTCCTCCCCGGCCGGGATGAGGAAAGTGTCGCCTCCGGTCTCCACCTCAAAGAGCGGGTTGCCGGGAATATTCACAAAACTACTGATGATCCCCTCCCTGCCCGTTGTCATGTCTGTAAAACGGTAGCCTGTCAGCCCGGGGGGTGTTTCCCCTCCCCCTTCCGGCAGAAGGTCCCTTTCCAGCAACACCTCCACACCCCGGTACTGCAGTGCCTGGTCGCGGCCGGTCACATCCTCGAAAAAGAAGAGATAGGAACACTCCCCGAATTCCTCTGCCTCTTCCACCGGGAAAGGTACAGGCAGCCCGTCGATCTTCAGGAACACAAAGGAGGGGAGGGTCTCCAAAGGACAAAAAGGTTCATGGAACCGGAGGACAAGTCCGCCTTCCAGTCCGTGAACCTTTAGCACTTCACCCGCAGGGATAAGATCTTCGCGGGACATATTGTCGGGAAATGATTATTCTGCAGCTTTCTCTTCGCCGCCCTCTTTTTTCTTCTCCTCTTCGGCGTGAGCTTCTGCAGGTTTTTCCGCTTCAGCTTTGGGAGCCTCTTCAGCAGGTTTTTCCTCGGCCGCAGGAGCTTCCTCTGCAGGTTTCTCTTCAGCTACCGGGGTTTCTTCTGCTTTCTCCTCAGTAGCGGGAGCTTCTTCTGCAGGCTTCTCTTCTGCAGCAGGAGCTTCGGCTTCGGCAGCCGGTTTTTCAGCGGTCTCTGCAGCTTCTGCGGCAGGAGCTTCAGCAGCTTCTTCGCCCTCAGCAGCAGCTTCCTCTGCACCGGCCTCTACACCGGCTTCGGCAGCACGCTTCTTGGCGATCTCCTGGGCACGGGCCTCGCTGATCTTGGCCTCTTCGGCGAGCCGTTTCTTGTGCTCATCCTCGATGCCCTGCTGCACACGCTGACGCTTGGCCTCGATCCTGGCCTCTTTCTCCTTCATCCAGGTCTCGAAACGACGTTCTGCCTCCACCTCGGAGAAAGCTCCTTTCTTTACCCCCGTAAGGAGATGTTTCTTATACAATACCCCACGGTACGACAGGATAGCCCTGGCGGTGTCGGTGGGTTGGGCGCCTTTCAATAACCAGTCCAATGCCTTATCAAAATCCAGTTCTATTGTAGCAGGATTTGTGTTGGGATTGTAATACCCGATTTTTTCAATAAACCGGCCATCTCGTGGCGCCCTGCTATCTGCTATCACGATGTGATAGAAAGGTTTTTTCTTGCGACCTTCACGCTTTAACCTGATCTTTACTGGCATTCGTAAAAGTTTTTATTGGTTATTAATTTTGAGGCTGCAAAGATACAATTAAATTTCTCATCACAAACAATTTCAATATTTTATTCTGATCCGATCCCCCTCTCCTGCATATACTCACCCCAACTCCTCCTATAAACCCCATGCCATTACTTTTATTATTTTTGTAATTTTCCACAAATCCCGAAAAACTGCAAATGCCGCTTATGGCATTTGCATAGTTTTTCGAGGATCCCCGCCCGGATGACTCCGGTCGGACGGGCTCGCAATTCTAACGAGATCAAAGATCTCGTGAATTGCGGGACCTCAAACCTCAAACCTCACAACTTGAAACCTGAAACCATGAAAGTCTACTCTGTTCACATCTCCAACTTCAGGATCGACGGCGGTGCCATGTTCGGCGTGGTCCCCAAGGCCCTCTGGCAAAAGGTTTATCCTGCCGACGAACGGAATCTCTGCAACTGGGCTTTGCGTTCTTTGCTCATAGATACGGGCGACCGCCGCATCCTCATCGACAACGGCTATGGTGACAAGCAGGATGAGAAATTTTTCCAATATGTTTATCTCAACGGCGGCGACGGTCTGGAGGGTAGCCTCCGCAAGGCCGGCTATGCCCCCGAAGATATTACCGACATGGTGCTCACCCATCTCCATGCCGATCATTGCGGCGGAGGCATCCGGTACAACCGCGACCGCACCGGCTATGAGCCCGTCTTCCCCAACGCCACTTACCGCATCAGCCGTTCCCATTGGGAATGGGCCACCCACCCCAACCCGCGTGAAAAAGATGCTTTTCTCCCCGAGAACATCCTGCCCATGCAGGAGAGCGGTCAGCTGGATCTGTTGGAAAAACCCGGAGAGATCGCCCCGGGCGTGGAACTGAGGATCTACAACGGCCATACCCGCGGCCAGATCATTCCTTTTATTCATTATAAAGATCGCACACTGGTTTTTATGGCCGACCTCATCCCCTCGGTGGCCCACCTGCCCCTGGTGTGGAACATGGCATACGACATTGAACCGCTCGTCACCCTGGAGGAAAAAGCGGCCTTCCTGAAAGAAGCTTATGAGAACCAATACATCCTCTTCTTCCAGCACGACCTGTACCATGAATGCTGCACCCTGAAAGAAACCCCCAAAGGATACCGGGCTGACAGGATCTTTACGCTGGAGGAGTTCGTAGTTCACAGTTCATAGTTCATAGTTCATAGTTCATAGTTCACAGTTCACAGTTCACAGTTCACAGTTCACGGTTCACGGTTCACGGTTCATGGTTCACGGTTCATGGTTCACGGTTTAAAGGGAAGAGTTTATATCCTTTGCATGAGCAGTTTCAGGAGGCTGCCATAGCACAGCAGGAACAGGAGCACGGAGAGGATCACATCTGCCGTGAGGATCCGGCGCAGGGGCAGCACATGTCTTCTGATTAACACAAAAGCCGTGATCCTCATAATGAGCTGTATCAGCAAAAACAAAAAGAGGGGGATGCCGTAAGGGCTCAGGTCACGGGCCAGTGACAGATCTCCCCGGAGTATGGCGGAAAAACTGCGGGACAATCCGGCCGTAGGTGAGGGCTCACCGGAAAGGAGCGTATAAAGAGAAGGTACCGGATGCCCCCCTGTGGGAGGATAGGCCAGCGCATAACCCCATACCAGCAAGATCGCTCCGGCAAAAAGAAGATTGACCGTCCGGTAGCTCCTGTGGTCCGACATGACCGGCGCCACCCGTCCTATTATTTCTTTTGGTTCTTCTCCACCACCGTATCGACCTTCTCCGTAGTTTCGCCGGTAGTGTCATCCTCTTCCAGTTCCTCGAGGAGTTTTTCTTTATCATTACCGGTCACCTGGATCGTTTTTTTGATGGTGATCGTATAGTTACCGGAAGTATCCACTCCTTCCTCCAGTCCTTCCAGCTCGTGCTGCAGGGTCTTCAGCTGGCGGGTCAGTCCTCTGAACCCTGCATGCGTCATCACGGGCGGGCTGGAGATGATAAGCACCCAAACGGTAGAGATAGAGGTGCCCAGGACGGATATGACCAGGGCGGTGATGATGAGGCCCTTGGCCCCCTGTCCCTGGCTGGCCTGTACCAGCGCCACAATGGCAAAGATGATCCCCAGCATCCCCGGTATCAGGGCCAGGATGCCCACGCAGGGAATGGGAGCTGTGATCAGTGCGATGATGCCCAGCACCAGGGCCGCTATACCGAAACCCTGCCCGGCATTGGTTTTTTCTTTTAGTTCTTCCATGATCTTGTATGTTTTTCTTTGTTGGTCATAACTACGCTCCTCCTGCCACTTTCCGGCAGATCTTTCGGATCTCCTTTTCAAAGCTGCCGTGCGGTACCTCCACGATACGCCCCACTTCCAACCCGTCGAGGGTGAAGATGAAGGTAGGCACCCGCCGGATCAGCAGACTGTCCGTATCGATGCCGGGGGCTTTTTTGTCGCGATCCACATAGATCACGCGGATATGATCGTCCGGGAGGTTCAGCGCATCGGCCACCTTAAAAAATCGGGGCACCTCGCGCCGGCTGTCGGGACACCATGTGCCCAGGACCACGGTGATCATCATCTCTTCCAGCAGGGGACAGTCCGTCTTTCGCAACAGGGCCGTGTCCGGCCGGTATGCCTCATACTCCCCGGAAAACCACTGACGGAAGGGCTCCTGCTCCATCCCGGCACGGTTACCGTATCCCAAAAGGATCTTCCGGCCGGCCGCTTCTGAATAGACGGTACGGTTCTCTTCCTGTGCTTCCAGCAACAGGACACCGGAAAAGAAAAGCAGGAAAAAAAGTGCAATATTCTTCATTATTTTTCTTCTGTTGAAACGTAAAAATAATAATTTCCCTGAAATTCCGGTATTTATCCGGCCCCCTTCTTCATGAATGACGAAAGAATAACGGGAGCGTTGCTTCCGGGAGATCAGAAATGATCTGTCCTGAAGAACAGGTGATAGACCGAGTCGACAAGGGACACGATCTCTTTGGGCTGACGCCCGGGGGAAGGGGCTTTCACCCCTTTGTGGAAGTAGCGCTCTCCCCTGAACACGCGGGCTTCGTCCCACAGCTCTTCGCGTATGAACTGTTCCAGCGTATAGGCACCCCCCTCGACGATCAGCGACTGGATCTGCCGTTCATACAGTTCGTCGAGGATCTGCGGCAGGATGGGTTGGGAGAAGTTGATCTTCACCGGTTCCGGGTGAGTATGTTTTTTCGTTTTCACGTTGTTAAAGATGATCGTCGGTGCTTCCTCATCGAACATCTGCAGTGTGGGGGGGAGGCTCAGTTCCCTGTCGATGACCAGTCGCAGGGGGTTACGCCCCCACCACTCGCGGGAGGTGAGCGCCGGGTTGTCGATCACGGCTGTCTTGCGTCCCACGAGAATGGCCTGCTCCTGTGTGCGCCAGCGGTGCACTGCCTGGCGTCCCAGTGGGCCGCTGATCCAGTTGGGTCCTTCCTGTCCCGGCAGCCGTTCTTCATCCAGAAATCCATCCGCGCTCTCCGCCCATTTCAGAAGGATGTAAGGTCTCTTTTTCTCATGATACGTGAAGAACCGGCGATTTATATAACGGCTCTCCTCTTCCAGCACGCCCGTGATCACTTCCACACCTCCTTCCCGCATGCGGGCAATACCCTGGCCACGTACCTTATCGGTAGTATCTATTGTGCCCACGACCACACGCGGTATACCTTCACGCACGATCATGTCGGCACAGGGAGGTGTCTTGCCATGGTGCGAACACGGCTCCAGGTTAACGTACAGGGTAGAGGTCTTCAGCAGCTCTTTATCCTTCACCGACCGGACGGCCAGCACCTCGGCATGGGGCTCGCCGCTGCGGTGATGGAACCCCTCGCCGATGATATGTCCTTCATGAACGATCACCGCCCCTACGAGCGGGTTGGGCCAGGTGGTACCCAGCCCCCGGCGTGCCAGCTCCAGACAACGCCGCATGTACCTTTCATCCTGTTCCTTTTGGCTCATCCTCACAAGCTTTGTATCTTTGACCTATGCAGTCCCTGCACACTTTCGACAGCCTTATCCGTTACCTCACCCGCCAACTGCAGGAGGACCGTGATCCGGCGGAAGCCCGCAGCCTGGCCCGTCTTGTGACAGAAGCGGTGAGCGGCCGCAGCCACACACAGCTGCTGCGCGACGGTGCACTGCCCTTCCCGCAGGAACTGTTGCCGAAAGTTAATAATATTCTCCGGCAATTGAAAGCCCGTATACCCCTGCAATATGTCCTGGGGGAGACCACTTTCTACCACTGCCGTATTACCCTGAACCCGTCGGTGCTCATCCCCCGCCCTGAGACCGAAGAGTTGGCGGACCGGGTGATCCGTTCGCTGGAAAAGAAAAAAGGACCTCTCACGATCCTGGATATCGGTACAGGCAGCGGATGCATCGCCATCGCCCTGGCAAAACACCTGCCCCGGGCCACCGTCCTGGCCTCGGACATCTCCCCCGAAGCGCTGGAGACCGCCCGGGAGAACGCCCGCCTCAACGGCGTGAAGGTACACTTTTACCGGGAGGACATACTGCACCCGGGAAGCCCCCCGGAAAAGAGACTGCACTGTATCGTCTCCAACCCTCCCTACATCCCCCTCTCCGAAAAAAAGGGCCTGCAACCGGAGGTAAGAGAGCATGAGCCGCCGGCAGCCCTTTTTGTTCCTGACCGGGACCCTCTGCTTTTTTACCGGGCCATCGCCGGTTATGCCGGCAAATACCTGGCTAAGGAGGGCCTGCTCATGGTCGAATGCCATGAAAGATATGCCGAAGCAGTAAAAATATTGTTTGAGCAGCAGGGATTCGAAAAAACCGAAGTGTTCCGCGACATCAACGGCAAAAAGCGTTTTGTCTCCGTAAAAAGGTGAACCTTATCCGGTTTTGCTGATCCGCCTGAGGCTGTTGATGTCCAGGATACGAAATTTTTTCCCTTCCACTTCCAGGATCTTCTCTTCTTTCAGGTCCTTCAGGACCCGGGAGAGACTCTCTCCGGACATCAGGGTTACCTCTGCCATATCACGGCGTGTAAGAGAGGTGGTAAACTCCCGTGACTTGTATATCCGCACCGACAGACAGAGTAACAGATCTGCCAGGCGGCCGTGCAGTTGTTTGACGCCTACAGTCGCAATGCGCTCAAAGCTCTTGCGAGTGTCATTGCTCAGCTGCCGTACTATGGCTGTGGCAAAAAGCGGATTGGACGTCAACATCTTCCGGAAAGCCTTGATATCGACCGAACATACTGAGGTGTCCTCAAAAGCAATGGAAGAATAGGTGTACTTGTGAGGCGGGGACAATGCCTGGAGTCCCAGGAAATAACCCCGCGACTCAACCGACAACACCAGGGAACCATGCGTATCTTCCGAGGAAAGCTTGACCAGTCCCTCCTTTATATAATATACACTCGAGGCAAAGATCCCCTGCTTGCACAGGGACTCTCCCCGCCGGTATTTCACATCCACACGGTTCCTGTTCATAAACGACAACTCCTCCGGGGATAGGTAACGGAAAGGTGTGGAAATACAATCACAATCATGACACCTGGCAAGAAGATCCATTTTTTTAATAAGGTTGGCAGGTCAAAAATAATAAAATACTTGAGCTGGGATCAAATTTTTATTGCCCTGTTATAAAAAAAACTTGACGAAATTATTGTGAATTTAATATCATAAAACATTCCGAAACTCTCATTTCTTTATTGCCGAGGCCGTATATTTGAATTGTTTATTGATTCACAAATTCACAATTCGTTATCTAATCTTTAAAAATTATGATTATGAAAAATTTCAGAAGATTCAGTATTCTTTTTCTCGCGGTTTTGTTTCTGGGCATCTCCGCATGTAAGAAAAGCACCGATGACGGTCCGGAACGTAAAACGGACCCGGAATTTCAGACGCTGGTGAGTTATTTGTCGGCCCATCAGATGGATCTCTCACATATTCTTTCGGACTGGATCATTCCTGCCTCTGCTGTTAACGGTGACCTGGGGTCCTTTTATGTGATCGATATCCGGGCTGGAGACGATTACAATGCCGGCCACATTGAAGGGGCCGTGAACAGTTCCCTGGCCGGTATCCTGGACGCTGCCAAGAATGCCGGAGGAAAGACCATTGTGGTGGCATGTTATACGGGGCAGACGGCCGCCCATGCTGTGGTGGCTCTGCGGCTCAGCGGCTACAGCAATGCCAAGGTCCTGAAGTGGGGCATGGCCGGGTGGACCAGTTCCCTCTCAACGCCATGGGAAAGCAATGTGGACACCAAAAACTCCCCCAACTGGATAGCAGCACCGGGCGGTATCGTGGACAACAAAGAGTTTGATGATCCCGATCTGCAGGTGAGTGCCACCGACGGAAAAGGTATACTGGCCGAAAGGGTGAATTATCTCCTGACCCGGGGATTTAAAGGGATCAGCAGTGCGGATGTGCTGGCCTCCCCCGGAGATTACTTCATCAATAATTTCTGGGATGCCGAAAATGTAAAGGATTACGGCAATATAGCCAATGCTCACCGCATCAAACCCCTCACCCTCGCCAACGAAGACTATAAGTACATCGATCCTTCCCAAACAGTGGTCACCTACTGCTGGACCGGTCAGACCTCCTCAATGGTGACTGCCTATCTCGCTGTCCTGGGGTACAACACCAAAAGTCTGAAATTCGGTGTGAACAGCATCATATACGACGACCTGAAAGAACACAAGTGGAGCACACCCACGACCGACCTGCCCCTTGTGACAGAAAATTAAACGAACCCTTATTGAAATCACCAAATAATCCTTACCATGAAAAGATCAATCATATGCTCCTTGCTGGTGATGTTATGCCCCCTGCTGGCCCGTTCCCAGGGATGTATGGAGCCCAAATCGGAAGAAGGCGTATCCGTGATAGGATACCTGCAGCCTCAATATGAGCTGCTCCAGACACCCGACGGGTGGAACAACGGGTTCACCTTCAACCGGGCCCGTCTGGGAGTCACGGGCAGCATACCTTACGATTTCTCTTATTACGCCATGATCGACTTCTCCCGTTTCAAACCACAGGCCACTTATATCCTGGATGCTTTCATCACCTACGGGCGGTTCTCTTTTGCCAAAGCCACACTGGGACAGTTCAAACCCCCTTATTCGCAGGAGCTGAACACCCCCTGTCACAAATTGCACACCATTGAGCGTTCGAAAGTGGTGTATGAGCTGGCCTTGCCCGACCGTGACCTGGGGATCATGGTGTGGGGCAGTTTCCTGGATTCCAGGATCAGTTACAACTTCGCTGTGATGAACGGTTACCGTCGCAACTTTTTCGACGAAAACAAGCAGAAAGATATCGTTGGAAGGTTGCTCTTCCAGCCGTCTGAGATGTTCCGCTTCGGCGGAAGCTTCCGCAGAGGTGTCACCGGCGCCGGGTCGGATAACCTCAAAACGCGCTACGCTGCAGAAATGCAGTTCAAATGGAGAGACCTCATGCTCCAGGCCGAATATCTTCACGGTACCGACACGGGATCCTACACCACCGGCGGCGGTTGTGACGGCTCACCCATTGAGATACACGACGGACCCGTGACCAGGGATGGTATGTATGCCATGCTGATGTATATGACCCCCTGGCGGATCCAGCCGGTCATCAAGTATGAGTTCTACCGGGGTGATATCAGTATTGCCAACAATATCGACCACTGGATCACCTACGGGATCAATTACTTTTTTAACGACTGGACCCGTCTCCAGGTCAACTACATCTATAAATCCGAGATGCTGGACGAGATCCCCAATGACGCGTTCCTGGTACAGCTACAGGTCGAGTTTTAAGTCTAACCCTATAAACTTACTACCATGAAGATCAAGAAATATTCATTCCTTTTGTTGGGGCTCTTTCTTGCCGCCCTTACTGCCTCTGCCTCCGATCTTATTACGGTATCGGAGCTGGCCAAAAAGCTTCGTGACAAAAACACAGTGATCGTTTCCTGCCGAAAACCCGCCGACTATGAGAAGGTTCATATCCCGGGTGCGGTCAACATCCATCACATGGAACTTTACCAGGATCCGGCCACCAACGGTTATATCCTACCCGCCGATCAGCTGGCACAGATCTTTGGCGAATATGGTATCACAGAGACCAAGACCATTGTTCTTTATGATGAAGGATCCGGAAAATATTCCGGACGCCTTTACTGGATCCTGAAGTATCTTGGAGCGCCCAACGTAAAGATCCTGGATGGTCAGCTACCGGCCTGGAAAGCAGCACGTAAGCCCCTAACGGGAGCGTCCCCGTCCATCCGGCCGGCCGTTTTCACCCCTCATTTGCAACCCCAACTCCTGGCAACCACGCCCCAGGTAAAAAAAGCCATAGGGGATCCCGGCACAGTCATTATCGATGCCCGTTCTCCTGAAGAGTACAGCGGAACAGATGGAGGAAACCTGCGGCCGGGCCATATCCCCAAAGCCATCAATATCGACTACAGGGAAGTGGAACACCCCGGAGGAAAGCTGAAATCTCCGGAAGAACTGAAGAAACTTTTTACCTCCAAAGGGGTCACCCCCGACAAGAAGGTGATCGTTTATTGCAAGACCAGTGTTCGTGCAGGGATCATCTTCTTTGCCTTGAGAAGCATCCTGGACTATCCAAACGTCCGGGTATATGATGAAGCATATATAGGATGGCTACAGACGGCCGGCAACCCCGTAGCCACCCGGTAAGGATCCATAACAGCATTGATAAAGGCCGCCTCCGGGTGGCCTTTTTTTATTAAATTTACTCCTTACCAAAACCTTCCTGCCATGCCCGGGATCAACGCAGAAAAAGCACTCGACCGCGCCATGCGCCTCTGCAGCCGCCAGGAGAAATGCAGCAGCTATATCCTCGACAAACTGAAAGCATGGGGTACGGACGAAACCACCGCCCAAAAGATGCTGAAGACCCTGACAGAAAAAAAGTTCGTCGACGACCTGCGCTACGCCAAAGCTTATACCCGCCAGCAACATACCTTCCGCAAATGGGGCCGCATCAAGATCCGGACCGTGCTGAAGCAGAAAAACATCCCTGCAGATTTCATTGACGAAGCCCTGGCGGAGCTCGACGAACAGGAATACCGGGAGACCCTGAAAGCGGAGCTGTTGAAAAAACGCCGGAGCATAAAAGCCAAAAACCGGTACGACCTGCTGGCGCGGTTGCAGAAATTCGCCTACGGCCGCGGCTACGAACCTGAGCTGGCAAGGAAGGTGGCGGAAGAAATTATCGATGAAGATCCGCCTTCGTTCCGCTAGCGGAACTACTGCGGACAAAGGATAAAGCGATAATGCGATAATGCGATCGCATGCCCATCTTTCCATTATTCCATTTTTCCATCATTCCATTATTCCATTCCATAATTCCCTTCCAGCTTCCTCGCTTCTCTTTCTGCTTAACAACACCTCGATTTCCCCCTCCCTAGCTACCTTCAAAACCCTCTTTTTTTCTACCTTTGTATGAAATTCAAAAGAGAGACTTATGTATCAACCGGAAGCAGTGAATGAGATGGTAAAGCGCCTGGATGCGCTGAGGAGGCATCTTTGACATCGACAACAAACGGGCACAAATTGCTGAAGAGGAGAAGATCACGCAGGCTCCCGGCTTCTGGGACGATCCGAAGAAGGCCGAATCCCAGCTGAAAAAGATCTCGGAACTCAAGAAATGGACCGAAGCTTACGACCAGGCCGCCGCTGCCGTGGATGACCTGGTGGTGCTGTCCGATTTCCTGAAAGAGGGCGAGGCCTCCGAAGAGGAGGTGGAGCAGCAGTACGCCCTCACCCTGAAAAAGATCGAGGAGCTGGAGCTGAAGAACATGCTGCGGCGCGAGGAAGACCGGCTGGGGGCCCTCCTGAAGATCAACTCGGGCGCCGGCGGCACCGAAAGCCTCGACTGGGCCGAGATGCTCATGCGCATGTACATCCGGTGGGGCGAGAAGAATAACTACAAAGTGCGGGAGGTGGAATACCACCCCGGCGACGAGGCCGGTGTCAAGTCGGTGACCCTCGAATTTGACGGGGAATATGCCTACGGCTATCTCAAGAGCGAGAACGGCGTGCACCGGCTGGTGCGTATCTCCCCTTTCAATGCCCAGGGCAAACGGCAGACCACCTTCGCCTCGGTCTTTGTCTCACCCGTGGTGGATGAAAAGATCGAGATAGAGATCAATCCGGCCGACATCACGTGGGAGACCTACCGCTCCAGCGGCGCCGGAGGACAGAACGTCAACAAGGTGGAGACAGCCGTGCGACTGCGCCACATCCCCACAGGCATCGTCATCGAGAACCAGGAGACCCGCTCACAGCTCAAGAACAAGGAGAACGCCATGCGCATCCTCAAATCACAACTCTATGAGCTGGAGCTACGCAAGAAAAAGGAGGAACAGGCAAAGATCGAGGGAGAGAAGAAAAAGATCGAGTGGGGATCGCAGATACGCAGCTACGTGCTTCATCCCTACAAAATGGTCAAAGACCTGCGCACCGGCTACGAGACCTCCAACGTGCAGGCCGTCCTCGACGGAGAGCTGAACGACTTCATCAAAGCGTACCTGATGGAGTATGGAGGGAAATTATAGTTTATGAACCCAAAAAAAGAAGTATTATGATCACGATCTATCACAACCCCCGATGCCGAAAGAGCCGCGCCGGCCTGGCATACCTCGAAAGCAAAGGGGTGGATTTTACGATCCGCAACTATTTCAAGGAGCCTCTCTCAGCAGAGGAGCTGAAGGACGTACTAAAAAAGCTGGGTCTTCCCGCCCGGGAGATGATCCGCACACAGGAGGCGGAGTACAAGAGCCTCTACAAAGGGAAAGAGCTCAGCGAAGAGGAGTGGGTGCAGGCCATCATCGACCATCCCAAACTGCTCAAACGTCCGGTGGTGGTGAAAGACGACAAAGCCGTCTGGGCCGATCCGCCGGAGAATATGGATATTCTTTTCTGATACTTTAACCGTAAAAAATTACCATCATGAATGTAAGGATCGAAAAGGACACGATGGGCACGGTAGAGGTCCCCGCCGATAAGTATTGGGGAGCCCAGACCCAGCGTTCCGTCAACAATTTCAAGATCGGTGAACCCGCTTCGATGCCGATCGAGATCATCCACGCTTTTGGTGTGCTGAAGAAAGCAGCCGCCATGGCCAATATGGACCTGGGCGTACTGCCCGAAGAAAAAGGCAAGCTGATCATGCAGGTGGCCGACGAGATCATCGAAGGCAAGCTGGATGATCAGTTCCCGCTGGTGATCTGGCAGACCGGCTCCGGCACCCAGTCGAACATGAACGTCAACGAGGTGATCGCCAACCGGGCACATGTATTGAAGGGCGGCAAGCTGGGCGAAGGGGAAAGGCCACTGCATCCCAACGACGATGTCAACAAGTCACAGTCGTCGAACGACACCTTCCCCACGGCCATGCACATCGCCGCCTACAAGATGGTGGTGGAGGTGACCCTCCCCGGCGTGGAGCGGCTGCGGGACGCTCTG
Organism: Bacteroidales bacterium; assembly: GCA_027028505.1. Lineage (GTDB taxonomy): Bacteria > Bacteroidota > Bacteroidia > Bacteroidales > VadinHA17 > DRPN01. Next base: position 39,249 of record JALVJE010000011.1, read on the forward strand.
GCCCAAAAAGCCGAAGAGTTCAAGGACATCGTCAAGACGGGCCGCACCCACCTGATGGATGCCACGCCCCTGACACTGGGACAGGAGTTCTCCGGTTATGTGGCCCAGCTTGACCACGGCCTGCGGGCCCTGCGCCACACCCTCGACCATCTCACCGAACTGGCCCTGGGCGGCACCGCTGTAGGGACAGGCCTCAACACCCCCAAAGGCTACGACGTGCTGGTGGCCCAAAAGATCGCCGAGCTGACCGGCCATCCTTTCAAGACCGCTGAGAACAAGTTCGAGTCCCTGTCGGCTCACGACGCCATCGTAGAGGCTTCGGGAGCCCTGAAGACGCTGGCCGTGAGCCTCATGGCCATCGCCAACAACATCCGTTTCCTGGGCAGCGGCCCCCGCTGCGGCATCGGCGAGATACAACTGCCGGCCAACGAGCCCGGCTCCTCCATTATGCCCGGCAAGGTCAACCCCACCCAGAACGAAGCCCTCACTATGGTATGCGCACAGGTGATCGGTAACGATGCCGCCATCAACATCGGAGGCATGCAGGGCCACTTCCAGCTGAACGTCTTCAAGCCGGTGATGATCTATAACTTCCTCCAGTCGGCCCGCCTGCTGGGTGACGCCTGCGTATCCTTCGCCAAAAATGCCATCGAAGGCACAGAGGCCAATGAAAAACGTATCAAGATGCACCTCAGCAACTCCCTCATGCTGGTCACGGCCCTCAACCGGTATATCGGCTACGAGAATGCGGCGAAGATCGCCAAGAAAGCCCATGCCGAGCATAAGACGCTCAAGGAGGCCGCCGTCGAGCTGGGCCTGCTCACCGAAGAGCAGTTCGACGAATGGGTCGACCCGGCCAAGATGATCGGGCCGTACTAAAAGAAAAAAGCCGCTGAAATTTCAGCGGCTTTTTTTATTCTCTGCCACCGGCAGGCTTAATATCCTTAACATTCAGTTGGAGCGTGCGTCTCCCCCTGAACTCATTCTCCTCGATGGTATAGCATACATCGAAAAGGGCTCCTCCTGCGATCAGCTCGTATTTATCGGCCATATTGAATGCGATGGCGGGGAAGGCCCTGCCGTGATCCCCCTGCACCAGTTCCAGCTTCAGATGACCGCCGTTGTTGCCCACCACACGGCCGTTGCCGGTGTCCCGCACCCCCCGGCTCATGAATACCGGCGCCAGGTTGCCCGGTCCGAAGGGGGTCATCTGCTTCAGGATGCTGAAAAAGCTTTCGGTGATCTCATCCAGCGCCAGCTCCTCGTCGATGAGAACGGTGGGGATCATCTGCTCGGGAGTGATGTTCTTCTCCACGATCGCCTCAAAACGCTCGCTGAACTCCTCCAGTTTTTCGCGGCGCAGGGTGAGGCCCGCCGCATACATGTGTCCTCCGAACGTCTCCAGCAGATCCCCACAGGCCTCCAGCGCCTGGTAGAGGTCGAAACCTTTCACCGAGCGGGCCGAGCCGGTGAGGAAACCATTGGATTCGGTCAGCACGATGGTAGGCCGGTAGTAGGTCTCGATGAGGCGGGAGGCCACGATGCCCACCACCCCTTTGTGCCAGTTCTCATTGAAGACGACCGTGGTGAGACGGTTGACCATGGCGGGATCGTCGGAGATCATGGTGAGAGCCTCCTGGGTGATCTTCTGGTCCACCTCACGCCGGTCGCGGTTGAAGACGTTGATCTGGTCGCTGATGCCCTCGGCGGCACGGCGGTTGTCGGAGACAAGCAGATCGACCGCCCGGCTGCCCGATTCCATCCTGCCGGCAGCGTTGATGCGCGGACCTACACGGAAAACAATATCTTCGACGGTCACCTCTTTCACATCCAGACCGGCAGAGAACATGATCGACTTCAGACCGGTGCGCGGATCACGGTTGAGCTGTTCCAGACCATGATAGACCAGGATCCTGTTCTCGCCCGTGATGGGCACGATGTCGGAGGCAGTGCTCACCGCCACCAGATCGAGGTAAGGGATCAGGTCGTCAAAAGGTATATTATTGATCCTGGCATACCCCTGTATCAGCTTGAAGCCCACACCACAGCCGGAGAGCTCCTTATAGGGATACTCACATCCCGGCTGCTTGGGGTCGAGGATGGCCGCCGCCTCCGGCAGGGTGTCGCCGGGAAGATGATGGTCACACACCACAAAATCGATGCCCTTGCCGTTGGCATATCTGATCTCCTCCACCGCCTTGATGCCGCAGTCCAGAGCGATCACCAGCGAGTAGTTGTTCTCTTTCGCCCAGTCGATGCCCTTCAGGGATATCCCATATCCCTCCGAATACCGGTCGGGGATATAATATCCCAGGTTGTCATAAAAGGTCCGGAAGAAGGAGTACATAAGAGCCACCGAGGTGGTGCCGTCCACATCATAGTCACCGTAGATCAGGATCCGTTCATGACTGTCGATGGCCGTAGTGATGCGGTCGATGGCCCTGTTCATGTCCTTCATCAGGAAAGGATCGTGCAGATCGTCCAGCGAAGGCCGGAAGTAGGCCTTTGCCTCCTCAAAGGTGGTGATGCCGCGCTGTACCAGCAGGTTGGCCAGATGACGGTTCACGTTGATGGCCGCAGAAAGCTGCTCCACTGTGGCTTTGTCGCCTGCCGGCTTGATCTCCCATCTTTTTTCCATCACTTCCTCCTGCTTATGTGAACCTCAAAAACTTCCGAAAACTTTTCCGCCACCTGCCGTTTCACCTCTTCCATATCCTGGCGCCGCCCCGTCTCTTTTGCGAGGGAGGTGACCCCTTTGTCGGTGAACCCGCAGGGGTTGATATAATCAAAATACCGCAGGTCAGTGTTGACATTGAAGGCAAAGCCGTGCATGGTCACGCCGCGGCTCACCCGCACCCCTATGGCGCAGATCTTCTCCGGCCTTTCTCCCGCCCCCTGATGCAGCCATACCCCTGTCGCTTTCTCCAGCCTGCCGGCCTGCAGTCCGTGATCTCCCACCACCCGTATGATGGTCTCCTCGATCAGGTAGATATATTTTTTGATCCCGATGCCCAGCCGGTCGAGGTCGAGGATGGGATATCCCACGATCTGCCCCGGCCCGTGGTAGGTGATATCGCCCCCGCGGTTGGTATGGTAGAACTCGATCTTTTCCGCTTCCAGGCGATCCGGGGGTATGAGCAGGTTGTTCCGGTCGCCGCTCTTGCCCAGGGTGTACACATGGGGATGCTCCACAAAAAGCAGGTATCCTGCCGGCAACGAAGGCAGTGAGGAGGGATCGTCCGCCAGCTTATGCTGCTGCAGACGTTCCAGGAGGGATTCCTGGTAGTCCCAGGCCTGCCGGTAAGGCATCCTGTCTATATCCTCCAGTATCACTTCCTCTTTCATGACCTGGTCCTTTCCGTGGTAAGGGCATGTATGTGCCGGTCGGCATGGTAGGAGGATCGCACCAGGGGGCTGCTCTCCACAAAGGCAAAGCCTTTTTCCAGACCGATCTGCTTATATTCTTTGAATATTTCGGGTGTCACATACTCCTTCACGGGGTAGTGGGCCGGCGAGGGCTGCAGGTACTGGCCGATGGTCATCACCCGGCATCCGGCCGCCAGCAGATCGTCCATGGTCTCCAGCACCTCCTCCCGCGTTTCCCCGAGCCCCAGCATGATACCCGATTTGGCGATCACCCCCCGGGAGGCGAGGTAGCGTATTACCTTCAGACTGCGGTCATAGATATTTTTGTTACGCACCTGTGGCGTCAGGCGACGTACCGTCTCCACATTGTGGGAGATCACCTCCGGCCCGGCATCGATCACCTGCTGCAGCAACTCCTCCCGTCCCTGAAAATCGGGGATCAGTGTCTCCATGGTGATGCCGGGGTTCCCCTCCTTCACGGCCCGGATGGTCTCCGCCCAGAAAGAAGCCCCCAGGTCGGGCAGATCATCCCGGTCGACAGAGGTGATCACGCAGTGTTTCAGTCCCATGAGACGAATGGAACGGGCCAGACGCCGCGGCTCCTCCTGATCGGGAGGAAGAGGCCGGCCCGTGGCTACGTTGCAGAACTTGCAGGAGCGGGTGCAGATATCTCCGAGGATCATGAAAGTGGCCGTGCCGGCATTCCAGCACTCCCCGATGTTGGGGCAGTTGCCGCTGGTGCAGATGGTATGGAGATGGTGGTGCGTGACGATGTTCTTCACCCGTGCATAGGTCTCCCCGTGCGGCATCTCCATCTTCATCCATGCCGGCAATCTCCTCCTCCTTTTGTCACCCTCTTCCATGCGTTCCTTACTTTCCGGATCAAGGATGCAAAAATACAAGAAATAAACCAGCCCTCCTCATTTTTTTTATCTTTGCAAAAATTTATTCCGGATGACAAACACACAACTCACTGAGCAGGAAATAATAAGGAGAAACGCACTGAAAGAGCTGCGTGATCTGGGCATCGATCCTTACCCTCCGGAGGCCTATCCCGTGACTGCATGGAGTGATGAAATACTGGCCGGGTACGACCCGGAGAAAAACAATTTCCAGGATGTGAGCCTGGCCGGCCGTATCATGTCGCGCCGCATCATGGGCAACGCCTCCTTCATCGAGCTGCAGGACAGCCACGGCAGGATACAGGCCTATTTCCGCCGCGACGATATATGCCCCGGCGAAGACAAGACGATGTACAACACGGTCTTTAAAAAACTGCTGGACATAGGGGATATCATCGGTATCCGCGGCCATGTCTTCAAAACGAAAATGGGGGAGACGACCGTCTATGTGAAGGAGTTCAAGCTGCTGGCCAAGTCGCTGCGGCCCCTGCCCATCGTCAAGGAGAAAGACGGCAGGGTGTACGACGCTTTTACCGACCCTGAGCAACGCTATCGCAACCGCTCGCTGGACCTCATCGTCAATCCCGAGGTGAGGGACATCTTCATCAAGCGTACGAAGATCGTCAACACCATGCGCTCTTTTCTCAATGAACACGGTTACCTGGAGGTGGAGACCCCCGTTCTGCAGCCCATCTACGGCGGGGCGGCGGCACGGCCCTTCAAGACCTACCACTACCGTCTCGACCAGACCCTGTACCTCCGCATCGCCAATGAGCTGTACCTGAAAAGGATCATCGTGGGTGGCTTCGACGGGGTATACGAGTTTGCCAAGGACTTCCGCAACGAAGGCCTCGACCGTTTTCACAACCCTGAGTTCACCCAGATGGAGATTTATGTGGCTTACAAGGATTACTACTGGATGATGGACTTCTTCGAGCAGCTCATCGAGAAGGTGGCGGTGGAACTGCACGGCACGACAAAGGTGAAACACGGCGACCGGGAGATCGACTTCAAAAGGCCCTGGAAACGGCTTACCATGTTCGACGCCATCCGTGAGCATGCCGGCGTGGATATCTCGGAGATGGATGAGGAGGAGCTGCGCAAAACAGCAGAAAAGCTGGGCGTGGAGACCGATCCCTCCATGGGCAAAGGCAAGCTGATCGACGAGATCTTCGGCGAGACCACCGAGCCCAACCTCATCCAGCCCACCATCATCATGGACTATCCCATTGAAATGTCCCCCCTCTCGAAGAAGCATCGTTCCAAGCCGGGGCTGGTGGAACGTTTCGAGGTGATCGTCAACGGCAAGGAGCTGGCCAACTCTTTCTCCGAGCTGAATGATCCCATCGACCAAAGGGAACGCTTCGAGCAACAACTGCTCCTCGGCAAACGCGGCGACGAGGAGGCCATGATGCTCGACGAAGACTTCCTCAAGGCCCTCGAGCTGGGCATGCCCCCTACGGCAGGACTGGGCGTGGGCATCGACCGTCTCACCATGATCATGACCGGCGCACACTCCATACAGGACGTGATCTTCTTCCCCCAGATGCGCCCCGAGAAAAAACCGGTCATCGACCCCAAAGAGAAATTCCTCGACCTCGGCATCCCCGAAGAGTGGGTGCCCGTCATCCAGGGCCTCGGCTTCCTGACGGTAGAGAGCCTCCGGGAGATCAAACCCGGCAAACTCTTCAACGACATCACCTCCTACAATAAAAAACATAAGCTGGGACTGAAAAACCCCTCCCAGGAAGAGGTGAAAGCATGGGTCGCCCGGGCCACAGAACAGGAATAAAACTTTTAACTTTAGGCACTTTTAACTTTTAACTTTTCCCCCATGAGCCTCACACTCTCTCTCGATCATCTCAGCCCATTCATTTCACAAAAGGAAATAGACGCCATGGCTGATGAAACCCTGGACAAAGTGGTCATGGTCCACCAGAAAAAAGGCCCCGGCAACGATTTCCTGGGCTGGGTCGATCTGGCCTCTTCCATCAAGAACTCTTTTCTGGAAGAGGTGGAGGAGGCGGCTGCCTCCCTGCGGCAGAAGTGTGACGCGATCGTGGTCATAGGTATCGGCGGCTCTTACCTGGGCGCCAAAGCCGTGATCTCCGCCCTGGCCCACAATTTCACCCAAAAACCCGTGGAGGGGGAGCACCCGGAGATCTTTTTCGCCGGGAACAATATCTCCGAAGATTATATCGCCGAGCTGATGGATGTGCTGGAAGGAAAAGAGTACGGACTGGTGGTGATCTCCAAGTCGGGCACCACCACCGAGCCGGCCATGGCCTTCCGCATCCTGAAGAAACACCTGGAAGAGACTGCCGGTCGTGAAGAGGCCGGGAAACGCATCATCGCCATCACCGACGCACACAAAGGAGCCCTGCGCACCCTGGCCGGCCGGGAGGGGTACCGCTCCTTTATCATCCCCGATGACATCGGCGGGCGTTACTCGGTACTCACACCTG
>JALVJE010000012.1 GCA_027028505.1 Bacteroidales bacterium
ATAGGCCTTCTCTCCATACCCCGAGTTGTTCCAGGGCGAATGCAGGTAATCCATGTCCAGCAGATAGCCCAGGCGCGGCCGTATGTCCCTGTGGCCCATCTTCAGTAAGGCGTAGGTATAGATACGGTAAGCTAGAAACACCCTGTCCTTCTCATATTCTTTCAACTCATCCGACCAGGTGAAACTGTTGGTATACTGTACCTCCAGCGAAGGCACAAAGCCCTTGTTAAAACGGTTCGTCGTCAGGTTGAGCGGCAGATAAATCCTCCCGGACAGCTCCTGTCTCAGCGGGAAAGTGTCCGGCAACTCGGCAGAAGGGGAGTTGATAACATAGGCCCTGCCACCCATGCTGTAATTCAGATCCAGCACAGGATATCTCCCGCTGAAGGTAAGGTGGGTGATCAGCTTGTGCTCTCCGTTCATATAGGCATATCCCAGCGAGCCGTACAGTGTGCTCAGATAATTCTGGGAATAGAACACCAGGCCGGGATATAACGGGACCTGGTCCATGCTGATGTTTTCATAATCAAAATAAAAAGGCAGCCAACTGTGTACCTTGAACAGATGGGTAAAACGGGAATATCGCTGCATGGGATGACCGGTCTGCGGTATATCCTTCCTCCCAAACGCCCCTTTTTCCTGACGGGCCAGAGAATCGGCCAGATGGAGCGACACATCCCCGATCCGGGAGAGCGGCGTCCATTGCGCAGGGTTCAGGGTTTTCTCCCCGGCATCATAACCATCAGCCGTATAATCCGAAAATGCGATCCTTTTCCCGTCAGGGGAGACGGTCACATCCGTAGCCCCGAAGCGGGAATCCGTAACACGGAAGACATCTCCCGTCAGCGAGTCCCTGGCAAAAATATTATCCACACCCCCGTAAGTTGAATGATAAAGCAGATACTTCCCGCTCCAGGCTACCGACTGGATGTCCTCCCGGGAGGGTGGCAGCCATTGTTTCCACCGGCCCGTCCTGGTATTCACCTCTTCTATGCCTTTCCCCTGGTCATTCATCACGATCACCAGGATCCGCCCGTTGTCCCGCCAGGTGGGCATGAAAAAACGGGTCGTATCGCCCCGGTACCAGGAGTGCAGCACCTGCCCGTTGCGGGTGTCCAGCACCTCCAGATAATGCCTGTTCTCCGTTGTCACCCGGACTGCCACGATCTTATGGCCGTCCGGTGAGATATCGGGAGAGAAATACCGTTCCCTTCGGGTAAAACGGTACTCTTTCTCCTTTTGGATATCATAGATCTTGATATCCGACCAGCTCCGGTTCGTCCACCGCGGGTCATAAATGGTCTCTGCCCAGACGATCTTTCCCTGTGCCACGGAAAGACGTACCGGCTGATAATATCCCGGCACATGTACCAGGGTCTCCCGGCCCAGTGTATCCAACAAAACGAACTCCCTGATCTGGTCCAGGCCGGACTTCTCGACCAGGATCACAGAGTCGTTGAGATACCGGGGGAACCGGTAGCTGGTATAGACCCTTTTTCGCCGGGTATTGATCTTCTTGAAAGAGGACGGTCCATGCTCCCGGTCTTTTTCTACCCAAGCCTTCCGGAGATGACTGAAAGTGGTATCGTAAAGTCTTTTTTTGGTGAGGCCGGTCTGTTTCTTCAGCGAGATGTTAAGCGGATTGAATTGCCAGGGTTTTCGTGCCACGGCATCCAGCCCTTTGTCCCAGAGCCCTGCTCCGTATTTCGTCCGGGAATAAGCAACGACCTGATATCCGTAATGGTATTTATCCGGTACAAATTTTTTAAAGGAGCCCATAACCGCTTCATTGTAGTTCATCACGCCGCCTTTTTCCACCGCCATGGCCCGCAAGGCCTTCTCGAACGATGGCACCCGGCCGCGGCCGCTGTGCGATAACGCCGTTTCACTGGCCACGGCATCCCCTTCCATATACCACGGGGGGAGCATGACCACGATCCCTCCGGCGGCCAGATCCCCGGCAAAATAAGAGAGCACCTTCGTGAAACCCTGGTTCAGCTTTTCCATCTGCACCACATGCCGCAACTCATGCTTGGCCAGTTGCTGCAAAGCGCCATCCACGTAAGAGGTGGGGTCTGT
>JALVJE010000013.1 GCA_027028505.1 Bacteroidales bacterium
GGTATTTCTTCAGGGCACATCCCGGCCGGTACCTGCTTGCTGCCAGCGGGGAGGAAGTTTATCCGAAAAACGAGCCTGTCGTGATAGAACTGGATGCTGTTTCCCGCGAGTTCCTTATCGACCTCCCAATGAAAAAAGACACCTCTTGGGTAGCTCCTGTCATCCAGGCGCCTGTACCCGTCTCTTCCGTGCTGTCCACCGACTCCCTGCAGATCATCACCAATGTGATGGTCCGAAACCCGGACTACGTAGATACTACCGGACGGAAAGTGCTTTATTATACCGTTCAGGTCATGGCGCTTCTCAACCCTGTGGATGTCTCTTACTTCAGGAACATAGACGGCCGGATCGTTATTCTGCACGGGAAAGATGCTTTCTACCGTTATACCTACGGTCAGTTCAAGACACTGGCAGAGGCCAGGAAAGCCCGTTTGGAGATCCTCCGCAAAGGTTATCCGGACGTTTTTGTAAAGAAAGTTTACAGCGATTCCGAAGACAAACCTCAGGAATAACCTCTCCCTCCATGGGTATGAAAAAAAAAGAGATCATCTTGCGGGCCCCCGAGCCGGAAGACCTGGATGTTCTTTACGCCTGGGAAAATGACCCTGCCATCTGGCCGGTGAGCAATACGATCACGCCTTTCTCACGGCATGTGCTCCGGCAATATCTCGATAGAGCCCATCTTGATATCTTCGAACTGAAGCAGGCGCGTTTCATGATCGATCTTCAGCAGGACGGTACACCGGTACAGACCATCGGCACCATCGATCTTTTCCAGTACGACCCGCTACACCTGCGTGCCGGCGTTGGCATCCTCATCAAAGAAGAACAACACCGGCAAAAAGGATATGCCGGCAAAGCCCTGGACATCCTGCTGGAATACTGTTTTACCACCCTACAGCTTCACCAGGTCTATTGTAATATCACCGACGGCAATGAACCCAGCATGCGCCTGTTCCGTTCGCGTGGGTTCGTGGAGACCGGCAGAAAAAAAGAATGGATCAAAACAGGAGGGAAATGGGTGGATGAGCTCTTTTTTCAGCTTTTGTCCTCATCCTGGGCAAGCAGGGAATAATCAGGGATCTCCTGCAGGAAGCGGTACCGCTGCCGCTGATGGTCCAGTTCGCAACAATAGTGGGTCAGCCCGTTGGTTACCAGCAGATAGGGCACACGGTACTTCATATTATAGCGGGCGATCTGCTCAAACACGGTATCGGTAAGCTTCACCTCAGGGGCTTTGCATTCCACGATCATCCGCGGCACGATCGCCGGAGAAAAGATAAGGATGTCACTGCGCCAGGAGATGCCGTTCCAGGAAAACTCTTTCTCCACCTGCATCAACGAGAGAGGATACTCTTTTTCTTCATGGAGATAACGGATAAAGTTTTGTCGCACCCACTCCTCGGGGGTATGCCGTACATCTTTCTTCCTCACGGGATCGAACAGATATTCCCTGCCGTCAATGATCTTTATGCCAACAGGATACGGGGGCAGGTTGAGCTTCTTCATCCTCCTTCGTTTTTTTTCGTATTTTAGCAAAGTTAAAAAAAAGAGCGCACCTCACGGGCAGCTGATCAGGAAAGGAGAGCCATGAAAACCAAAGATGAGATCGTCAGAGACTGGTTACCCCGTTATACGGGCAATGACCTTGGGAATTTCGGAGAGTATGTCCTGCTCACGAATTTTTTTTCGTATGTGGATATGTTCTCCCGCTGGTATGGGGTGCCTGTGGCCGGCAAGGATGCCAACATGCCCACCGCCACCTATAACGGTATCACGATCATCGATTTCGGCATGGGCAGCCCGAATGCCGCCACCATCATGGACCTGCTGACCGCTATCTCGCCCAAGGCCGTTCTTTTCCTGGGCAAATGCGGCGGACTGAAGAAAAAGAACAAGCTGGGAGATCTTATCCTGCCGATCGCGGCCATACGCAGTGAAGGGACCTCCAACGACTACCTGCCTCCCGAAGTGCCGGCCCTCCCTGCTTTCAGCCTGCAGCGTGCCGTATCCAACTCGATCACCGATCATGGCAGAGACTACTGGACAGGCACCGTTTTCACCACCAACCGCAGGGTGTGGGAGTATGATGACCGTTTTAAAAAGTACCTGGTCAAGACACGTGCCATGGCCATCGATATGGAGACCGCCACGATCTTCACCGTAGGCTTTGCCAACGATATCCCCTCGGGAGCTCTGCTGCTGGTATCCGACCAGCCCATGATCTCCACCGGGATCAAAACACGCGAATCGGACCGGCTGGTCAACGACCGCTTCACCGAAGACCATCTGAAGATAGGATTTGACGCCCTGCTGGACATCAAGAACCAGGGGGTATCCGTTAAACACCTGCGCTTCTAATCTCTCTTGCCGTTATGGAAAAGAGTGTAGACCAGATCATCTCGGATATAAACAAAGGAGAATTTTATCCGGTTTATTTTCTGACGGGCGAAGAACCGTATTTTATCGATCAGATCACCGACCTCATCGAGAAAACAGCTCTGCCGGAAGAGATGAAAGCATTCAACCAGCTCGTCTTCTACGGCAAGGACTCGGATCTTAAGACGATCCTGGAGGCGGCTCTGCGGCACCCCATGATGGCCGAGCGCCAGGTGGTCATCGTCCGGGAAGCACAGGAGCTGGACCTCAAGACTTCCGAGGATGAGAGCAAGGACGCCCTGCTGAATTACCTGAGCCACCCCAACCCCACCACCCTCCTGGTCTTCGCCTATAAACACAAGAAATTTGACAAAAGGTCCAGGCTCTCCAAAGCCCTGAAAAGCGGAAAGAAGAGCATTTTCCTGGTAACGCAGAAGATCAGGGAGTACAAGATGCCGGAATGGATCACGGAGTATGTTTCCGGAAAGGGGATGAGCATCGACATGAAGGCGGCCATGCTGCTCACCGAGCATGTGGGCAACAGCATCTCCAACCTCGTCAATGAGCTGGAGAAGTTGCTCATTTCCATGCCGGCGGGCAGTAAGAAGATCACCCCTGAGCACATTGAGAAATACATAGGATACAGCAAGGATTACAACATCTTTGAACTGCAGAATGCCCTCATTGCCGGCGATGTACAGAAGGCCAACCAGATCATCTTTCATTTCTGCAAAAACCCCAGGACACATCCTCTGACGGTGACCCTGGCCGTGTTGTATCAGTTTTTTGTCAAGGTCCTTCTTTTCCATCAGCTGCGACAGCTGCCCCGCAACAAGATCGCTGCCACCCTGAAGGTACGTGAGTATTTTCTGAAAGATTATGAAAAGGCGGCCCGCCGTTTTTCCACAGCCCGTCTGGCTGCGATCATCTCAGCCCTTCGCAAGACCAATGCCCGTGCCAGAGGGATCGGGAATGTTTCTTCCGGCGATTGCGATCTGCAGAAAGAACTGATCTATTACATCCTCCATTAACCCTCCGGCCATGACCCTCGCCATCATCATCATCACCTCCATTGTTTCCATTTATGCCTTCAACAACGGCACCTGGTTCCGCAAGCTCCTGCTCAACCCCTACCAGCTTGTCCATCGCAAAGAGTACTGGCGCATCGTGACCCACGGGTTCATCCACGCCGACTGGATCCATCTGCTGGTGAACATGTTCGTTCTCTACTCTTTCGGTATCTTCACCGAGAAAGCTTTTGCCCAGCTGGCCTCCTACGGTTACATACGCCATCCGCAGCTCAACTATCTGGTCCTTTATTTCGGGGGGATCCTGGTCTCGGCCATCCCTTCGGTCATCAAGCACAGGGATCATCCCTGGTATAATTCGGTAGGTGCTTCGGGAGCGGTCTCTTCCGTTATTTTCATCACCATCTTTTTCCAACCGAAGAATCTGATCTTTTTTTATTTCATACCGGTCCCGGCCATTCTTTTCGGGGTTCTTTACCTGATCTATTCACAATATATGAGCCGCAAGAGCGAGCAGCACGTCAACCATGACGCACATTTCTACGGTGCTGTTTTCGGATTTATCTACCCGCTGCTGATCCATCCGCCGCTCATACAGATCTTCCTCAGCCAGATAGGCCTGGGAGGATAATGATCAGTTCATACCCGGGTTTTCGGGAAAACCGGCCCACATTTTGTATTTCCTGCCCATGCTCTTCAGGATCTTCTTCCAGGCCTCAGGCGTATGGGCACTCATGATCTCGCGGGTGTCGATACGGGTGATCACCCAGGAATTCTCCGACAGTTCCCGTTCGAGCTGTCCTGCATCCCAACCGGAATAACCGATAAAAAAACGGACCTTATCGGCGCCGGCCACACCCTCTTTGACGAGAGCCTTGAGGGTTTCAAAATCACCGCCCCAGAACACCTCGCCGATCACATGCTTGCTTTCGGGGATAAGATCGCCCAACGTATGTATATAGTGGAGGGTATCGGTGGCCACAGGGCCTCCCACCGATACCGGGATATCAGCCTCCGGAAAATCCTTTATCAGCTGATCGATCTTCATCTTCACAGGCTTGTTCAGAACAAAGCCCAGCGCGCCCTTGTCACCATATTCCGTCAGGAAGACGATCGACCGCTTGAAATATTCATCCGGCAGGAAAGGCTCCGATATGAGCACCTTTCCACGTGCCGGGACCGTATCCTTTCGCTCTACCGAAAAAAAATCAAATCCCAGATCCATAATACCACACTCTTCTTTTTTTCTCTTATAACAAAAATAATGAATTCTTTCTTATCCTCCTATGATAAAAGGTCTGTTTCCATCCACCAAAACCCCATGGTTTTCCTTGGGAAGAAATAAAATTATGATTAAGTTTGCGAACTATAAAACTGAAAGATCATATGATAAAGTATCTTGGCGGGGGGATCGTTCTTTTATTGCTGATCTTTTCCTCATGCACCACGCAGAAGCAACTCACTTATCTACAGGATATTGACACCATTTCCAGCCCGGTCTTCCCGCGGCAGGAAAGCCCGGATTACAGAATACGGGTCGGGGACATCCTGTATGTTAAGATCAGCAGCCTCGATCCCCGCGTAAATGAAATATACAATCCCAATTTCTCGCAGAACCAGGTCAATATGTTCAACAATGACCAGAGCCTGTACATCTACGGATATTCGGTCAACGATACCGGTTATGTGGATATCCCGCTCCTCGGCACCATCCGGGTGGAAGGGCTGACCATCGAGGAGGCCACACGTGCCATCAAGGACCAGACCAACCGTATATTGCGCGATGCTTCGGCTACCGTAAAACTGCTGAGCTTCAAATATTCCGTGCTGGGAGAGGTATCGCGTCCCGGCATGTACACCAATTTCAATGACCAGCTCACGGTACTGGAAGCTCTCTCACGTGCCGGCGACATCAACGAGTACGGCAACCGGAAGAAGGTGTTGGTGCTGCGCCCCACGAAGGATAACAAGACCATCACCTACAAGCTTGACCTGACCCGTTCCAATTTCCTGTCGTCGGATGCTTTTTATCTGCTGCCCAATGATATCGTTTACGTAAAACCGTTAAAAAGCAAACCCTTCCGTCTCAACATCCCCGTACTCAGTCTGATCCTTACCAGTATCTCGACACTGATCCTCGTTCTTTCATTCATCAAATAATACAGGAAAAAGCACAAATGGAGAATCCTTCAGAATATCCATTCATTCAGGAAGAAAGCATTGATCTCAGGAAGTTCCTGTTCAAGATATTGTACCACTGGTACTGGTTTGCCATCGCTGTTTTCATTGCCCTGGTGGGTGCATACATGGTCAATCGTTATGCCACACCGCAGTACAGTGTCACCTCCACGATCATCGTACGTGATGACACCAAGGCCGGCAAAGGCCAGCTAAGCGGGTATGAGAACGTTATAGAGGGGATGGATATTTTCCGTAGTAAGAAGAACATCTATAACGAAATGGGGATCCTGCAGTCCTATACGCTGGCCCATAAAGCACTCAGTGAGCTGAAGGATTTCGAGATCACCTACGTGCTCGTCGGCCGGCGCGGCATCAAAGAGTCGCAGTTGTACAAACGCTCACCTTTTGTGGTAGAACTCGACACTACCCATGCCCAGACACGCGGGCATCGTGCCGATGTCTTTATCCTCGACAAACAAAAATACCGCCTGCACATCGACGAAGAGATGAACGTCGACACTGTCCTGCGCTTCGGGGATCTTTTCACCAATGAGTTCTTCTCTTTCCGCATCTTCCTCCGCGATCCGGAACATTATGATCCGGAGGAACAGATGTCCAACAAATACTACTTTGTTATCAACGACCTCAATGCCCTTACCAACAGTTACAAGGGGAAGTTGAACATCACCGTCAACGACAAGAAAGGATCCATCCTCATCCTCACCTTGCAGGGGCCGGTGGCCGAGCAGGAGTGTGATTACCTCAACAAGCTCGGTGAAGTGTACATACGGTCGGGGCTGGAAGAGAAGAACCGCATCGCCGTCAATACCATCAAGTTTATCGACGAGCAACTGGGCAACATCGTCGACTCCCTCAAGCGGGCCGAAACACGCTTGGAGGATTTCAGGATACGCAATGAGGTCATGGACCTCAGCAAAGAGGGCATGAGCATTTACGAGAAGATCAGCTCCTACCAGACCAACAAAGCGATGCTGGAGATACAGAAGAATTACTACCAGTATCTGCTGAAATACCTCTCGGCCAGTGCCAATGTCAACGACATGGTGGCTCCGTCGGTCGCCGGCATCAACGATCCCGTGCTGCTCTCGCTCATCCAGCAGCTGATAGAGTTGTACAACCAGAAGACCTCCTTCCAGTTGAGCACGCAGCCCAACTCCCTGGCCATCACCTCAGTGAACCAGAAGATCGAAGATATTACCCGCATGTTACTGGAGAATGTGCGTAACCTGATCCATTCGACCGAGATGAATATCAAAGAGATCGACGATATGATCGGCTCCCTGACGGAGCGGATCAAAAAGCTGCCGGTCAAGGAGCGTGAGTTGCTGGCCATCCAGCGGGTGTACAATATCAACAATGAGATCTACACCTATCTCCTCCAGAAAAGAGCAGAAGCCGGTATCGCCAAAGCCTCCAATGTGGCCGATAACAAGATCCTTGATATTGCCCGGCCCGAGAACGCCACCAAGGTCTCTCCCAAGACCAGCCTCAACTATATGATCGCCCTGGTACTGGGCTTCCTGATCCCGCTGGTCATCCTTCTGTTGCTGGAGTATTTCAACAACAAGATCGTGGACAAGCAGGACATCGAGAACAAAACGAAGGTACCCGTCCTGGGCACCATCGGGCACAACACCCTCGATGAGAATATCCCCGTAGCGGAGCATCCCAAGTCGGCCCTGGCAGAGTCTTTCCGGGCCATACGTACCAACCTGCAGTATAAACTGCGAGAGGCTGGAGAGAAGGTGATCATGATCACGTCGACGGTGAGTGGTGAAGGCAAGACCTTTGCTGCCGAGAACCTGGCGGTGATCACGGCCATGTCGGGCAAGAAGACGCTGCTTGTCAGCTTTGACCTGCGTAAACCGCGCATACACCGAGACTTCGAGGTAAACAACGAACCGGGTCTCAGCTCATACCTGGCCGGTCAGAGCAGCTATGAAGAGGTGGTGCTGCCTTCGCAGTATGATAATCTTTTCGTCTCGCCGGCAGGCCAGACCCCTCCCAACCCGTCAGAGCTGCTGGAGACACACCTGGTGAAAGAGTTCTTCGCACGGGCACGCAAAGAGTTCGACTATGTCATCCTCGACACTCCGCCGGTGGGTATCGTCACCGACGGTCTCGTCCTGGCCCCCCATGTAGATGTGATCCTTTACCTCATACGGCAGAATTACTCCAATAAGAACGTGCTCTCGTTCATCGACGAGCTTTATGAAAAACAGGAGCTGAAAAAACTGGCGATCCTGGTCAATGATATCAAACTATCCAGTTACTATGGCTACAGTTACGGCTACGGGTACGGTTATGGCTACGGCTACGGTTACCATTACGGCTATGGCACTGCTTACGGTTACGGTGAAGGATATTATGAGGAAGAAGGGAAAAAACCGCCATTCCTGCGCCGGGTCTTTCATTTCTTTTTCCACCGGTAAACGGAAATAATCCACCTTCTGATGACTGAAGCCACCCCTGCCAGGAAAGATCCCACGCTGTTACAGGCTTCCCTGCCACTGCTTTTTCTGATCCTTTTCCTGTATCTCAATGTTCGTTTTTTTAAAGATACGCTGGCCGGCTCCAACCAGATGGCCCTGATCCTGGCCGCTGCCATCGCAGGGCTGGTAGCTTACCGAACGGGGGTACGCTGGAAAGAGATGGAGACCTCCATCGTCCGCAGCATCAGCTCGGCCATGCCTGCCATCCTGATCCTTTTTCTGATAGGAGCGTTGGCCGGCACCTGGATGCTCAGCGGCGTGGTGCCATTGCTGATCTACTACGGTCTGGAGATCCTCAACCCGAAGATCTTCCTCTTTGCCGCCATCACTATCTCAGCCCTGGTGTCGCTGGCCACGGGCAGCTCCTGGTCGACCATCGCCACCATCGGCATTGCCCTGATGGGTATAGGCCGCACCCTGGGCATCCACGACGGGCTGGTGGCCGGGGCGATCATCTCAGGAGCTTACTTCGGCGACAAGATGTCCCCCCTCTCCGACACCACCAACCTGGCACCTGCCATGGCCGGCACCGACCTGTTCACCCACATACGCTACATGACCATCACCACATGGCCTTCCATCCTGCTGGCGATGATCGCTTTCCTGGTCATCGGCTTCACACTGCACTATCCCGTGAACCACGCGGATGTGCAGGAGGTGATGCAGGCGCTGCGGGAGACCTTCCATCTCTCTGCCTGGCTGCTGATCGTGCCTGTGCTGCTGATCTACATCATCATCCGCAAGGTGCCTGCCGTGCCGGCGCTGCTCACGGGGGTGCTGCTGGGCGTGGTCTTTGCCCTGATCTTCCAGCCCCAGGCTGTCCGCCAGGTGGCCGACAGCGGAGGCAGCTTCGCCAAGATCGCCTGGATCGCCAGCATGAAAGCCATGTTCGGCCCGGTGGATATCCCTACCTCCAGCCCCATCGTCACCAAGCTGCTGGCCACCCGCGGCATGGCCGGCATGCTCAATACCATCTGGCTCATCCTCTCGGCCATGGTCTTCGGCGGCATGATGGAATCGGGACAGTTCCTGATACGTATCTCCAAAAGCATCCTCTGGTTCGTCAGAGGCACCACCTCACTGGTGGCTTCCACCGTGTTTACCTGTATCTTTTTCAATATCACCGCCTCCGACCAGTATATCTCCATCGTAGTGCCGGGGCGCATGTTCGCCAGGACCTACCGCCGGCGCGGCTACAAACCCGAGCTGCTGAGCCGCACCCTTGAAGACGCCGGCACCGTCACCTCAGTGCTCATCCCCTGGAACACCGGCGGTGCCACACAGTCCACCGTACTGGGCGTGCCTACGGTCACCTACCTGCCTTTCGCCTTCTTCAACCTCATCAGTCCCGTCATGAGCATCGTGATCGCAGCACTCAACTATAAGATCCGGAGATTCAAGCCGGGAGAGATAGCAGAGGAGAAAGAGATAGAAGTTAAATAGTTCAGAGTTCTCGGTTCAGAGTTCACAGTTCTCAGTTCTCAGTTCACAGTTCTCAGTTCAAAGTTCTCAGTTCACAGTTCAAAGTTCAAAGTTCAAAGTTCAAAGTTCAAAGTCCTGAAGTTTACACTTTGGGGTTCTATCTGTACGACACTATCTGGCAGGTTGTTGTGATGCCTGTTCTTCGGAGGGAGATATCCAGCCACCGCCCAAGGCCTTATAAAGCTTAACATAAGCATTCAGTTCTTTTTGGTAAGTTTCGGCCACGACCAGTTGTGTTTCAAAGAGAGAACGTTCGGAGTCCAACACCTCCAGATAGCTGGTAACACCTCCGTTGTATCTTTCATGTGACAGGCGGGCGGCATTCATGGCGGCTTTCAGTTGGCGCTGGCGTGTTGAAAGTTCTCTCCGGTATGTTTGTATCTCTACCAAAGCATCTTCCACCTCTTTAAAAGCATTCAGGACGGTCTTCTCATAATTATAGCGGACCTGTTCCGTTCTCTGGCGTTCTATCTCCACTCTTCTTTTATTCTTTCCAAAATTGAGAAGGGGGCCCACCAGTCCTCCGCCGTACGACCAGGCCAACGAGCCTGCTGAAAGGAAAGATGTCAGTTCTCCACTGGCCAGGCCGAAGGAAGCCGTAAGGCTGATGGAAGGAAAACGCATGGCCTGAGCCACACCGATCATGGCATTCTGAGCAGCCACCTGTTGTTCTGCCCGGAGAATATCCGGACGTCTTTCCAGAAGTAAGGAAGGTATTCCGACAGGGATGGAATCAGGGGGTTGTATTTGCAACAGGCCGCTTACATCGTTAAGCGGACCCGGGTACTGTCCCAGAAGTATCTGCAGAGCATGTTCTGTTTTGGCCACCTGTCTTTCGTACAGCGGCACTGCCGATGCGGCAATAGCCTCTTGCACCTCCGCCTGGTTCAGATCCAGCTCGGGCACGGTACCGTGCAAATATTTAGCCCGCATGATCTCCAGACCCTGTTGGCGGGTTTGTAGCGTATGCCGTGATATTTTCAATTTTTCTCTGTAATCAAGCAGTAAAAAATAATTCCGGGCAACGGCAGTGATCAAACTGATCATTACCGACCGCTTTCCATACTCACTGGCCAGGAGGCTGGCTCTGGCACTTTCCGTAGCCCGCCGGTATTTCCCCCAGAAATCAATTTCCCAGGAGACATTTCCCAGTGCGGAAAAACCGTTAAAAGTGGTAGGCTCACTGCCCGCAATGGAAGCTTTGGTCCGTGATCCGTCAGCAGAATATCCGAAAACAGGATACATATCAGCTTTGGCAGATCCCACCACGGCCATAGCTTCCTGCACCCTGGAGGCAGCGATAAGTACATCCTGGTTTCTTACCAGAGCCGTATCGATCAGCCGGTTCAGCACCGTATCATTAAAAAGCTCCCACCATCTCAGGTTGAGCACCGTATCGACAGCCATACTGTCGTAATGGTACCGCGCGGGAGAAGGAACCACGGTCTTTTGGAAATCCGGACCGACCATGCAACCATACAGGCCGGCAACTATGAACAAGGCAAAAACGAATATATTTTTCATTTTTCCGGAATGTTATTCATTTTTAGTTTTTTTTCTCTCTTTTTTTCATACCCGGCAATTTTGCCAATGAACACAAACAACATCGGATACATAAATACCCCGAGGAACGTTGCAATGGTCATTCCGCCGAGGAGGGCCATTCCCATGACCTTTCTTGCTTCGGCACCGGCACCTGAAGCCACCACCAGCGGAAAAACACCAAAAATAAAAGAGAAAGCGGTCATCAGGATCGGCCTGAAACGCAGACGGGCTGCCTCTATCGCCGCATCAAACAAGGACAGGCCTTCATCAAATTTCATCTTGGCAAACTCAACGATCAGGATCGCATTTTTAGCTGCCATAGCGATCAGCATGACAAAAGAGATCTGCGCAAAGACATTGTTCACAAAGGTCCCGCTGAAAAACCTGGCAATGAAAAGGAACAACATGGCACCGAAAATGGCAAAAGGCGTTCCCAGCAGGATACTGAAAGGTAATGACCAACTTTCATACTGGGCTGCCAGGATCAGGAAGACGAAAACAAGCGCAAAAAGAAATACCACATTGCCACTGCCGGCCGACTCTCTTTCCTGGTATGACATGTTGGCCCAGGCGTATCCCATATCATGAGGCAGAACATTCCCGGCAACCTCTTCCAGAGCATCCAGTGCCTGGGAGGAAGAATATCCTTTGGCCGGAGCTCCCGAAAGTTCAACGGAACGATACAGGTTGAACCGGTTGGTGTATTCGGGACCGGAAACATGACGAACTTTCACCAGGGCCGAAAGAGGAACGTTCTCCCCTTCTTTGTTTTTCACAAAGAACAGATTCAACTGTTTGGGTGTCTGACGGAATTCCGGCTTTGCCATCACATAAGCCTTGTACAACCGCCCGAACCGTGTGAAGTCATTTACATAGGCTCCGCCCAGATAGGTACTGATCGTATTGTACAGGTCGTTCAGATCAACTCCCGCTTTCAGGGCCAGATCCTTATTGATATCCAGGTAGATCTGCGGCACTTTGCCCTGATATGAGGTAAAGATATTGCCTATTTCCGGCCTTGTAGCTGCAGCCGCAATAAACTTCCGGGTGATGGAATCCAGATATTCCGGTGTGTTCCCTCCTTTGTCCTGTATCATCATCGTAAAGCCGGAACCGCTACCCAGGCCGGGTATGGCGGGAGGACCAAAAGCAAAGACGATCGCATTTTTTATTTCCGTTTTAAATTCCGCATTCATCGTCTGCGCCAGTTGTTGTGCAGTCATCTTGCGTTCATCCCAGTCTTTTAAAGTCAGGAACACCACAGCGGCATTGGTGGACATCCCTCCCGAGAGCATATTAAAACCGGCGGCAGAAGTCACAAGATCCACTCCGTCATAACGCGATACTATCTCCCTGACCTTTTCCACCACCGTACTGGTTCGTTGCAAAGAAGCCGCATTAGGCAACTGCACATTGATATACAAATATCCCTGGTCTTCTTCAGGGATAAAACCTCCGGGGAGGAATTTCCCGATCACCAGGATGAGAGCGGAGATCAACACAATGACCATCAGGCCTTTTCCTGTTTTTCCCGTCACAACGCGTGTAAATCCGAGATACTTCTTAGCACTTTTATCAAAAACAGTATTGAATCCCCCGAAGAATTTCCCCAGAATTCCGCCGGGCTTTTGTGGTTTTTTCAACAACAGGGAAGAGAGTGCCGGGCTGAGAGACAATGCATTGAGGGAAGAAAAAAGTACGGATACGGCAATGGTGATGGCAAACTGTTGATACAACCTGCCGGTGATACCTCCCATGGATGCCACAGGAATAAACACTGCCACCAGCACGAGCGTGGTGGCGATCACGGGTGCCGTAACTTCTTTCATGGCTTTTACCGTAGCTTCTTTGGCCGACATTCCTTCAGAGATGTGTGTCTGCACGGCTTCCACCACCACGATAGCATCATCCACCACGATACCAATGGCCAGCACCAGCCCCAGCAAGGAAAGCACATTGATAGAAAATCCCAGTAAAGGGAAAAGCATAAATGCCCCTACCAGCGATACGGGGATAGCAATAACAGGGATCAGGGTAGCCCGCCAATCCTGTATAAACAGAAAAACCACCAGGACCACCAGTAGCAGCGCGATAAAGAGCGTGATCACGATCTCTTTGATCCCCGCTGTGATGGGCTTAACAGCATTCAGCGACACCTTGTATTCGAGACCCTCCGGAAAAGAACGGGCAACCTCTTCCATGGTTCCCATGACTTTATCTCCCAACTCAACAGCATTGGTGCCGGGTGCCTGGTAAATGGTAAGGATGGCACAGTCATGATCCCCCAGTTTACTTCTCACCACATACGACTCAACACCCAGCTCGGTCTCGGCCACATCTTTCACTTTCACCTGGGATCCGTCCGGGTTGGTACGGATGACCACATTACCGAATTGCTCAGGTGTTACCAGCCGTGACGGCAGTTTCACGGTATATGTGACATCGGTACCGGGCGGAGCAGGTTCAGCTCCGAACTTACCGCCCGGAACGATCACGTTCTGCTCCCGTATGGCATTGATCACTTCGGGGATCGTCACTCCCAGCTGTGCCAACCGGTCGGGCCTGATCCAAATACGCATCGAATAATCTCCGGCCCCCAGGACATCCACCCGTCCGATCCCCCGGATCCGCGCCAGGATATCTTTAATATTGATCAGTGCATAATTACTTAAAAACTCCTGATCGTACCGGTCGTCGGGGGAATAGATAGCAATGGCCAATACAAAACTGCTCATCGTTTTTTGGGTGGTCACCCCCAGGCGTTTCACCTCTTCCGGCAGCTTAGGCGTGGCAGAAGAGACCCTGTTCTGGGTAAATACCGTATTCATATCGGGATCGGTACCCACAGCAAAAGACACCTCGATGGTGCTCTTGCCATCATTGGTATTGATCGATTTCATGTAGATCATGTTTTCCACGCCATTGATCTGTTGTTCCAGGGGGGTGGATACCGATTCTTCCACATCCAGGGCGCTGGCCCCCGTATATACGGAAGAGACCTGTACCATAGGCGGCGTGATATTGGGGTATTGCTCCATAGGCAGGTTCAACATAGCAAGTACCCCGACGATCACGATGACGATGGCTATAACCATAGCCACGATAGGGCGGTTTACAAAAAAGTTCCCTTTTTCCATGTCGTATTAATTTTCCTTGCTTTGCGACCTGAATTCTGTGAGTACCGGCTTAACTTTCATCCCCGAGCGGACGATCTGGATCCCTTCGAGCACCAGCCGGTCATCCGGCGTAACACCGCTTTTGATCACCTGCATATCTCCCTGCAAAGGACCTGCTTCCACACTCTTCTGGTGAACCACACCCTGCTGATCAACCGTATAAACAAAATATTTCCCCTGCACCTCCAGGATACAACGCAAGGGTACCACGAGTGCATTTTTCAGTACGCTTTCCACCCTGACACGGGCAAAAAGTCCCGGCCTCAATATTTTTTCCGGATTGGGAAAAGCAGCCTGAATAAGCATCGACCCGGTGGACGGATCAAAATTTCTGTTGATAAACCGAACGAACCCTTTGTGCCGGAATATACTGCCATCGGAAAGGATCAGTTCCAGGTTATTATAGGATTTTCTTGCACTATCTGCCTTCTCCCGGTCTGAAATATAATTCCTTGCCAGCGAAAGATACTCTTTTTCCGGGAGGAAGAATTCAACATATACCGTATCGATCTGTGAAACGGTATTCAGAATGACAGGATTGGGGTTTTGACCGACGAACTCACCCACCTTGGCATTGGTTTTCCCGATGAGGCCATCGATAGGAGATCTTATCCGGGTGTAACTCAGATTGATCTTTGACAGCCGCAGCGAAGCATTGGCAGCATCCACCTGTGATCTTGCCGCTTCATAACGTGCCCTGGCTGCATCCAGGTCACTTTTACTGACGGCATTGATCTCGGCCAGCGGTTCGATCCTGTCCAGATCACTCTTCGCTTTCACCAACTGGATCTTGGCCTCCACTACACGACTTAATTTTTCAGCCACCTGGGCTTCAAAAGGCTGGGGATCGATCGTGTACAACAACTGTCCCTTCCTGACCCTGAGTCCCTCTTTAAAATAGATCCCTTCAAGGAAACCGCTCACCCGGGCCCTGATGGGAATATCGTATTTCCCATATACCTGTCCGACAAACTCTTCATACACATGAGCGTCCCTTTGCTCCACTTTTACCACTTTGATCTCAGGAGGCACAGGCTCTTTCTCCTGCTTGTTTTTACAGGAAGAGACACCAAGCCCGGCAATTAACAACAGAACAAATGGGGAAATAGCATTTTTCTTCATCCGGTCATTGAATTTAAGTTAATGGATAATCGGAAATAACGAAGTTCTCCCGAAAGAGTACATGATCTTGGCAGACCCCGACCGGGGTGTTCAGAAAAAATAAAGTTTTATGTTTATTACTATCTTCATTCTTAGAAACCAAATATAGTAACTTTCTGCTATTTAGAACAGGCCGGGATATTTTGCGGGGTTGGCCTCATGCATCATCTCATAGACGGTATCGAACACATCTTCGGCGTTAGGATTGGAGAAATAGTCGCCGTCGGTGGCATAGGCGGGGCGGTGTTCCTGTGCCGTAAGGGTGCGGGGCTCGCCGTCGAGCCACTGCCAGGCCTCTTGTTCCTCCAGCACCTTCTGCATCATGTAAGCCGTAGCACCACCGGGAACGTCCTCGTCGAAGAAGAGAACCCTGTTGGTCTTCTTCACCGACTGCAGGATGACGCCCTCCAGGTCGAAAGGTATGAGGGTCTGCACATCTATCAGCTCGACAGAGATGTCGAAGTCCTGCAGACGGCCGGCCGCTTCCTGTGCGATCCTTACGCAGGAGCCGTAGGTGACAAGGGTGATGTCGTGCCCTTCGCGGAGGATCTCGGGCCGGCCGAGGGGGATGCGGTATTCCCCGACATTCTCCGGCATCTTCTCACGTATACGGTAACCGTTGAGCGGCTCTATGACGAGGGCAGGGTCCTCACCGGCCAGGAGGGTGTTGTAGAAGCCGGCGGCGCGTGTCATGTCGCGCGGCACGCAGACATACACGCCCCGTATGGAGTTGATGACCATGCTCAGGGGCGATCCCGAATGCCAGATGCCCTCGAGGCGGTGGCCCCGCGTGCGTATGATCAGGGGCGCGATCATGGTGCCGCGGGTGCGGTAGGCCGTCGTGGCCAGGTCGTCGCTGATGGTCTGCAGGGCATAAAGGAGGTAGTCGAAGTATTGTATCTCGGCGATGGGCCGCAGCCCGCGCAGGGCCATGCCTATGCCCTGCCCCACGATGGTGGCCTCGCGGATGCCGGTGTCGGTGACGCGCAGGGCACCATACTTCTGCTGCAGCCCTTCGAGGGCCTGGTTGACACCACCGATGTATCCCACATCTTCTCCGAAGATGACCAGGCGGGGGTACCTGGCAAGGAGTCGGTCGAAGTTGTCGCGCAGGATGACACGCCCCGGCACCTCGGGAGCATCATCCCCCACACGCGGGGCCACCGCCTCCACCTGCAACACCGACGTAGGGGTCTCATTGTAAAGGTGGGCATTGTACCGCCGGCGGGCGTCCTCCGTTTTCTCCTCCAGCCAGGCCGTCAGGTCACGCTGCAATTGCTCACGCATGGGACAGTCGGCGCACACCCACCGCAGGATCTGACGGGCGGCGCTGAAGACATCCCGGCGCAAGGGCGTGGCGATCTTCTTCAGCTCGCCGGTGATGATCCCTACCTTGTCCACATGGTCGTGGGCACACATGCAGGAACGGTTGTCGATGATCTTGATGAGCGAGTCACGCAGCTCAAGAATAGGCTGCTGGAAAGCTTTCCAGGCATTCTTACGTGCCTGGCCGGCCTCCCGGACCGCCTCTTCCTCCAGCGTATCCAGCACCTCTGCCGTCGCCAGACCTGTGGTGATCATCCATTCCCGCATCCTGCGGATGGGATCGTGCGCTTCCTCCCAGG
The DNA here is from genome assembly GCA_027028505.1 of Bacteroidales bacterium. Taxonomy (GTDB): domain Bacteria; phylum Bacteroidota; class Bacteroidia; order Bacteroidales; family VadinHA17; genus DRPN01. The sequence continues at coordinate 17,091 of JALVJE010000013.1, forward strand.
CCAGCCTCTCTTTGGATTTATAGCGTTCGTGTGATCCCGAGGTGGAATGGCCCAGGGGCTGCGTCATCTCTTCGATGTGAAAAAGGACGGGCACATGCTCCTCGCGGCAGATCTTCACCCCCTCCTCATACATCCGGCAAAGACCCGGGTAGTCCCAGCCCCTGCCCCGCATAATGACTATCCCCTCTTTTTCATCGTCACGCTCGAAGCCTTTCAGCAGCTCCGAGATATTTTCCTTGGTTGTCTGGTATTTTTTGGGTACCGAGATGCCATAACCGTCGTCAAACACCGAGAGGGCCATGGGTACCTGCAGTACGCCCGCCGCATTGAGGGTCTCCCAGAAATGACCTTCCGAGGTGCTGGCATCACCGATGGTGCCGAAGGCCACCTCATCACCGTTCCCGGACAGGGTGGTGTACTGATTCCATTCCTTTATCTCCCGGAAGAGACGGGAGGCATAAGCCAGTCCCAGCAAACGGGGCATCTGGCCGGCGGTGGGGGAAATAT
>JALVJE010000014.1 GCA_027028505.1 Bacteroidales bacterium
ACCTGAACATCGCCTCTTTTGTAGACAACTACCTGATCAATGAGCTCAGCAAGAATGTGGACGGGTACCGCCTGAGCAGCTATTATTACAAGGACCGGGACAGCAAAGGCGGAAAGATCGTTGCCGGGCCGGTATGGGATTACAACTTCAGTTTCGGGAATGTTGCCTATTACCATGCAGAATCCTATAAGGACTGGAGCCTGCAGTTCATGATCTCCGACCAGTTCTTTCAGACCGGCGATTATTTCATGGTACCCTCCTGGTGGAACGGTCTTATCTACGACTCCCTGTTCGTGGAAGAGGTCATACGGCGGTGGCACGAACTGCGGCAGTCGCTGGTGACCCCTGAAAATATCGATGCTTTCATCGATGCCATTGCTGACACCCTCGATGAATCGAAAGACCGCAATTTCACCATCTGGCCCGGACCGGGCGATCCCAAGCTGCCCGAAGACGGCTGGTTTCCTCCCGGCGGACCCACCGACAATTTTAACTCCTACGCCGATGAGATCAACTACCTGAAAGGATGGACGGAAAAACGGATCCTGTGGATGGATGATAACATAGAGAGTCTTCGCGACGATGTCAGGCATCCCAATGATGATGGCAAATACGGCTTCTTCATGTTACAGAACAAGCCCAATCCCGTCGTGACCTCCACCACGATCACCTATGAGATCCCCTTCCAGAACCACGTCCAACTGAACATCTGGTCTATCACGGGACAGCTGATCGCCCGCCTCGTGGATGAGCACCAGAACCGCGGAAGATACGAGGTCATCTGGAACCCGCAGGGTGTCGCAGCAGGGATCTATATTTATGAATTGCGTGCCGGTTCGTATCATGCCACGCGTAAACTGTCAGTAATCAGATAAATGCGGGTGACTATGGTGATAAAGAGCGGAACCCCTCCTTTTCTTGTATGGTTTCTCATTGGGTTCATGGTCTGGTCTTTCCCCGGCCGGGGAGGGCTCCTCCAGGCACAGGAAGTGGACTTCACCTCCTCCAACCTGCCCATCGTCGTCATAGATACCCGCGGGCAGGAGATCCCGAAAGAGAGTCCGCGCATCCGGGCCGACATGGGGATCATCTGGAACGGCCCCGGACAACGTAATGAGATCACCGATCCTTACAACGACTATGACGGGATGATCAGTATCAAGATCCACGGCTCCAGCTCGGGGGGGTGGTCCAAGAAATCCTACAGCATCGAAACGGAAAAACCCGACAGCAGCAACAACAATGTCCCCCTCCTGGGAATGCCTAAAGAGAATGACTGGATCCTCTATGCTTCATACTACGACCGGTCGCTCATGCGCAACGTATTGACTTACCGTATGATGGAGTCGTGGGGATGGTATGCCCCCCGCACCCGTTACTGCGAGATGGTGCTCAACGGCGAATACCAGGGCATTTATGTCCTGATCGAAAAGATCAAACGCGACAAGAACCGCGTGGACATAGCCAAAATGGATGCCGACGATAACGCAGGCGACTCCCTCACCGGCGGATACATCTTCAAAGTGGATAAAGAACCCTGGAAACCCCACTTCAACGGAAAATACCGGCCCTTCCCCGAAGCATCCTATCATGCTCATTACCAGTATGTCTACCCCAAAGCGGATAACATCACCCCTTCCCAGATCGATTATATCAGTCACCATTTCTGGGATTTTGAGGATGCCGCTGCCGGCAGCGACCGGGAAGACCCGGAAAAGGGCTATCCGGCCTACCTGAACGTCGCCTCCTACGTCGACATGTACCTCATCAACGAGCTGACCAAGAACGTGGACGGGTATGTGCTGAGCAGCTATTTCTATAAAGACCGGAACAGCAAAGGGGGGAAGATCACCGCCGGGCCGGTATGGGATTTCAATTTCAGCTTCGGGAATGTGGCTTACAACAATGCACAGTACTACTCCGACTGGCAATTACAGTTTTACCTCAACCACAATTACTCGGTCCCTTATTGGTGGAACAATCTCATCTACGATTCTCTTTTTGTGGAGGATGTCATCCGGCGCTGGCATGAGCTACGGCAGTCGCTGGTGACAACCGAACACATCGA
>JALVJE010000015.1 GCA_027028505.1 Bacteroidales bacterium
AATGCGTTAGCTGGGGTTAACCCCGATCTAGGAGTTCACGGTTTTGGTGAATAACCAAAACCGATGAAATCCTTAATCGATCAGCAATGAAAAGCGCTTGCGATTTTCTATTGCTGATTTTGGGATAAAATTTCCAGTTTCTTCATGCAGGAACGTATATCATTACCTCACTTTTTATAACTTGCACCTCCTTAAATATGAAGGAGGTCTTTTTTTGTTGATGAGAAAATTTTTATCACTCATATTATTGATCGTTGTGCTTTTGGCCGGAGAGGGGTGGTATCTCTCTTTCATCTACCTGCAGCACACCGTCCGGGAGGAGGCGGAGTACGAGATCCGGAAAGGACTGAAAGACGAAGACCTCACCCTCATCGTGGTTACACCCGGCCGGGAGCAGGAGATCACCTGGACGAAGAAAGACAGGGAGTTCAGGTACCGGGGATCGATGTACGACGTCGTAAGAATAAAGGTCAGGGACGGGAAGAAATACTATTACTGTCTGAACGATGTGAAGGAAAAAGAGATCATTGCAGATTTCAGCAGATCACACAAGAAACATGACAAGACCCTGCAAAACCTGCAGGAGGTCTTCAGTAACAAATACCTGCCGGAAGGATTTTCCATTCAGGAAATACGAAACAGTTTCCTTATCGCCTATTCCGGATACAGATGTTTTTACCGTTCCCGGGTCGTGGGGACAGAATCGCCGCCACCGAAGCCTAATCTTTAAATTTCAGGGGTATCTATTGTTTTAAAGTAGGTGCTGCCCGCCCGGCTAACGCCAGTCGGACGGGGGTGCTGGGTGCTGGGTGCTAGGTGCTAGGTACTGGATGCTAGGTGCTGGATGCAGGGTACTGGGTACTGGGTGCTGGGTACTGGGTGATATGCCATTAACGACTCCCCTTTGCGAAACTTTGCGGACCCTTGGCGTAACTTTGCGTAACAGTTTGAAGACAACATGAAAGAGCTGTTACGCAAAACGACGCAAAGCAGCGCGAAGGAACGCAGAGAATGAGCATATTAATAACTTTAAATTTTAGGCACTTTCAACTTTAGGCACTTCCTTTATAGGTATTTAAATACCTATTTAAAAACCTATTTTAATACCTATTTAAATAGGTAGATTTGTAAATTGATATTCAAACCAAAAATCCATGAAAAGATCCATATATATCCTTGTATTCCTGGGCCTGGCAATCTCTTTGCAGGCGCAGGAGCGATCCCTGACGGACACCATTGACCTGGAGGAGGTCGTTGTTACGGCCAACAGGACCGCCATCCGTATAAAGAACAATCCCGGGGCGGTCTCTTATGTAAGCAGGAAAGAGCTGAAGGTCATGCCTAAATCCATCGGTGCGGAGGAGGCGTTAAGGCTGGTGCCGGGGGTCCGCATAGACAACCAGCATGACGGCGAACGGGTACATATCTCCATCCGGGGTCAGGGCATCCTGACCGAGCGGGGACTGCGGGGCATAGGTATCATGCTCGATGGCATTCCCCTCAATGATCCGTCCGGCTTTGCACCCGATCTGTACGACGTGGACTGGGCGACCGTTCACAGCATCGAGGTGTTGCGCGGGCCGGCAGCCGGTCTGTATGGCAGCGGCGGCGCAGCAGGGATCATCAGCATAACCACCGACAACGGAGGATCCAAACCCATTGGCGGCACCTTCAGCCAGCATGCGGGCTCCCACGGGTTCTTCAAGACACGCGTCGGCCTGAATGGCTCCAAAGAGACCGTCAATTACAGGTTAGAGTATGCCAGAACATCCGGCAACGGCTATCGCGTCCATCAGGCTTTTTGGGCTAACAACCTGTATGAAAAGTTGCATTTTGCTCCTTCCGAAAAACTCTCTCTGACACAGATCCTCTCCCATACCGATTATTTTCAGCAAAATCCCGAAGGTCTGAACCTCAGTCAGCTGGACGATCCCCGGCAGGCCAATCCCGACGCCATCCCTTTCAACGAATACCAGAAAACCAACCGGACCACCTGGGGGATCACGGGAACTTATAACATAAATGACAAGCAGAACATCAAAGGATATGCTTTCTACCGGACCTGGAGGTATAAAGAGACCAGCAACAAATATGCGGCATACAGCGATCATACCGATCCGGGCTTGGGTGTGCAGTACAACTTTCATTTTCATACCGGAAGGGTGATCCATCATTTTGGGGTTGGCACCGACCTGAAATGGCAGACCATAAAAGTGTACAAGCTGAAGAGCGCTGCCGATCCCGGCCGGGTAGAGAGCATTGACGAGACCAACCTGGAAACGGACACCCTGCTGGCCAACCAGATCATTGACCAGAACAGCACGGGCCTCTATGCCCTGTACCGTTTTGAGGCCGGCCGGTTTAATATCATCGGGAATATCCGTTACGACGATATCAACAATGCCCTGACGGATAAGATGGTAGGGCCGGACAGTGCCCGTACGGCCATGGATTTCTCCGATCTTTCCTCACGGCTGGGTGTCAGCTACAACTTTTCCGATGCGGTCACCCTCTTCGCCAATTTCAGTCAGGGGATCCTTCCACCCTCCACCGAAGAGCTTGCCGCCAATCCGGAAGGATATTCTGGTTTCAACACCCACCTGGTCCCTGCCACCTCCAACTGTTTTGAGGTGGGAGGCCGCGGTAAGATCGGGAAGAGAATATTTTATGATGTTACAGGCTTCCTCATGTACACCCGGAACGATTTCTTCCGCTTCAAACAATCCGGCCGGGGCAACCAGGAGGTATTTTACGGCAATGCCGGCAACAGCCGGCGGTACGGTGTGGAGACCTATTTTTCGGCCGGCATCCTGAAAAACCTGGACCTGCAGGTCGCCTATACCTTCTCGGATTTCCGGTACACCTCTGCCGAGATCGATCCTGTGTACACGGATACCAATTACGTGCTGACCACGCCCCCGGAAGCGGGACAGTACCTGCCCAACTCTCCTAAACATCAGCTCTACGCACAGATACAGTACCGGCCGATCAGGAACATTGAGATCACGCTGGGAACGGAGGTGCAGTCGAAATGGGCCATCTACACCGATGCCAAAGCCTATCACGGCGAGCTGGATCCCGCCGTCTTTCAGAACTGGCAGAAAGGCTTCAACCTGTACCACGCGAAGGTCTCCTACCTCTGGAAGCTGAAAGCCGTTTCAGGTGTGCTGAGCTTTTCGGCCCGGAATTTCACAGGGACGCGTTATATGGCTTTCACCGAGCCCGACCCCGACGGCAATGCTTACCACCCCGGGCCGCGGCAGGAGTTTTTCGGGAGTGTGACGGTAAGGTTTTAGGGGAAGGGCGAAGGATGAAGGATGAATGTCGAACACCGAACACTGAACACCGAATTTCGAATGCTGATTTTTGAATGGGAGGCTTCACGCAGTCCTTCGGTACGCCTGGCGGCTACTCAGGAACCGTCCTTCGGTACGCCTGGCGGCTACTCAGGAACCGTCCTTCGGTACGCCTATCGGCTACTCAGGAACCAATGACTACAAATTCCCGGAAATTACTCCGGTCGATCACCCTGGTTTCGGCATGATAGGTATTCGTAAAAGTTTTTGAGATCTTCCCTGTATTCCCTGCTTTCCATTTGAACTCAAATCCAAAGATCTTCCCCTCCTTTTCCTCCACCAGATCCACCTCCTGTTGCTGCCGCGTGCGCCAGAAATACATTCTTGCAAAAGTATTTTTATAATGGTTTTGCTTCATCCTCTCGGAGATCAAAAAGTTCTCCCACAAAGCTCCCGTATCCGTCCGCATACGCAGGGGAGCAAAATTCCCGATGATCATGTTCCGGATGCCATTGTCATAAAAATAGATCTTGCGGTTGCGTTTTATTTCATTACGCAGATTTCGACTGAAGCTTCTGAGCCGGAAAATGATATAACTTTTTTCCAGAAGGTCGATGTATTTCTGCACCGTGATCTTATTCACCCCCACCATCTGGGCCAGTTCGTTGTAATTTACCTCATTCCCGGTCTGCAAAGCCAGTGCCAGCACCAGATCATCCAGGATCTCTGTCTTCCTGATCTCTGAAAAAGTCAGGATATCCCTGTATAGATAGCTGCTCACCAGTTCTTTCAACACTTCACGCTCAGCCCCCCGGTGGTTCAGGACATCAGGATACATCCCGTATAATAAACGATCCTCCAGTTGTTGTTCAGCACGGAGATATCCTTCTTTCTCTTCAAATTCTTCCCAGGCAACCGGAAAGAGTTCATATTCCCATTTTCTTCCTGTCAGAGGTTCGTTCAGTTGATTCCCCAGATCAAAGGAGGAAGATCCGGAGGCAATCCACTGAATTCCGGTAAAACGGTCGGAAATGATCTTCAGGGTAAGCCCGATATCCGGGATCCGCTGAGCCTCATCTATGCACAGGAGTTTGTGACCCCCGACAATAGAACGGATCTGTTCGGTATTGGGAGATGAGAACAGACTCCGTACCGTAGGGTCATCCCCATCGAGGAAAAGATAGTCCTTCCCTTCCAGGATCTTTTTGATCAGCGTGGTCTTCCCAACCTGCCGGGCTCCCATAAGAATGATACCTCTTTTCCTACCTATTTGCTCTCTTATCGTCTTTTCAAGGATCCGTGGATACATTTTTTTAGTTTTTTCAATATTACAAAAAAATATTGTAATGACCAATTGTTATAATATTATGTCATAACGATGACTTTTTATTTAAGACTGCGGCTGCTCAGGGAGTAGCGACGGACCCTTCGGTACGCCTGGGGGCTACTCAGGAACCAACAATGAGCAAAGAGAGATGAGAGATGAGTTAGGAACAATGAAGCGATGAATCGAAATATTTTTGAATTCTGAATTCTGATTTTTGATTGCTGATTCATTCACACATTTATCCCCCAGCACCTAGCACCCTGCAACTAGCAACCTGCACCCAGCACCTAAATTTCTACCTAATTTCATCCCGACGCAGTCGGGGTTAATTTCGTGAGCGCAGCGAACTAATGACCACCGTATCCCGAGATTGTCGAAATGCCATAAGCGAACGTACCCGAAAATTAATTTTTTAAAACAAAAATTTATAAATTTATTGACCGGTAACGGAGGACATACAAAAACGGATCACATATTCCGTTTTGAATACAAAAAAATAAGAAAGGAGGTGCATTATGACGACCATCCGGAGCAAAAAGATCTTCTTTCTGTTAGGCATGATCCTGTGGGTACTGATCTCCTGGGGTACGGCACAGGCCCAGCAGGATGTCCCGGGGAGCAAAGACCATCCCCTGCTCTCCCGTTATCCGGGATCAAGGATCAGCTATTATGATCAGAAAGATTTCTCCGTATTTTATGTCCTGGAGGCTCCCCCGGGGAAGAGCGACTACGATCTCAACGCCTGCCGGAAGGTGAAGCTGGAAGGTAAGGTTACGCGGATCGAATACGATATCCCCGCAGGCAAGAGCGCCCTGGAGGTGTTCAGGAACTATGAGACGGCTCTGCAGAAGGCCGGCTTCCAGGTCCTCGCCCGGCTGACAACAAAGCACATCCGCGATTTTCTGGAGGTGGACTGCCGGTTTCCCGGCATCAAAGGGTTCGGCAGTGAGGATGACCGGGACCATTTCTACCTCTCCGCACGCAGCCCGGCACACGACAAATATGTATCGGTATGGGTGGGAGAAGGTTATATGGGTCGCCCGGCCAAAGCAGCTGTGGGCATCGTGGAGCTGAAGTCCATGGAAAACGGGCTGATCACGGCCCAAGACATGAAAGATGAGCTGACGGCCCGGGGTCATGTGGCCATCTACGGCATCCATTTCGACACCGACAAGGCGGACATCAAACCGGGATCGGAGCCGGCATTGCAACAGATCGCCACACTGCTGAAGAACGATCCTTCGCTGAAGCTGTACGTCGTGGGACATACCGACAATACCGGCACGCTGGAGCACAACATGGATCTTTCAAAAAGAAGAGCGGAAGCCGTAGTGAAGGAACTGGTGGAAAAATACGGCATTGACAAGTCCCGGCTGCAGGCCTTTGGCGTAGGCCCTCTGGCACCGGTAGCCACCAACAGTACAGAAGAGGGCAGAGCCTTGAACCGGAGGGTGGAGTTGTTGGAGAGATGAGCAATGAGCAAAGAGAGATGAGAGATGAGTAGGGAGAGATGAAGTGATAGAGAGATTATGCGATGAGGCGATATTGGGAAATATTTTTGAATTCTGATTTTTGAATGCTGAATGCTGATTTTTGAATGGGCAGTTTCACGCAGAGGACGCGGAGCAATGCGCAATGAACGCAAAGAAAGGCAAAAGTAAAAAGGCAAAAGGTAGAAGGAAGAAGGAAGAAGGAATGTCGAACGGTCGAAAAGTCGGAAAAGTGGGAAGAGTCTAAAAAGTGCAAGAGCGAAGAGCATAGAGCACTGAGAGATGAGCTATGAGAGATGAGCGGAAGTAAATTCCACTTAATTTCGCGAGGGCATTGCCCGAGCCAATTTCGCGACCAACGGGAGCTAATTTCACGAGCTTTAGCGAGTAAATTTCGCGAGCACCCAGCCTTCGTTCCTTTAGGAACTACAGCGGGCAAGCCAGCGAGCTAATTTCGGCTACGTAGCAGCCTGATGACTCCACACTTCCCGGATTTTGTGTATCTTACCACTGTCATGGCACACAAATACGACGCGGAGGGAATGATCGGGGCGGAGCTGAATCGCATCCGTCCCATCTACCACGATAAGGAGGCGCTGAAGGCTTTCTGGGAGGAGCGGTACCGCCAGACCTACGCCCGGCTCCTGGCCGACCGCAGCGAATACGGCCGCTACGGGGTGGTGGCGGAATACCTGCTGCGTACGGTCTCCGGCGGCAGCGTGCTGGATGTGGGATGCGGACCGGGACTTCTGGCCGGGCTCCTGCCCCGCAACAGCATCTCCTACACAGGTCTGGACATTACGGAAAAGGCCATCACTACGGCACAGGAGCAATTCCCTGACCTAAAAGAGCGCTTCCACAGGACCGACCTGGCACACTTCCGCAGTCCGGAGCGATTCGATGCCATCACGGCGGTAGAGGTTCTTTATTACCTTGATGCAGAGGAGTTCTTCGGGCACTGCGCCCGCCTGCTGAAGCCGGGAGGGCACCTCGTCATCACGGTCTATGATTTCGAAAAAGGCCGCGAGCTCCTGCCCCTGGTGGCCGACAGACTGGAAGATCCTTTCCGGGCCGAAGTGTACAACGCTGAAAAAGAGTTGAGATGGCATGTACTTGCCGGGGTTTTTAGGAAAAGATGAAGGATGCCTGCCTGCCGGTAGGCAGGAATGTCGAATGTCGAACGGTCGAAAAGTCTAAAAGGTCGGAAGAGTCTGAAAAGTGCAAAGAGCGTAGCGCATAGAGCATAGAGCATAGAGCAGACCCATCCAGCACCCCCGCCCGGCTGACGCCAGTCGGACGGGCAGCACCTAGCACCCTGTACCTTAATTCACGAGCGAAGAGAGATGAGTAAGGAATGATGAAGCGATGCCTGCCTGCCGCCTGCCTGCCGCCTGCCTGCCGGTAGGCAGGGTAGGCAGGGTAGGCAGGAAGCGATGAAGAGAAATATTTTTGAATGATGAATTTTGAATGCTGAATTCTGAATGGGTTCACGCAATGGGCGCAAAGTATTTCGCAATGAGCGCAGAGAAAGGCAAAAGGAAGGATGATAGACGAATGTCGAACGGTCGAAAAGTCTGAAAAGTCGGAAGAGTCTGAAAAGTGCAAAGAGCGAAGCGCGTAGCGCATAGAGTAGATCTACCTAGCACCTAGCACCCCGCCTTCGTACCGACTTGTCGGAACTTCGGCGGGCGAAGCCAGCACCCACTTTGTCCACCGAAGCCACCGGCGAAGGTGGAGCACCCTGCAACTTTTAACTTCTTTTCAACTCCAAACTCGTAACTCCAAACTCGTAACTCTTTTTTCCCTTCCCATTGTTCCGGTTTCTTTTTTCTCTGTTATCTTTACGGTCATGATCCGGGAGAATGGCAGCGGGACGATGGGACGGCGACGCTTTGCGGGGCTGGTAGGAGGCATTCTGCTGGGTTTCCTGGCCCTGCTGACAGGCCGCATGACGCGCCGCACCCGGCACCTCAAAGAGAAAAAGAACATCCTCCTGCCGGCCGGCCTGCCGGAAGGGATCTCCTTCGCCGAAGGGATCATCGTCGTGCGGAAGGGAGAGCGGCTGACCTTCCTCTCCTCCCGATGCACCCACCTGGGATGCCGCATCTCGGAGAGCATTGACGGTCATCTGCAGTGCCCCTGCCACGGGTCGGAGTTTGCCGCAGACGGCTCGGTGATCAAAGGACCGGCAACGAAAGGGCTGAAGCAGTTGGCATGGAAAAAGGATAAAGACACCGGACGCTTTGAAGTAGAACTGTGACAGAAAAGAACGGGATACAGGCGGTTTGAGGTTTGATGCGCCTGCGGCGCGTTTGTGGTTTGAGGTTTGATACAGCCTAAGGCTGCGTTTGAGGTTTGAATTGTTTCAGGTTTCAGGTTCCAGGTTCCAGGTTTCAGGTTTCAGGTTCCAGGTTCCAGGTTCCAGGTTCCAGGTTAGGACCTGTTGAAAAGATGTTTGAGGTTTAGGGTTCATAATTAAATTGTTCGTCCCCGTCCGACCGGACGGTCGTCCGGGCGGGGATCATCGATCATCATTCATCGTTCGTGAAAGTTTTAAGGCATACATATCGCTTGCTGTTGCGTGACACCTTCGGGGCATATGCCCTGGCGGCGCTGGCGGTGGTGATCCTCTCGGGGATCGGTCTGGCCATCCCCTATGATGCCGGCGCTCCTCTGGCCTCGGTGCGGGGCATGATGATCTACAACCCGGCAGCCTCCTGGCTGCGCAACCTGCATTACTGGAGCGCGCAGCTCTTCCTGGTGCTGGTGTTGCTGCACATGTGGGAGCAGCTGAAGGACGACGGCGAGCGTTTCGTCAGTGGCGGCATGTGGCTGCGCCTCATCCTCTCCCTGCCCTTTCTCCTGTTTGCCATGCTCAGCGGCTTCATCCTCAAAGGCGACGCCGACAGTCTGCAGGCGCAGCGTATCCTCGCCGACCTGCTGGGGCGCATCCCGTGGGCCGGCAACACGCTGTCCTATTTCTTCCTGGGGCGGGAGGGTTCCTTCGGCATCCTCTACATGCAGCACATCGCCGTGGCCACGCTCATCGTGGTGCTCGTCACCGTCGAGCATGCCCGGCGGCTGTGGCCGGCGGCGCGGCCTTTTGCGGTGGTGCTTGGGGTCACAGCGGTGGCCTCTTTCTTCCTCGTCGCCCCCCTGCACGACCCCCATGACCCCGTGCTCAAGGGACCGTGGTACTTCGTGGGTCTGCAGGAGATCCTCCACTGGATGCACCGTCCCGGATACGCTCTCTACCTGCTGCTCCTGCTGCTGACGCTCCTGTGGGCCCTGCCCGTGATGCGGCTGCGTCCCTCTCTGTGGGCCAAGCACCTGCTGGTGGCATTGGTAGTGGTATATGGTCTGCTCACTATCACCGGCTACTATTTCCGGGGCGAGGCCTGGCAGTGGCACAATCCCCTGGCACATGCCTGGCATGGCAGCGGCCGTCTCACCGCCGACGCCTCGCTGGTGCGGTCGCTGCTCACACCGCAGCACCTCTCCCCCGTCGACAGCCTGCCGGCCTCCCGCGACGAGGGTTGTATCTCCTGCCATGGTGGCACCCACGGCTATGCCGCAGCCCATGACCCTGCCGCCATCGGCTGTTCCTCCTGCCACCTGGGCGACCCTTACACTGCCGACAAAAGGCGGGCCCACCGCTCCATGGTGCTGGTGCCGGGCAACCTGCAGGAGGCTCGTCTCACCTGCGGCACGGCACAGTGCCACCCCGACATATCCACCCGCATACACTCCTCGCTGATGGCCTCCCTCAGCGGCATGATCGCCGTGGACAAGTACGTCTTCGGCGAACGCAGCGATCCCGACGGCCACTACGATGTGGAAGCACTGAAGAAGAAGAGAAAGCTCACGGCGGCAGAGAGCCATCTGCAGAACCTCTGTGTCTCCTGCCACCTGGGGAATCCCAAAAAAGAGCCCGCCCGCATCAGCGGGGAGCGCCGCGGCGGCGGCTGCAACGCCTGCCACCTCAACCACAGCGACACCTCCTGGCACGAGTGGCAAGCCTACACCGCCGGAGGCCGGCAGGAGGAGCTCCTCCCCCGCCACCACCCCTCCCTGACGCTGGACATCTCCGACAACCACTGTTTCGGCTGCCACAGCCGCTCGGGACGCATTTCTACCAATTACGAGGGATGGCACGAGACCTTCCTCACGGCCAAAGAGATGCCCGACAGCAGCCGGTACCGTCTGCTGGAGGACGGCCGCGTCTTTGTAAAAAAGCCCGATGATGTGCACCACGCCGCCGGCATGGAGTGTGTCGACTGCCACACCTCCTACGAGCTGATGGGCGATCACAAGGCCTACCTGCATGAGGAGGACCAGGTACGGATACGTTGCGAGGACTGCCATACGGACCAGGCCCGGCCGGTGGTCGCCCGCAGCAACCTGGACGATGAGACCGCCAGGATCGCCGACCTGCGGCACTTTACAGGAGACACCGTTATTACCGGCGTGCGGTCGGCCACGCCCCTGCTTAACGTGCTGCCTGGCGACAGCGGCTACGTGCTGCGCACCAAGAGTACGGGGAAGGTGTTACCGCTGACCGCGCCGGCAGCCGTCTGCAGCCGCACGGGAGTACACGGCGACGTGGCCTGCAGCGCCTGTCACACCGCCTGGGCGCCTTCATGCCTGGGGTGTCACACGGCCTACGAGCCCCGCACGCGGGGCTACGACATGCTGCACGGCGACCGCCCCATGCAGGGCACATGGGTGGAGTATGCGGGACTGATGAACGCCGACGCACCGGCCCTGGGTGTACGTACACGCAACAGCCAGCGCGAGATTGTGACCGTCATCCCCGGCATGGTGCTGACGGTGGACACAGCCAGCTACCCCCGAGGGACACCCCACGACACGCTCTTCCGCCGCCTCTTCGCTCCCACGGAAGCCCACACCACCATGGCCAAAGGACGTACCTGCAGGTCCTGCCACAACGACCCGCAGGCGCTGGGATTCGGGAAGGGAACGCTCACCTATGATACCGCCGGTGACCACGGCCGCTGGACCTTCGTGCCCCAGTACCCGCCCCTGCCCCAGGACGGTCTGGCGGAGGATGCCTGGACGGCTTTCCTGCAGGGACGCACGGGAGCCGTGAGCACACGCAGCAACGTGCGGCCTTTCACCGTCAAAGAGCAGCAGCACATTCTTACCGTGGGAGCCTGCCTCACCTGCCACAAAGAAGACTCAGAGGTCATGCGCAGGAGCCTCTCAGAGTGGAAAAAGGTATGGGAGGGAAGGAGTGAGAAATGTGTGGTGCCGGGGTTTTAGTTGCGAGTATCGAGTTGGGGGTATCGAGTATCGAGTTGAGAGTATCGAGTTAAGAGTATCGAGTTGCGGGTATCGGGTATCGAGTTGCGAGTTGCGAGTATCGGGTTGCCGGTTATCGCTTCATCGCTTTATCGCTTCATCGATATTTGTTCGTGGTTGGTGGTTTACTCTAGGTTTGTTGTTTATTCCGGCAGAGTTCTTTTTCTTTGCAGGAAAAGGAGAAAGATCATGAACCTTTTGTGGGCGGCGCTGGCGGTATTTGTGTTGAACGTACCTTTCGGGTACTGGCGGGAGCATGTACCGAAGCTGTCGGCGCAGTGGTTCCTGGCGATCCATATTCCTGTGCCTTTCGTTATCGCCATGCGGTTTCTTTTCCGTCTGGGCTTTCAGCTGTACACCTATCCCGCGATGGTCGGCGCCTTTTTCTTCGGTCAGTGGTTCGGAGGCTGGCTGTACAAACGGCTGGCCGGGAAATACCTGCTCTCCGGAAATATGCTGCGTGATCTTTTGCTTATCCCGGTACGGAGTGAGAAAGTAAAGAAAAAACCGGTCCTGATCCTGAAGGCCGGCAACACCTATCCTAAGATCGTATGGGAGTATGGTGATTTCGAGGACTGGATCCATGCCAAACTGTTCCGCAGGGAGCCGCTGGAGGTACTGGAGGTGTTCCGTGACGAGGCGGAGATGCCCGATCCCACCCACTATGCCGGCTTCATCATCACCGGCTCGCACGACGATGTCACCGATCATGCGCCATGGGTGGAGCGGCTGGCAGGATATGTGATGTACCTGATGGAACGTGGGCTGCCGGTGCTGGGCATCTGCTTCGGTCATCAGTTGCTGGCATACGCCGGCGGCGGCAGCGTGAAGGACCACCCCGGTGGGCAGGAGCTGGGTACCGTGACCATCCGGCGCACGGAAGGGACAAAAAAAGACCCGCTCCTCCGGGGCCTGCCCAGGTCGTTCCCGGCCCATGTCAACCATGCCCAGACCGTAGAGCGTCTGCCGGAGGGGGCCGTCGTGCTGGCTTACAACGATTTTGAGAAAACCCACGCCTTCCGTCTGGGAGAGCAGGCCTGGGGCGTGCAGTTCCACCCCGAATACACGGGTGACATCATGCGGGCCCAGATACGGGAACAGTATGACGCCGTGAAGAAAAGCGGCCGTGACCCGGAGAAATTGCTGCAGGAGGTATCGGACAAAGACCACGGCAGGCTGGTGCTGAGGAATTTTGTGAGGATCTGCCGGAATAAGGAGCGAAGTAAGTAGGTCGAACGGTCAAAAGTCCAAGGGTCGAAAAGTGGAAAAAGTATGAAGAGTGGGAAGAGTGTGAAGAGTCAGCGATGAGCAGTGAGCGATGAGAGATGAGTCCTTCGGTACGCCTGCGGCTACTCAGGAACCGGCCTTGAGAAGCCCCGAAGGGGCGTAAGCAACCAGGATCGGGCGTAGCCCGATCATCATTGGTACAATAATTCCATAGCCCTGTAAGGGCGAAAGCAAAAGATGAGATTGCCGACCCCAGCGGGGTCGTAGTCAGGTAGCCGCAGTTACGTCTGCGGTTAAAGGCATGTCCACCACACCCAACCCCAGCGAGTTTGAAGAAAGAAGTAGGTCGAACGGTCAAAAGTCCAAGGGTCGAAAAGTGGAAAAAGTATGAAGAGTGGGAAGAGTGGAAAGAGTCAGCAATGAGCGATGAGCAATGAGCGATGAGTCAACCCAACTTTTAACTTTAGCGCATTTTAACTTTTAACTCCTCTCAACTCCACACTCTAAGTACTCCACATGCCGCAAATCTCCGATTTGCGAGCATCCCCGCCCGGACGACCGTCCGTTCGGACGGGCTCGTCACTCTAACGAGATTGAAAATCTCGAGAGTGACGGGACTCCACACTTCTAATATAGGTATTTAAATACCTATTTAATTACCTATTTAAAAACCTATTTAAATAGGTATTTCTTTGCGTGCGGCGATTTAAAGATCCGGCCTACAACCCCCTGGAACATGAAATGCCGAAATGATCAAAATCTTTGATTTTGTAATCATTTCGAGCATCCTCGAAAAACAACGAAAATCGAAGATTTTCTGTTTTCGGGACCTGAAACCTGGAACCTGAAACAATTCAGACCTAAAACGCAGCCGCAGGCTGCATCAAACCTCAAACACAGCCGTAGGCTGTATCAAACTTCAAACCACAAACGCGCCGCAGGCGCCTCAAATCCCGTAAAACTGCAACTGCAGTTTTACGAGGATCCTCGCAATTCTAACGAGATCATTGATCTCGAGAATTGCGGGACCACAAACCCTCAGGGCTTCGGCGTCAGGCGTACTGCGGCGCCGCCGCCGGCGGCCAGCTGTATCTTCAGTACATCGCCTTTCTTCACCTCCCGGCCGGTGATCTTCACATCCTGGGGATCTTTCCGAACATGATCGCCATCCTGCAGGATCACGGCCTGGTATTTCTTCCCTTCTTCCAGCAGGGAGAGGTCCACCGTCAGTATCCGCGGATCGTTGTCGGTCATGAGACCGATCCACCAGGTATCGCCTTTCCGCCGTGCCAGCACGATATCGCGGCCTGGGTATCCCTGCAGGAAACGGGTCTCGTCCCAGGTCACCGGGATCTTCATCAGGAAATCGAACTGCTTCGGGGCCGACTCATACGCCCGGGGATAGTCGGGCAGCATCTGTATGGGAGAGTAGTAGACCACATGCATGGCGATCTGGCGGGCGCGGGTGCCCGGCACCGATTCGGGAAACGCTGCGGTGCCGTCGAGGTCGAAGACGCCGGGAGTGAAATCCATGGGTCCCGGCACCATGCGTGTGTAAGGGATGGTAACCGTATGAATTACGGTGAGGCCGCCCTCAGGTGCGTTGGAGGAGCCCTTGGAGAACTCCAAGCCGCGCACGGCCTCGCAGGTCATAAAGTTGGGCCAGGTGCGGGTGTAGCCTGTCGGTTTGTAGGCCCCGTGATAATCGACCAGCAGGTGATACTTCGCTGCCGTACGGATGATCCTGTGGAGGGTGTTGACGAGCAGCTGATCCTCGCCGCCGTAGTTGTCCAGCTTGATGCCGGCGGCGCCCCAGCGGGCGTAGGTGGCCAGAACGGTATCTATGCGGTGGATGAGGGAGCTGTAGTGCACCCACAGGAAGACACCCACCCCTTTGCTGTTGGCATAGTCCAGCACCTTACGGATATCATAGAAATCCCTGCGGGTCTCCTCCATGGTGAGCACATCCTCCTTCTCCGGCTGATTCCAGGCATCCATCTCGAGGGAGTACCATCCGGCGTCGACGACAAGGTACGGTATGCCGTGACGCGCCGCAAAATCGGTGTAATACTTCATCACCTCCGTAGAGGGTTCTCCGCTGCGGAGGCCTTTTTCGGTGATGCGGCCGTTCCACCAGGGCCAGGTGGCCTTGCCGGGACGTATCCAGGAGACATCCCGGATTTGCCGCGGCTCGTTCAGGTTAAGCACCACCGTCTGGCCGATCAGATCTCCTGCCCGCGGGGCAATGAGAAATACACGCCACGGCGAGTGGTCGGGCAACGGAGGACAGACCCGGCACTCCTTGTCCGGGTAAGGTGACAGGATGGCCTTCATCGTGTGGGGCCGGGCTCCTTTTTTCAGGATGATGCCGGAATAGTCGTCCAGGGCAGCCTCGGTGAGCATCACCCACTGCCCCTGCTGGTGCACCAGGAAAGGCATGTAATACATTTTGTCCGGGGAGAGGCCGTCTAATAGTGCCGGATCGTAAGTGCTTTCGTAATTACTGTTGAAATGGGGACAAACGGCTGCAAAACAGGAATCATCAGCAGGAAAGACGAACTCCGTCTTCTCGGCCAGGATGCCCTGCTGCGAAGAACTGTCGTTCGACAGGAAGATATAGCGGAAAGCGGCTCCCTGGTCATACACCCTGAACTCAAGTCCCAGAGCACCCTCTCCCAACCGGTCTTTCAGCTGTACGGTCATGGTGCGGTAGTGGTCGGTGATCTCCGAACGATTCCCATAGACAGGGGTCCAGGAGGTATTGGTCTCCGACGAATCCACCGACACCACACTGAACTGTCCGGAGAAGGCGGAACTGTCACTGAAATCCACCCCCATGGCAGAGGGAAGGATAACGGAACGGCCTTCGTAAGAGACACTATAGAGCGGACGGCCTTCCTGCAAACGGAAGGTCATGGTGATCTTCCCGTCGGGACTGGTGATGGTCCACCGGTCTTTTTTATGACCCGCACAGGAGGACATCAGCAGGGCCAGGACAATGACAAATAGATTTGATCTTTTCATCTGTTCAAAATTTTTATTTTACTGAAAATAAAGAAAATAAACCCAAAATCAGCAATAGAAAATCGCAAGCGCTTTTCATTGCTGATCGATAAAGGATTTCATCGGTTTTGGTTATTCACCAAAACCGTGAACTCCTAAATCGGGGTTAACCCCAGCTAACGCATTAGTTCAGCTATTTTTTTAGCTTCCTAATGCGTAATCTGGGATAAAAATTTCTTCACATTCAGGAACTCCCGATGAATTTTGATCATTTTCCTGTAAGTATTTTAAAATGATAAAATTCATGGTCGTTTCCTTTTTCTTAATGGGTTTCGGTTCAAGATCACGCGGGGGCAATATCCGCAGGCAAAAATAAAAATTTTTAAATGCATGTAAAGATCATCTGTTAACCGCTTATGGCCACCGACCGGAACAACCTCTTTTTATGCATATTTATACACAGGCAACGAAACCTCCCGATACGATCCTATCATACTGTATATCTGACATTAATACACATCATCCCATCATTCTCCATTCTTATCAACAATCGTTTGCATACATTTTTATGTCGTGTAACATAAAAAAGTGGTTAAAAAATTTGCTCAGGAAAAATGGATGTTTACTTTTGTTCCGTCAAAAAAAGAAAATGACCGGAACTATTGTAAATATCATTCTCTCTCTGCTTATCCTGCGCAGGTTGTAGGGGTGAGAATGGTATAAGAACATATAAACCGTTCTCACCGAGAGAACGGTTTTTTTATGTTCTGTAATGGAAAGAATGATCACTAAAGAAAAAAAGATGAAAATACCTCTCAGGAGCAATACGACGACGCAGGGGCGCATCATGGCAGGAGCACGTAGTCTCTGGCGTGCCGACGGCATGAAAGAGTTTCATTTCGGGCGTCCTGTCTTTGCCATTGTCAACTCTTTCTCCCAGTTCGTGCCGGGTCATGTGCATCTGCATGAGATCGGCCAGGAGTTGAAGAAGAAGATCGAGGCGCAGGGTTATTTTGCGGCCGAGTTCAACACCATCGCCATTGACGATGGCATTGCCATGGGGCACCAGGGGATGCTTTACTCTCTGCCTTCACGCGATCTCATCGCCGACAGTGTGGAGTATGTTGTCAATGCCCACATGGCCGATGCGATGATCTGCATCTCCAACTGCGACAAGATCACGCCGGGGATGATGATGGCGGCCATGCGTCTGAACATACCCACCATCTTTGTCTCGGGCGGTCCCATGGAGGCCGGTGTTGTAGGCAACAAACAGCTCGACCTCATCGACGCTATGGTGATGGCCGGCGACCCCAGTGTGCCGGATGAGGAGTTGCTGGAGGTGGAGCAGCATGCCTGTCCCACCTGTGGCTCCTGCTCGGGGATGTTCACGGCCAATTCCATGAACTGTCTGGCCGAGGCATTGGGTGTGGCCCTTCCCGGCAACGGCACTATCGTGGCCACGCACCGGAACCGCAGGCTCCTCTTCGACAAGGCTGTCGATCTCATCATCGAGAACACGAACCGTTATTACGGCGAGGGGGACACCTCGGTGCTGCCCCGCAGTATTGCCACGCGTGAGGCTTTCCTCAACGCCATGACGCTGGACATCGCCATGGGCGGCTCCACGAATACGGTGCTGCACCTGCTGGCCATCGCCCATGAGGCCGGCGTCGACTTCACCATGAAAGATATTGACGACCTCTCCCGTCGCACACCCAACCTCTGCAAGGTAGCGCCCAGCTCGCACTATCACGTGCAGGATGTGAACCGCGCCGGCGGCATCCTCTCCATCCTGGGAGAGCTGGACCGCCATGGTCTCA
This sequence comes from Bacteroidales bacterium, assembly GCA_027028505.1. Taxonomy (GTDB): domain Bacteria; phylum Bacteroidota; class Bacteroidia; order Bacteroidales; family VadinHA17; genus DRPN01. The sequence goes on from JALVJE010000015.1 coordinate 17,489, forward strand.
TCGACCCGGAGGTAAAACGCGTCGATTATCCCCGTCTGGAAGATGCCCTGAACGACTATGACATCATGCGGCCTACCGTCAAGCAGGAGGCGAAAAAGATCTTTGCCAGCGGTCCGGGAGGCTTTCCCAACCTGGTGATGGCCTCGCAGGACAACTATTTCGACAGCCTCGACACCGACAGGGCCGGCGGCTGTGTGCGTGACTATGACCATGCTTACAGCAAGGACGGTGGCCTGGCGGTGCTCTTTGGCAATATCGCCACTGACGGATGTATCGTCAAGACGGCCGGCGTCGATCCTTCGCTTTACACTTTCAGCGGGCGGGCCCGCGTTTACGAATCACAGGAGGCTGCCTGCGATGCGATCCTGGGAGGCGATATCGTCCCGGGCGACGTGGTGGTGATCCGTTATGAAGGACCCCGCGGCGGGCCGGGAATGCAGGAGATGCTTTATCCCACCTCCTATCTCAAATCCATGAAGCTCGATAAGGAGTGTGCCCTGATCACCGACGGGCGTTTCTCGGGCGGCACCGCCGGTCTGTCGGTGGGCCACATCTCTCCCGAGGCCGCTGCCGGCGGTGAGATCACACTGATCCGCGAGGGCGACACCATTGATTTCAATATTCCGGAACGTTCCATCCAACTGCGTATCTCCGACGAGGAGATGGCCTCGCGCAGGAAAGAGGAGGAGGCCAAAGGCCGTAAAGCCTGGAAGCCTGCTACGCGTGACCGCAGGATACCCGTCTCGCTCAGGGCTTATGCTTCGCTGGTCACCTCCGCCGATAAAGGAGCTGTCCGACAGGTAACCGAAGATTAAGATCACTGTCAAACCTTAATACCCTATGGAAAAGAAAGCAAAGAAGTTCATCAAAGAGATCCCGGCGCCGGGGACAGAGGTCACCGGCTCGGAGGCGCTTATCCTCGCATTAATGGAAGAGGGTACCGACACCATGTTCGGTTATCCCGGCGGAGCGATCATGCCTGTGTATGATGCTCTGTTCGATTACCGGGACCGGCTGCATCATGTGCTGGTGCGTCATGAGCAGGGGGCTGCCCATGCTGCCGAGAGTTACGCCAAGATCCTGGGGAAGACCGGCGTGGTCATGGTCACCTCAGGTCCCGGCGCCACCAACCTGATCACAGGCCTGGCCAATGCCATGGTCGACTCGGTGCCGATGGTTGCCTTCTCGGGGCAGGTACCCTCGGGACTACTGGGAACGGACGCTTTCCAGGAGACCGACGTGATGGGCATCACCATGCCGGTGACCAAGTGGAACTATCAGATCACCAAAGCCGAAGAGATCCCCGAGATCGTGGCGCAGGCTTTTTACATTGCCTCCACAGGCCGTCCCGGACCGGTGATGATCGACATCACCAAAGACGCTCAGTTTGGCAAGCTGAAATGGCACTACGAGAGATGTACGAAAATAAGAAGCTATTTCCCTTACCCCAAAGTGAATAAGGAAAAGGTGGAGGAAGCCGCTCATCTGATCAACAAATCCAAGAAACCTTTGCTGATAGCAGGCCAGGGCGTGCTGATCAGCAATGCCACCGACGAGCTGATGGAGCTGGTCACCCGGGCCGACATCCCGGTCACCACGACCCTGCTGGGTATCTCCTCTTTCCCCGGCGATCATCCTCTCAACGTGGGTATGCCCGGAATGCATGGCAACATGGCACCCAATATCAAGACCAACGAGTGTGACCTGCTCATCGCCGTGGGTATGCGTTTTGACGACCGCATCACCGGCAAGCTGGATGAGTATGCTCCGCAGGCTAAGATCATACATATCGAGATCGACCAGGCCGAGATCGACAAGAACGTCAAGACCGATGTGGCCATTGTAGCAGATGCTAAGGAGGCCCTGCAGGGACTGCTGACCATGGTCAAGGAGAACGATCACAAAGAGTGGGTAGAATCCTTTGCCAAAGAGTTTGAGCATGAATATGATCATGTGATCAAGCCGGCACGGGAAGCCAAAGGTGATGATATCAAGATGGATGAGGTTGTCCACATGATCTCGGAGAAAACGAAGGGCGAGGCCGTGGTGGTCACGGATGTGGGACAGCACCAGATGGTGGTAGCCCGCAACTACCGTTTCCGCAAAGCCCGCAGCTTTGTCACCTCGGGCGGTCTGGGCACCATGGGCTTCGGGCTGCCGGCAGGAGTAGGCGCCAAGGTAGCCAGCCCCGACAGGACCGTCATCGCTTTTACCGGCGACGGGGGGTTCCAAATGACCATACAGGAACTCGGCACCATCGCCCAGCATAAGCTGCCGCTGAAGATGGTGCTGCTCAACAACTCTTTCCTGGGCATGGTGCGCCAGTGGCAGGACATGTTCTTTGACAAACGTTATTCTTTCACCGAACTGGCCAATCCTGAATTTACCAAAGTGGCCGAGGGCTACGGTATCCCCGGACAGCGTGTCGATAAACGTGAAGACCTGGAAAAAGCCGTGGATGCCCTGCTGGCCAGCGAAGGACCTTATCTGCTCGAAGTGAAGGTCATGAAAGAACAGAATGTATATCCCATGGTTCCGGCAGGCGCTTCCGTCTCCAACATGGTAACCCAATAAAAAGATACGATCATGGAAAAAGTTGAAGAATTCACCATAAAAGTATACAGTGAGAACCACATCGGTCTGCTGAACAGGCTCACGATCCTCTTTACCCGACGCAAGGTCAACATCGAGAGTCTTACCACCTCGGAATACCATATTCCGGGGGTACACTCTTTCACCATCGTCATCAACACCACCGAGAGCATGGTGCGTAAGATCACGCAGCAGGCCGAGAAGCTGGTAGATGTGCTGAAGGCATTCTACTACCGCACCGACGACATCCATTACCAGGAGATCGCCCTGTACAAAGTCCCTACGGAAGCTCTAACGGCGACCAACGAGATCGAAAAACTGGTGCGGCGTTATAATGCCCGCATCCTGGAGGTCACACCCGAATATACGGTGATCGAGAAGACCGGTCACAAAGAGGAGACCCAGGAGCTGCTGGACAAGCTGCAGCCTTTTGGCCTGCTTGAGTTCGTACGCTCCGGGCGCGTGGCCATCACCAAGCCGATGAAAGAGCTGGCCACACATCTCCGGGAGAAGGAAGATGCTACCCATTTTGTACAGAACGGAAATTAAAACATTATTTACCTTATTAAAATTAAAACCAAATTAATCATGGCAAAGATCAATTTCGGAGGAGTTCTTGAGAACGTTGTTACACGAGAAGAATTTCCCATATCCAAAGCACAGGAAGTATTAAAGAACGAAACCGTCGCCGTCATAGGTTACGGTGTGCAGGGGCCGGCACAATCTCTCAACATGAGAGACAACGGCATCAACGTTATTGTGGGGCAGGCGCCCGAGTTCAAAGAGGACTGGGACAAGGCCGTGCGTGACGGATGGGTGCCGGGAGAGACCTTGTTTCCCATTGAAGAAGCTGCAGAAAAAGCCACCATCATACAGTATCTCGTTTCGGATGCTGCCCAGCGTGCTATCTGGCCCATCCTGAAACCTCATCTCAAGGAAGGTGATGCGCTTTACTTCTCTCATGGTTTTTCGATCACCTTCAAGGAGCAGACGGGTGTCATCCCGCCGGAGAACATCGATGTGATCCTGGTGGCGCCCAAAGGTTCGGGCACGAGTGTGCGGGCCAATTTTCTGGCCGGCGCCGGCATCAACTCCAGTTATGCTGTTTTCCAGGACTATACCGGACGTGCAGAAGAACGTACCCTGGCCATCGGCATAGCCATAGGCTCCGGTTATCTGTTCCCTACCACTTTCGAAAATGAGGTATACAGCGATCTGACGGGCGAAAGAGGTGTGCTCATGGGTGCCCTGGCAGGGATCATGGAAGCCCAGTACAAAGTATTGAGAGAGCATGGCCACAGCCCCAGCGAAGCTTTTAACGAGACCGTCGAAGAGCTCACACAGAGTCTCATCCGTCTGGTGGACCAGAACGGCATGGACTGGATGTATGCCAACTGCAGTGCCACGGCCCAGCGGGGTGCCCTCGACTGGAGGCACCGTTTCAGGGAGGCTGTTCTTCCGGTATTCGAAGATCTTTATCAAAGTGTAAAGAGCGGCAAGGAGACCGAGCGTGTGCTGGAAGCCACAGGACGCCCCGACTATAAAGAAGCGCTGGAGAAAGAGCTGAAAGAGATGCGTGAGTCGGAACTGTGGCAGGCAGGAGCAGCTGTGAGGGCCCTGAGGCCGGAGAACCAATAATAACCCGTTATGGACGAAAGAGTATATTTTTTTGATACCACCCTGCGTGACGGAGAACAGGTCCCCGGCTGCCAGCTCAACACCGTTGAGAAGATCCAGGTGGCCGAGGCCCTGGAGGCTCTGGGCGTGGACGTCATCGAGGCGGGCTTCCCCATCTCCAGCCCCGGCGATTTCAACTCGGTGGTGGAGATCTCCAAGGTAGTGACCCGTCCTGTGATCTGTGGCCTGACCCGCGCCATAAAAAAGGATATCGAGGTGGCTGCCGAAGCGCTGAGATATGCCAAACATCCGCGGATCCACACGGGCATCGGTGTCTCTTACCATCACATCCATTACAAGCTCAATTCCACCCCCGACGAGATCATCAAACGGGCGGTGGATGCTGTGAAATACGCAAAGAAGTTCGTGGAGGATGTAGAGTTCTATGCCGAGGATGCCGGCCGTGCCGACAATGAGTATCTTGCCCGGGTGGTGGAAGCGGTCGTAAAAGCCGGTGCCACGGTGATCAACATCCCCGACACCACGGGGTATGCCCTGCCGTGGGAGTTCGGTGAGAAGATCAGGTTCCTGAAGGAGAATGTGAAAAACATCGACAAGGCGATCATTGCCACGCACTGTCACAACGACCTGGGCATGGCCACGGCCAACACCATCAGCGGTGTGATGAACGGCGCCCGTCAGGTGGAGGTGACCATCAACGGTATCGGAGAACGTGCCGGCAATACCTCCCTGGAGGAGGTGGCCATGATCCTGAAAAGCCGTTACAAGGACCTGCATTTCACCTCAGGGATCAACACGAAGAAGATCTACAAGACGAGCCGGTTGGTATCATCGTTGATGAACATGCCGGTGCAGCCCAACAAAGCCATCGTGGGACGCAACGCCTTTGCTCATTCTTCAGGCATCCATCAGGACGGCGTGCTGAAACGGCGGGAGAACTATGAGATCATCAACCCCAGGGATGTGGGCATCAAGGAATCCAGCATTGTGCTTACGGCCCGCAGCGGCCGCGCTGCCCTGAAACACCGTCTGGAAGTGCTGGGGTTCAAGCCGGACAAAAAACAGCTCGACGGCATCTACCAGAAATTCCTGGAGCTGGCAGACCGGAAGAAAGAGATCAAGGACGACGATCTGGAAGTGCTCATGGGCACCTTCAAGAAAGAGGACCGCAACATTCGTCTGCTCTCGCTGCAGGTGATCGCCGGCAAGTCGGCCATCCCCACCGCCACCGTGCGTGTGGACATCAACGGCGAGGAGTTCACCTCCACCGCCACAGGCAACGGGCCTATCGACGCCGCTTTCTCGGCCGTCAAGATGCTTATCAAGCGTAAGGTAACCCTGGAAGAATTCCTCATCCAGGCCATCACACGCGGCAGCGACGACCTGGGCAAGGTGCATGTGGAGATAGAGAACCGCGGACAAAGTTACTACGGATTCTCGGCCAACACGGATATCATCACCGCTTCGGTGGAGGCTTTCCTGGATGCTATCAGCAAGGTGATCTGAAAATGTAAAACCTGAAAAAAGAACGATCTTTTGGAACCCAAGACATTATTTGACAAGATATGGGATGCCCATGTGGTAGATCACATACCCGACGGCCCCGACGTATTGTATATCGACCGTCATCTGATCCACGAGGTGACCAGTCCCCAGGCTTTTGCCGGCATCGAGCGGCGGGGCGTACCGGTTTTCCGTCCGGAGCGTACGGTGGCCACGGCCGACCACAACGTGCCGACGAAAGACCAGCACCTGCCCATCCGTGAGGAGCTCTCACGGCTCCAGGTAGAGAAGCTGGAGGAGAACTGTCAGCGGCACGGCATCACCCTGTACGGGCTGGGACACCCCTACCAGGGCATCGTACATGTCATAGGACCCGAGCTGGGGCTTACCCAGCCGGGGATGACCATAGTATGCGGGGACAGTCACACCTCCACGCACGGAGCCTTCGGGAGCATCGCTTTCGGCATCGGCACCAGCGAGGTGGAGATGGTGCTGGCCACGCAATGCATCCTGCAGCCGAAGCCCAAAAAGATGCGTATCAACGTGGAGGGGACCCTGGGCAAAGGGGTCACCGCCAAGGATATCATCCTGTATATCATCTCGCAGATCTCCACGTCGGGGGGAACGGGATACTTCATCGAGTATGCCGGCAGCGCCATCCGTTCGCTGAGCATGGAAGGACGCATGACCCTATGCAATATGAGCATCGAGATGGGTGCCCGCGGCGGCCTTATCGCCCCTGACGAGAAGACCATTGAGTATGTGCGGGGTCGTGAGTTCGCCCCCCAGGGAGAAGATTTTGATCGCCTGGCAGAGGAGTGGCTGGCCCTGGCTACCGATGAGGGCGCTGTCTTTGACAAAGAGATCACCTATGACGCTGCCGATATAGAGCCGATGATCACTTACGGCACCAACCCGGGGATGGGCATAGGCATCACGGGTACCATTCCGGAGCCGGAGGGCAGCGAGGCCGAGCAGGCTTCCTTCATCAAGGCGCTGGATTATATGGCTTTCAAGCCGGGAGAGCCCATGCTGGGCAAGCCTGTCGATTATGTTTTCCTGGGTAGCTGCACCAACGGCCGCATCGAGGACCTGCGGGCTTTCACGCAGATGGTCCGGGGTCATAAGAAAGCGGATCATGTGACGGCCTGGATCGTCCCCGGCTCGCATCAGGTGGAACGCCAGGCACGTGAGGAGGGGCTGGACAGGATCCTGGAAGAGTCGGGCTTTGAGCTGCGGCAGCCCGGCTGCTCGGCCTGTCTGGCGATGAACGACGATAAGATCCCGGCAGGCAAGTACAGTGTCTCCACCTCGAACCGCAACTTCGAGGGACGCCAGGGGCCGGGGGCCCGCACCATGCTGGCCAGCCCACTGACCGCCGCCGCGGCAGCCATCACCGGCCGCATCACCGACCCACGTGAGTTTTTTTAAACACTAAGTAACCGATCATGCCAAGAGAAAAATTCAACATACTGCGTTCGCCTTTCGTCCCCCTGCCGGTGGACAATGTGGATACCGACCAGATCATCCCGGCGCGTTTCCTGAAAGCCACCACACGCGAAGGCTTCGGCGACAACCTGTTCCGCGACTGGCGCTATCTGCCCGACGGCAGCCCCAACCCCGGCTTTGTCCTGAACAAGCCGGAATACGGGGGAAAGATCCTGGTGGCCGGCAAGAACTTCGGCTCGGGGTCGAGCCGCGAACATGCCGCCTGGGCCATCTATGATTATGGTTTCCGGGTGGTGATGTCCAGCTTCTTCGCCGACATCTTCCGGAACAACGCTCTCAACAACGGTCTGCTGCCCGTGCAGGTAACACCGGATTTCCTGGAGAAGATCTTTACTGCCTCTGAGCAGGACCCGCAGACAGAGCTGGAAGTGGATCTGCCTGCCCAGACCATCACCTTACTGGCCACAGGGGATCAGGAATCGTTTGATATCAATCCCTATAAGAAAGAGTGTCTGCTTAACGGGTACGACGATATCGACTACCTGCTGAGCATTAAGGAAAAGATCATCGCTTTTGAACAACAAAGGAACCAATAACAAGCATACCATGAAAGTGGAGATCATGGACACCACGCTCCGTGACGGAGAACAGACGATGGGCATCTCCTTCAGTCCTGTTGAGAAGGAGACCATCGCCAAGTTCCTCCTGGAGGAGGTGCGTGTCGACCGTATTGAGATCGCCTCTGCACGGGTCTCTTTCGGCGAAGAGGAGGCTGTGAAACGCATCACCGCGTGGGCTGCCTCCAAAGGATGTCCCGAGAAGATCGAGATCCTGGCCTTCATTGACGGGACAGCCTCCATCGACTGGATAGAACGTGCCGGAGGGCGTGTAGCCAACCTGCTCACCAAGGGATCGCTGCGGCATGTGCGCGAACAGTTGCGCAAAGAACCGGAACAGCATCTGGAAGACATACGCAGGGCCATCCGTTATGCCCGCAGCAAAGGCATGATGGTGAACCTCTATCTGGAAGACTGGTCGAACGGCATGATCCACAGCCGCGACTATGTTTTTTTCCTCATGGACGGGCTGAAAGACGAAGAGATCACACGTTTCATGCTGCCCGACACGCTGGGCATCCTCAACCCGGAGCAGACGGCCTCTTTCTGCCGTATCATGCTGGATCGTTACCCGGACCTGCACTTTGATTTCCATGCCCACAACGACTATGACCAGGCGGCAGGCAATGTTTTTATGGCCGTGAAGGAGGGTATCCACGGCGTCCATACCACCGTCAACGGTCTGGGCGAGCGTGCCGGCAATGTGCCGCTGGCAAGTGTGGCCGTGATCCTCAATGATCATCTCAAGGCAGAGAACAACATCAACGAGTCCATGCTGATCCGGGCCGCCAAGATCGTGGAGACCTTCTCCGGCATCCGCATCCCCCCCAACAAGCCGGTGGTGGGCGAGAATGTCTTCACCCAGACCTGCGGGGTACATGCCGACGGGGACTCGAAGAACCATCTTTATTACAACGATCTGCTGCCCGAACGTTTCGGCCGCAACCGCCAGTATGCACTGGGCAAGACCTCCGGCAAAGCCAATATCCTGAAGAACCTGGAAGAGCTGGGCATCGAGCTGGATCCCGAATCGGCCCGCAAGGTGACCGAAAAGGTCATCGAGCTGGGTGACAAGAAAGAGCAGATCACCAAGGAAGACCTGCCCTACATCCTGGCCGACGTGCTGAACAACTTCTCCAACGACAAGCCGGTACGGGTGATCAACTATTCACTGACCCTCTCGCGGGGGCTCAAGCCCATTGCCAACATCTCCATAGAGATCCACGGTAAGATCTACTCAGAGAGCGCTACCGGCGACGGCCAGTACAACGCCTTCATGAACGCCCTGTGGAAGATCTACGACACGCTGGGCAAGGAACATCCCGTCCTGACCGACTACGTGGTGACGATCCCTCCCGGAGGCAAGACCGACGCCCTGGTGTCGACAACGATCACCTGGAAGATCGGCAATTATGAGTTCAAGACCCACGGTCTGGAGGTGGACCAGACCGAGTCGGCCATCAAAGCCACGGAAAAAATGCTCAACATCATAGAGAACGTTAATGTAACAGAAAAAGAAAAAGTTTGAAGATATGAACTACACCATAGCCACCCTTCCCGGTGACGGCATCGGGCCCGAGATCATGGAACAGGCCGTCGGCGTATTGCAGGCCGTCGCCGAAAAATACGGACACACTTTCGATTTCCGGTACGGTCATGCCGGTGCCATCGCCATTGACAAAACGGGCGATCCTTTCCCTGATGAGACCTTTCAACTATGTAAGGAGGCGGATGCCGTGCTTTTCGGAGCCATCGGCGATCCCAAATACGACAATGACCCGAAGGCAAAGGTAAGGCCTGAGCAGGGGCTGCTGGCCATGCGCAAACAACTGGGGTTGTTCGCCAACATCCGGCCGGTGAGCACCTTCCCTTCCCTGATCGGTAAATCCCCCCTCAGGAAAGAGCTGGTGGAAGGTGTGGATTTTGTGGTCATCCGTGAGCTGACCGGCGGCAGCTACTTTGGCGAGCCGCGGGGACGCTCCGAGGACGGTACCAAAGCTTTTGAGACCAACATTTATTCCAAAGAAGAGATCGTCCGCATCCTGGAGGTGGCCTTCCGCTATGCCGGGGCCCGCAACAAGCGGCTCACCGTGGTGGACAAGGCCAACGTGCTGGTCACCTCGCGTCTGTGGCGCGAGACGGCCCAGGAGATGTCGAAAGATCATCCGGAGATAGAGGTGGATTACCTTTTTGTGGACAATGCTGCCATGCAGATCATCCAGAACCCGGGACGTTTTGATGTAATGGTCACGGAGAACATGTTCGGCGACATCCTCACCGACGAGGCGAGTGTCATCACCGGCTCCATGGGGCTGCTCCCCTCGGCGTCGGAGGGGCTGCTCACCTCTCTTTTCGAGCCGGTACACGGCTCTTATCCCCAGGCGGCAGGAAAAAACATCGCCAACCCCCTGGCCATGATCCTCTCGGCAGCGATGATGCTGGAGTCGGGACTGGGATTGCAGGAAGAAGGCGCACTGGTGCGGGAGGCCGTGGACAGGTCGCTCGCCGAAGGCTACGTAACGGAGGACATCGATCCGGCCCACGCCCGCAGCACATCGGAAGTGGGGAACCGGATCGCCTCGTACATCCGGAAGAAATAAAATCTTCCGGGCCTTACACAGCCAGATCACATGTGGAGAGAGCAGAGAAAACCGGACCACCCCGCCGGAGGGGTAGGATGTGTCCGGCAGTGAGAGCAAGAAAAAAGAAACCTATCATTATGAAAGAAAATTCTTTATACCGGCCGGAGAACGAACATGACGCCTGTGGTATCGGCTTTGTGGCCCATATCCACGGCCACCGGTCGCATGACATTGTCGAACGGGGTCTGCAGATCCTGATCAATCTGACCCACCGTGGCGCCGAGAGCGCTGACAACAAGACGGGTGACGGCGCCGGTATCCTCACTCAGATACCCCATGACATGTACCTCGACGAGGGGATCCCTCTCCCCTCCCCTTCCGCTTATGGCACGGGCCTGCTTTTCCTGCCACGCGACGGGAAAGAGGCGGAAGCATGCAAAAAGATCCTGGACGAGACCATCCGTCAGGAAGGACTGGAGTTGATCACCTACCGCAAGGTGCCGGTCAACAATGCCGGCCTGGGGGAGATCGCCCTCACCTCGGAGCCGCACATTGAACAGGTCTTCATCCGGGGCAATTATGAGGAGGATGAGCTGGAACGGCGTCTCTACCTGGTGCGCAAGCAGACGGAAAACAAGATACGTGCCTCGGAGCTGAAGGAAAAAGAGGTCTTTTATGTCAACAGCCTCTCTACCCGCACCATCATCTACAAAGGACTGTTCACCCCCGACCAGCTGGCTTCGTATTATCCCGACCTGCGTCATCCCTCCTACCGCAGTGCCATCGCGCTGGTGCACTCACGTTTCAGTACGAACACCTTCCCCTCGTGGGATCTGGCCCAGCCCTTCCGGTACATCGCCCACAACGGTGAGATCAACACCATCCGCGGCAACCGTCTGTGGATGCATGCCCGCGAGGCGCTGATGCGGTCGGAGCTCTTCCGTGACGATCTGCCCAAGCTCTTCCCCGTGATCGAGCCCGGCAAGAGCGACTCCGCCTCGCTGGACAATGCCCTGGAGTTCCTGGTACAGACCGGCCGCACGATACCCCATGCATTGAGCATGCTGATCCCGGAGTCGTGGAACGACAAGAACCCCATCCCCAACAGTCTGAAAGCTTTTTACGAGTACCACTCCACCTTCATGGAGCCGTGGGACGGCCCGGCGGCCATTCTCTTTTCCGACGGCCGGTATGTAGGAGGCACCCTCGACCGCAACGGCCTGCGGCCGTCCCGTTATCTGATCACACGTGACGACCTGATCATCATGGGATCGGAGACGGGTGTGCAGCAGTTCCCTCCCGAAGAGATCCGTGAGAAAGGCCGTCTCAAACCGGGCAAGCTGCTGCTCGTCGACACCAAACTGGGCATCATCATCCCCAACGACGAGGTAAAATCGGAGCTGGCACGGCGTCATCCCTATGCCAACTGGCTGCAGGAGAACCGGCTGGAGATGGAACAGATCGAGGTGAAGGAGCGCAAGCCCTCGACGCTGGGCGACGATCTGCCCGTCTATCTTAAATCGTTCGGTTACAGCAAAGAGGATATTGAGGTGCTCATCAGGCCCATGGCCGAGCAGGGCAAGGAGCCCATCAACTCGATGGGCAACGATGCCCCCATGGCCGTCTTCTCCGACAAGCCCCAGCGTCTCTTCAGCTATTTCCGCCAGCTCTTCGCCCAGGTGACCAACCCCCCCATCGATCCCATACGGGAGGGGCTGGTGATGGCCCTGACCAACTACATCGGGTCGCTGCAGAAGAACATCCTGGAGGAGAGCCCCGAGCATTGTCATCTGATCAAGTTCAAGTCTCCCATCATCACCAACACCGACCTGGGGAAGATCAAGGACCTGCGCCATCAGATGTTCACCCACACCACGCTGAAGATGGTCTTCCCGGTGAACACCGGCGGGAAAGGACTAAAGAAGGCCCTCGACAAGCTCTGCAAGGAAGCTGAGAAAGCAGTAGACAACAATACCAATTTCCTGATCCTCTCCGACCGGGATATCTCAGAAGAGATGGCTCCCATACCTGCGTTGCTGGCGGTTTCTGCCGTACATCATCATCTCATCCGCACCCGCAAGCGGATGCAGGTGGGCCTTATCATCGAAACGGGAGAAGCCCGTGAGGTGACCCATTTTGCCCAGCTTCTGGCCTACGGTGCCAGCATCATTAATCCCTATGTGGCTTTCGGTGTCCTGGACCATCTGGTGAAAGAGGGAGAGATAGACATGCCTTATGAGCAGGCCCGAAAGAATTATATCAAAGCCATCGACAAAGGCATCCTTAAGATCATGTCGAAGATGGGTATTTCCACGCTGCGCAGTTATTTCGGCGCCCAGATCTTTGAGGCGATCGGTCTGAGTCAGGAGATGATCGATGAATATTTCAGCGGCACGCCCTCGCAGATCGGCGGCATCGGCCTCAACGAGCTGGCCCGCGATATCCTGGAGAACCACCTGCACACCTTCTTCCCGGCCAACAACCCTTCGCTGCTGCCCCACAAAGGCATCTACAGCTACCGCTGGGAGGGGGAGACACATGCCTGGAACCCGGAGAGCATCGCCCTGCTCCAGTGGGCTGTACGCACCGGAAACTACGAGCGCTTTAAAGAATTCACCCGCACCGCAGACAACTACACCCTGCGGCCCGTTTTCATCCGGGGTCTTTTAAAGATCAAAAAAGGCCGGAGCATACCCATGGAAGAGGTGGAGCCGGAGGAGGCAATCATGAAGCGTTTTGTCACCGGGGCGATGTCGTACGGCTCCATCAGCCGTGAGGCGCACGAGGCGCTGGCCATTGCGATGAACCGCATCGGCGGGCGCAGCAACACCGGCGAGGGAGGCGAGCACCCCGACCGTTTTGTGGTGAAAGATCCCCGGCAGAACCGTCGCAGCGCCATCAAGCAGGTGGCCTCGGGACGTTTCGGTGTCACCACCGACTACCTCATCAACGCCGATGAGATACAGATCAAGATCGCCCAGGGGGCCAAGCCCGGCGAGGGAGGCCAGCTGCCCGGATACAAGGTGAACAGGATCATCGCCCGTGTGCGGCATTCCGTGCCGGGCATCACCCTCATCTCCCCACCTCCCCACCATGATATCTACTCCATCGAAGATCTGGCCCAGCTCATCTATGACCTGAAGAGCACCAACCCCCGGGCCTACATCAGCGTCAAGCTGGTGTCGGAGAATGGCGTGGGCACGGTCGCCGCAGGCGTCTCCAAGGCCCATGCCGACCTGATCGTCATCAGCGGCACCGAAGGAGGTACGGGCGCCAGTCCTGTGAGCAGCATCAAACATGCCGGCGCACCCATGGAGATCGGCCTGGCCGAGACACACCAGACGCTGGTCAGGAACAACCTGCGGGCGCGTGTGCGGCTGCAGGCCGACGGCCAGCTCAAAACGGGCCGCGACGTGGTCATCGCTGCCCTGCTGGGCGCCGAAGAGTTCGGCTTTGCCACCGCCCCCCTCATCACACTGGGATGTGTGATGATGCGCAAATGCCACATGAACACCTGCCCCGCCGGCATCGCTACGCAGGATGAAAAGCTGCGGAAGCGTTTCCGCGGCACACCGGAGCATGTGGAGAACTATTTCCGTTTCCTGGCCCGTGAGATACGGGAGTACATGGCCGGGCTGGGCTTCCGCACCTTTGATGAGATGGTGGGCCGCAGCGACATGCTGGAGCAACGGACAGACATCGACCACGAGAAAGCCCGCACCATCGACCTGTCGCGTCTGCTGTGGTTCCCCGAGAACAACGGCCATCTGCCGCTGCATTACCGGCCGGGACTGAACCACATCACGGAGAACACGCTCGATAAGGAGCTGATCCGTCTCGCGGCGCGGGCGCTGCAGCGCCGCGAGCGGGTATGGATCACCCGGGATATTCACAACACCGACCGGGCCACCGGCTCGATGCTCTCGGGCGAGGTGGTGCGTCTCCACGGCCGGGAAGGGCTCCCTGCCGACACCATCGAGTGCACTTTCTACGGCTCGGCCGGCCAGAGCTTCGGCGCTTTCCTTATCCCCGGCATCACTTTCCGCCTGGAGGGCGATGCCAACGACTACCTGGGCAAAGGACTCTCGGGAGGGACGATCATCGTCACCCCCCCCAAAGGGATCCGCTACAAGCCCGAGGAGAACATCATCATCGGGAACACGGTCCTTTACGGCGCCACCAGCGGGCATCTGTATGTCAACGGCATCGCCGGCGAGCGTTTTGCCGTCCGCAATTCCGGCGCCCACGCCGTCGTGGAGGGCGTGGGAGACCACGGCTGCGAATATATGACCGGCGGACGGGTGGTCGTCCTGGGCAAGACCGGCCGCAACTTCGCGGCGGGGATGAGCGGCGGCATCGCCTATGTCCTGGACCTGGACGGAGATTTCCCCTACTACTGCAACCAGGAGCTGGTAGAGCTGACGCGCCTGCAGGACTACGACGAGGTGGCCGAGCTGCAGGAACTCATCGCCACCCACTGGCATCTCACCGGCAGCAAGCTGGCCGAGAAAGTGCTGGCCAACTGGGACGGTTACTTTCCGCGCTTTATGAAAGTGACGCCGCTGGAATACAAGAAAGTGCTCAACGAGCAAAAGCTGCGTGAGATAGAGTCGAAGCTGCGGAGGGCCGAATACGATCCCGATTACACCGAATAGATCATTCAAAAGAAATTTTAAAACGATGGGCAACCCGAAAGGTTTTATAGAGATCCCCAGAAAAGAGGCCGGTTACCGGCCGGTGAACGAACGCATTGCCGATTTTTCGGAGGTGGAGCAGATCCTGGACCTCAGCGACCGGCTGTTGCAGGCATCGCGTTGCATGGACTGTGGTGTTCCTTTTTGTCACTGGGCCTGTCCCACACACAGCCGCATGCCGGAGTGGCAGGATGCTTTTTACCGCGAGCAGTGGGAGAAAGCCATCGCCACGCTGCAGCTCACCAACGACCTGCCCGAGATCACGGGACGGGTATGCCCGGCGCTGTGTGAAAAGTCCTGCGTGCTGGCTATCCATGACGAGGCGGTTACCATCCGTGAGAACGAAGTAGCCCTGGCCGAGCAGGCTTTTGAGATGGGGCTCATCACCCCGCAGCCACCCCGCCGGCGCAACGGAAAAAAGGTAGCCGTCATAGGCTCGGGGCCGGCAGGCCTCACCGTAGCCAGCCGCCTGAACCGCGCCGGCTACGAGGTGACGGTCTTTGAGAAAGACAAAAAAGCAGGCGGGCTGCTGCGGTACGGCATCCCCGATTTCAAGCTCACCAAGGCGGTCATCGACCGGCGCCTGGACATCTATGAGCAGGAAGGCGTCCGGTTCCGCACCGGCGTATATGCCGGCAAAGATATCTCTGCCAAAGAGCTAACGCAGCAGTTCGATGCTATCTGTCTGGCCGTGGGAGCGCGGAAACCGCGCGACCTGGAGGTACCGGGACGCGAGCTGGAAGGCATCTGGTTTGCCATGGACTATCTGACGCAGCAGAACCTGATCAACGACGGGGCCAATATCTCAGGCCGCAGGCGCATCTCCGCCAAAGGGAAAAAGGTGGTGGTCATCGGCGGGGGCGATACGGGCTCCGACTGCGTGGGCACGGCCCTGCGGCAGCGGGCCCGCTCGGTGACACAGGTGGAGATCCTGCCCCAACCTCCGGTAGAACGAACAGAAGACAACCCCTGGCCTTTCTGGCCGCAGACCCTGCGCACCTCCTCGTCCCACCAGGAGGGATGCGAGCGACTCTGGAGCCTGCGCACCACAAAGATCATTGGAAAAGAAGGACGTGTCACAGCCCTGAAACTGGAAAAGCTGGAATGGAAAAAAGAGAACGGGAAAATGATCCCTGTGGGAACGGGAGAAAAAACAAAACTGGAAGCAGACATGATCATCCTGGCCATGGGTTTTGTTCACCCCATGCAGGACAAGCTGCTGAAAGACCTGAAAACGGAATATGACGATCGCGGCAACATCCTCCCCGAGCAACATGAGCGGGAGATCCCGGTCTTTGCCGCCGGCGATGCCACCCTGGGCCCCTCGCTGGTGGTCAGGGCCATCGCCTCGGGACAGGAAACGGCGGAGAGGATACATGCGTATCTGGAACGATGAACGATGAACGATGAACGATGAACGATGAGCCCTGCGGCTACTCAGGAACCTCCTTCGGTGGACAAGGGATGAAGCGATGAAGGGAGAAGCGGGATAACAACACCACACTCCAAACTCCACACTCCAAACTCCACACTCCAAACTGTTAAGGTAGAAGGCAGAAGGCTAAAGGCAAAATGGGAGTATGGGATAATGAAGGATAATCGACGAACAATGATCGTCGAAGGTCGAACGGTCAAAAAGTAGAAAAAATGAGTGTATTTCGGGTTTATTAAAAAATATCCCGTATCTTTATATCGTTAACTGATTTTCTAATTTTATTTAAACGTATCATGAACATTTATGTTGGTAATCTCCATTACGATGTCACCGGAGATGAATTAAAAGAGATCTTTGAAGAATATGGTGAAGTGGACTCTGCAAAAGTGATCACGGACAAATATTCGGGAAGAAGCAAAGGATTTGGTTTCGTTGAAATGAAAAATGACAACGAAGCTCTTAAAAGCATTGACGAGCTGAATGGGGCCGACATCAAAGGCCGCAACATCAAAGTAAGTCAGGCCAGACCGCGCGAATATTAAGATTCAGAATAATCTTCAAAGGAAAACGGCACCCTCGGTGCCGTTTTTTTTTTTTGCCGGATCAGATCTCTTCGCCTGCGCCGAAGTATGCATCGGGGAAGTTGACCAGGTAAAGTTTCTCGGAAGCACGGGTGAACGCGGTGTAGAGCCATCGCAGATACTCGACGTTCATCCGTTCTCTGGGCAGATACCCCTGGTCCAGAAATACTGTTCGCCACTGCCCTCCCTGGGCTTTGTGACAAGTGATGGCATAAGCGAACTTGATCTGTAAAGCGTTGAAATAGGGATCCCCTCTCACCTGATCATAAGCTTTTTTTCGTGATATACTCCCTTTAACGGGATGGTCCTCCAGGATCTTATAGAAAAGCTCCTTGTTCTGTTCGGCGGTGAGCGAGGGGGTATCCAGTTGCAGGGTGTCGAGCAGCACCTTGGCCTCCATCGCCGGCATATCCTCCCTGGCGGGCATGGTAAAGGTGACATCGGCAAAACGGTGACCGTACCGTTCTTCCCTGTTCCCGATCTTTTCTATGCGCAGGATATCGCCATTGGCCAGAAAATCGGCTTCCTCCCCCGTTGAGAGCCAGTAATAGTTGTTTTTCACCACCATCACCAGATCCTCGCGTGAGATATCTTCTTCGCGATGCAGGATCTGATAGCGGATGCCCTCGTTGTATTTGTTAGCCATTTTGTTCGACCGCACAATGATCGTAACATCCTCCCGGTCGTATCCCTGAAAATGATCTTCCAGGAGCTCGAAAAGCTCCCTTCCGGATGTCCTTTCCAGATCCCTGAAATAATCTGTCCGGAAGAGAGGGAGTTGCACTTTTTCTTTAGCGATCAGCTTTCTCAGTCGTGTGGCATTGATGAGGATGCCCGAGTTTTCAGCCTGGCGTATCACCTCATCCAGGAAGACCTCGGTCACGGGATAACCGTATTTCTTCAGCTTTTCCGTATCGAGGGCCTCGGAGATCGCTGTGCCTACGGGCGGCAACTGGGCGGTATCGCCGATGAGCACCAGTTTGCAGTTCTTCCCCTGAAAGACATAATCGACCAGATCATCCAGCAGATGACCTGTGCCAAAGAGAGAACTATCGCCCGACTGATTGGCGATCATGGACGCCTCATCCACGAAAAAGAAGGTATCGGACATCTTATTGAAGCCCAGGACGAACTTCCCGAAACCATCTTTGGAGGAGCGCTGGCGGTAGATCTTTTTATGGATCGTAAAGGCCTCGGAACCGGTATAGCCCGCCAGCACTTTGGCCGCCCGGCCGGTAGGTGCCAGCAAAAGGGAACGGATACCATGCTCCTCCAGGATACGTACTAGCGCCCGCACAGCCGTTGTCTTGCCCGTACCGGCATAGCCCTTGACGACCAGGATCTCCGGCTGACCCCGGCGATCCATAAATTCCAGGAAACGATCGAACAACACTCTTTGACCTTCGGTAGGATCGTTCTCCAGGTATTCCAGATACTTACTTTTCAGATAATCCTTCAGCATTTTTTTCCAAATAATAAAAAGATTCTGTTCATGAATCCATTTTTTATTATAAATTTGCCAGCAAACTTACACAAAACTTAACATAACTATTTAAGATGAGAACAGTTATCAAAGTTATTCTACTTCTGGTGATCATTATTTTGGGGTATTTCCTTTACCAAAGTATCATGGAACCTATCCGGTTTAACCGGGAAAAAGACAAACGTGAAAAAGCAGCCATTGAAAGACTGAAAGATATCCGTAAAGCCGAAGTGGCATATAAAGCCAAGTACGGACGATTTACAGGCAGTTTTGATACCCTGATCCATTTTGTAAAATATGATTCTTTCCCCCTGGTGCGTGCTATCGGGAGTATTCCTGACAGCCTGTGGGGAGAGATCACGGAAGCTGAGGCCATCAAGCGTGGTATCATTATTCGTGACACCAGTTATGTACCCGTCCTTGACTCACTGTTCGGGAGAGATTATCCCATCGACTCGATCCGGTACGTCCCTTATTGCGACACGGCCCAGTTCCGTCTGGGAGCAGGCAGAATTGAGACCGCCTCAAAAGTGAAGGTGGATGTTTTTGAAGCCTATGTGTTGAATGATGTACTCCTCCACGGTCTGCCCAAGCAGTTGATCATCAACTACAATGCCCGCAGGGAAAAGATCGTTGGTTTCAAAGGACTGAAAGTCGGCTCACTGACACAGGCTACGAACAATGCCGGTAACTGGGAGTAATGATGACATTTCATGGCAGAATTTGCATATCTGGATGAATCCTTAGACATTAATCAGACCGGTATGTATCATATGTCCATTCAGGTCAGCCTGAATGGACTTTCTTTTAGTATCCTGAACACTGTCGACAACAAATACGTTGCCTTAAAGCACTATCCCTATGTCCAGGAGGAGAAAACCACGCTGGCAGAGCTGATCGGTGACGTGGTTGCCCGTGATGAATTCCTGGGCAGGGATTACAAAAGCCTGGCCGTGATGCCGGTTGGGTTCCGGTCGACCATGGTCCCCTCACCCTTGTTCCGCGAGAATGATAAAGAGCTCTTTTTCAGTTTCAATCACCCCCTTGAGGAAGGAGAGACCGTTATGTCTGCCCGGGCCAGGGCGATCGATGCCTATGCTCTTTTTGCCATGGCTCCCGGGATGCCGGAAGCTATAAAAAATTCATTTCCCCGGGCCCGGGTCCTGCATCAGACCATCCCCTTCCTTGAAGGGATCGTCAGATATCTCTGGATAAAAGGGAAAGAACCGGCCATGTTCCTGAATGTCCATGACGATTTTTTTGACCTGGCCGTGTTCAGGGGACAGACGCCCCTGCTGATCAATGCTTTCCGCTACCGGCAGGTGAACGATATGATCTATTTCATTCTGTATACCATGAAAACGCTGGAGATGGATCCGGCCACCTCTCCGGTGATCCTGCAGGGAAAGATCAATACCACCTCAGGGCTTATCAACTCCCTGAAACGTTATGTGAAGAAGATCTCCTTTGCCCGGAGAGACCCCTCCTTCACCTACAGCTACACATTCAACATGGTTTCCGAACACACCTTTGTCAACCTGTTCAACGTCTATCCGTGCGTATAATACGTGGCAAATACAGGAAACACAGGATCTCTCCCCCACGCTCCTTACAGGCCCGTCCTACGACCGATATGGCCAAAGAAGCGCTTTTCACGATCCTGGAAAACCATTTCGATCTCGAAGAGAGCTCTGTTCTGGACCTTTTCTCCGGCACCGGCAGCATCAGCTATGAGTTCGCCTCCCGCGGCACCCAACAGATCATGCTGGTGGAGAACGATCCCCGTCAGCTTCGTTTTATACGCAACACCCTGCGCGAGCTGGAGATGACGGAAGTGGAGGTGGTACGGGCCAATGTCTTCGCTTTCCTGCGGCATGCTTCCCTCTCTTTCGATATTATCTTCGCTGATCCTCCTTATGCCCTGAAGGATATAGAGACCCTGCCGGATATGATCTTCGGCAATTCTTTTCTGGCTCCCGGGGGATGGTTCATCCTGGAACATTCCCGGAAACAGGATTTCTCTCATCATTCTCATTTTCTTTTTCTGAAAAAATATGGTCAGGTACATTTCAGTTTTTTCGGACAAGCAGAAAAAAGATCGTAGAGGGAGAAAGAGACACTTTTTATTGGGAATAATCGTTCCGATTTTCTCATATTACAGACCGTCATGACCATAATATCCTGTTCTTGACCTCACACCCATCCGGTTAATTAGCTTTTATGTGAAAATATTACGTATTTTTGTTTTCGGCTGACAAGTACTTATAGCTATGCTCACGGTAGAAAATATCAAAAAGTCCTTTGGCACTGTCCAGGCCCTGAAGGGGATCTCCTTTGAAGTGAACAAGGGAGAGATATTCGGGCTGCTGGGCCCCAACGGTGCCGGCAAGACCACGGCCCTCTCCATCCTCACCTCTCTGATCGATCCGGACTCCGGTTCCGTTTTTTATGACGGAGAGAATATCTTTTCACATCCCGCCTGGTGGCGTAAGAAAATAGGCGTGGTGCCCCAGGAGATCGCCTTCTATGAAGAGTTGACTGCCCGCGACAATCTTCTGCTGTGGGGGGCCCTTTACGGACTAAGCGACAAAGAAGCCAGGGAACGGGCCGGATACTTGCTGCAGCTCATGGGACTGGGTTCAAAGGAAAAGGCAAAAGTATCCGAGTTCTCCGGCGGGATGAAAAGGAGACTGAACATTGCGCTGGGGATCGTGCACAAACCCGAAGTGTTGTTCCTGGACGAGCCGACGGTAGGCATCGACGTGCAGGCAAGGGTAAACATCCGGGAACTGCTCAGGAATTTTATCCATGAGGAGATGGCAATTATCTACACCACCCATCAACTTGAAGAGGCTGAAGAGCTGTGCGACAGGCTAGCCATCATGGACGAGGGAGAGATACGGGCACAGGGAACGTTGAAAGAGCTGATCGCACAACTGGGCGAAGAAACGGAAGTGGAATTCACCGGCGACTTTGAGGAAGAAACCGTCAGATCACTGGAATTCGGTACGACAAATGTGAGGCTCAGCCGGTTCTCCGGGGACAGCATCCTGCTGGAGGTGAAAGAGGAGGAGATCATCCCGGATATCGTGGAATTGTTCATGAAGAACGATGTCACCATCAACACCATGGACATAAAAAGGCCCAACCTGGAGACCCTGTTCCTCAAACTGACCGGAAAAAACCTGCGGGAAGGATGAGAAAGATCGTAAGACTGGCCATTTCCGATTACAAAAGAAGGTGGAACAAGCCGGTGCTGATCCTGCTGTACATATTTACACCGGTTGTCCTCTCGCTCATTATGTGGCTGGCATTCGGCGGTGCCGGTAAAAACCACGACTTCGCCCCGTTGAGGATAGCCGTGGTCAACAAAGACAAGGACGGTCTCCTGTCCGAATTCATGGTAAACGCCCTGAACAACGAAAAGACAAAAAAACATATCAAAACTTTCATCGTCACGGAAGAAAAGGCCCGTGAGATGATCAACCACCGGAAAGTATCGGGGATCATCATCTTCCCGGAAGGATTCTCAAAAGATATCCTCAACGAGAAGAAAACAGAGATCACACTGATCAAGAACCCCACCGAGACGATCTATCCCCTGATCGCCGAGACCGGCCTGGACCTGGTGAAAGACGGCACCAACTATTTCCTGGCCATTTTCCACGATGAGATCGGAGTGATCCGGCAGGCGGTGGAAAAAGATGAAAAGATCAACAGTGTCACTCTAACCTCGATGTATAACAACATAGGCGACAAGATCACCCGCCTCACTCCGCTCTTTACAGATAAGAAGATCGTCGTGGAAGATATCAAAAAGAAAAAAAAAGGAACATCCCTGGCCATCTATTTCTTTGCGGGGATGTCTTTCTTCTTTATGTTCTTCATCTCCAATGCCATCCTTCTTGACATGGTAAAGGAAAGGAATAAGTTCATCATCAAAAGGCTCTTCCTCTCGGAGCTGAAGAAAAAGGAGTACTATTTCGCCCGGCTGGTCAGTACGGTAGTTTTCATCTTTACGATCGAGCTGGTGCTGGCTGTCACGGGCCGGCTGCTTTTCGGGATAAAGGTGGATTCGCTGTTCTGGCTCTTTGCCGCTCTGGTCATCTCTGCCCTGCTTCTGTCCCTTTGCTCTGCCTTTATCATGGGCATATCCCGCAATGAAAAACAGGCTCACAACTACGGGATGATCTTCGTTTTCCTTTTTGCCATACTGGGAGGCTCGCTGATCCCGGTGAGTGCTCTGCCCGCAGCTGTCAGGGGACTGTCGGTAATATCACCGCTGTACTACATGACCGAATCCATGATCTCCCTGTCCACACATGATATGGACAGGTTTTTTCAGGTTCTGAAGATCGCCACGATCATCGCAGCAGGATTGTTTGTTATTTCCTGGTTTCTGAATATCAAAAAACTGAAAAAGATCGTAAGATGAAAGGGATCCTGAAATTTGCCTTTACGGAACTGAAACTCATCCTGCGGGAGCGGTCTTTTTATTTCTGGGCCATAGTCCTGCCCGTCGCCTTTGTTTACATCTTCTCGGGCCTCGGCAACGGGAACACAGTAAAGTCAACCGGTCCGGAGGTTCTTATTGTCAACCGTGACACCGGGTCCTGTTCGACCGCACTGATAGCGCACCTGCGAAAAGAGCACGTGACCCTTGCCTTCGACACTTCGCGGGAAAAGGTCCAAAGAGAATTCATCATCCCTCCTGATTTTACGGAAAAAGTAAGGGATAAGGAAAAGGCGACCCTGCAATTCAGGATCGGCGGTGCTACGCTGGATGAGGCGGCCGTCCAGGTAAAAGTCTCCCTTTACAGGGCCATCTACAAGTATCTGATCAACAAATACACCGGCATTGAGGATCCCCGGGAAGTCCTGACCATCCACACTACGTGGGCCGGCCGTGAGAGCTATATCCCCTCGGGAGTGATCCATCAGATGCCGGCGACGATCCTGACCTTTCTCCTTTTCAACCTGTTGATCTTCGGAGGCACCAATCTCACCAAACTGCGGGACCGGGGCATGCTAAAACGCTTCGCGACAACGCCTGCCGGTAAAAAAGGACTTTGGGCCGGCCTTTTCCTGACCAACATGCTGGTGGCTTTGCTGGTCATCGTCATCATCATGGTCAGCTCGATCCTGCTTTTCTCCGCCTCTTTCGGGCTCGTTCCCCTGCTTTACCTGATCCTTCTTTTACTTGTTTTTGCAACTTTTGTGGCATCCCTGAGCATCTATATGGGATCGGTTTTGAAAAAGCCGGAAGCCGTAACCGGCGTTTCCGTACTGGTAGCCAATGTGCTGGCCGCTCTGGGAGGCACCTGGTGGCCTGTCGAGATCGTACCGGATTTCATGAAAAAGATCGCCATGCTCCTGCCCACCGGCTGGGCCATGGCTGCCAGTGACAAGCTGCTTTTTTATAAATTCCCTTTCTCCTCCATCCTGCTGCACCTGATCGTCCTGACGGGTTTCACCCTGATCTTTGCCTTCCTCTCCATCCGGTATTTCAGGATCGAAAAAGTATGATGCTCCCGTCATGAGGAATGCGGAGGGACGATCGTTCTTTTGCCCCGGGGGTAATGACAAAAAAAGGAGGATAAAAATTATGGACACCTGTTGCCGGGAATAAAAAAAATTGCTTATTTTTGCCCACGCTAAAAAGGTCACGTAGTTCAGTTGGTTAGAATGCCGGCCTGTCACGCCGGAGGTCGCGAGTTCGAGTCTCGTCGTGACCGCCTCCAAAACACAACCCGATGAGAGATCATCGGGTTTTTTGTTTTCCGGGCCTCGTCGGAAATTTCTTTTCGTAAGAGGACTGGAAAACAAAAATAAAGGACCGGTAAGCCGGTCCTGGTTGTGTTCTGGAGGCAATGGCACCCTCCTGAGTCCGCGAGTTCCGGCTTGCCGGAACGAGCAATCTCGTCGTGACCACCCTCTCCTCTCCGGTCATTGCTCCCTACCGGTTGATTGTTTTTCACTCAGGAACTTACCCACCAGCATGGCGATGATCATGGTGAGATACAACTGGCCGCTCACGCTGAAAAGTATGGCCAGGGAACGTGCCAGGGGGCTGGCGGGAGATATGTCTCCATATCCCAACGTCGTAAGGGTCACAAAACTGAAATAAATGAAATCCGGCATCCCCGACAGGCCTTCTGCAGGCGCATGGTAGGCATGGGGATTGAAGGCATATACCGACCTGAACAGCAAAGAAGCTGCGATCCCCAGCAAAAGATAGATGTTTACGGCTTCCACAAACTCCAGCAGCCGCACCTTATTGCTGTTGGCAATACGCAGGACCAGAAGAAAAATGACCACAAAAAAGAACAGGGTCGCCAGCAGGCCGGTGATCTTGGTAAAAACAGGTAATCCGAAGAAAGCCCCTATCCATGTCAGAAGGACCAACAGCGTCGGTATGGAGAACGAGAAACGACTCTCCTCACGTATGGTAAGAAAAGAGAAAAAGTAAATGAAAGAGATCACCAAACCGTAAACAAGATCTATTTTGTCTACCCCCCCAAAAAGACCGATCACAAAGATGTAAACAAAACCAAGCAAAAAAAGGATGATATTATATCTTGCTCTTTTCCCAAAATGAGAGATCATGTCCGGATCCTTTTTGATTTATTTTAACAAATGTAACAATTCCTCCTCAAATTATATGATCTCAACGATACAGACTACACACTATTTACACCCTGACACCGGATTCCCGGAAACAGTTTTTTCATATCTTTGTCATCCCAAAGTTACATATTAACACATTATGTTTTAACAGAATGTCTAAGACCATGAAAAAACATCTACTTCTTGCAATCATACTGATCACCACAGGCACTTTTTTTACGGAAAAAGCCCATGCCCAGGCTCAGATGGACAATGCCGGTTTTGAAGAATGGGACACGCTGGCCTACTATCCTGACCAGAACCCGCCTATCCTCATCGTGGAGCCCAAAAGATGGAGCTCTTTGAAATCAGCCGACCAGCTGGCGGATGCAGCCCCGAATGTCTGTTTTCTCTCTGAAGATGCTCATTCCGGCAATTACTCCGTCCATCTGGTAAACGTAATGAGCTTTACGGTAGCCAATGGTATGATGACCACGGGACGGGTACACGCCGAGATGGACAAGACCAAAGCCTATGCCTATACCATTCCGGACATCTGGGAATTTCACATGCGCCTCAGCGGCCGTCCCGACAGTATTGCCGGGTGGATCAAATACATTCCCAAGGACGGAGATAAGGCTTCTTTGAATTTTGACCTTCATCTCGGAACATACAGAAAACCTGCCCGGCAGGAGGATTCGGTTTATCTTGTCGGCTCTGCCGAATATATTGTTGAAGAAGAAGTACCGGAATGGACGCGATTCAGTGTTCCTTTCACCTATTTCAAGGCAGATACTCTTCCTGAATATGTTCTGGCCGTGGTTTCCTCCGGCAACGGCTTCGACGCCCAGGCAGGCAGTGAGATGTGGGTGGATGATCTGGTCATGATCTACAATGACGGCAATACCACATCCGTAAAAAAACATCCGGTCTCCGACGGGAAGCTGACGAGCTGGTATGCCCGGGGTATACTGAACATAGAGCTGAAGAAAAACAGTAACAAAACCTATCATCTGTCCGTCATGGATATAATGGGAAGAACGGTTTATACGGGGCTTTTACCGGCCAATGAAAGGAAACAGCTCCTGTTGGACCAGGCAGAGGGGATCTATATTGTCAGGGTCAGTGATGAGACGGAGTCCTTTACCAAAAAAGTTTTTATCAGATAAAGATCCGGTTGTTGTAAATCTGAGATCATGGTCCTGAGGGAAAAAATACACTGGGTGTGGGTCATAGCAATGTTGTTGGGAAGTGTTTCCGTTTTTTCCCAGGAACAGGCAGGATATATTACCGGCCAGGTGACAGACAAGGAGACCCATGAGACCCTGCCGGGAGCCAACATCTACCTGAAACACAATATGGCCATCGGGACGGTGAGCGATTTCAACGGTCACTTCCTTCTGAAAGTCCCGGCAGACACTTTCACCGTGGTCTGTTCCTACACCGGTATGAAGACACAGGAAAAACATGTGATTGTTAAACCGGGACAGACGTTACTCATAGATTTTCCGATGGAGATCTTCAGCCATCAGTTCAAAGAGGTGGTTGTCAAGGCAGGCAAATTTGACAAGAAGCTGGAGGAACAGACGGTATCCATTGAGGTGATGAAAGCACGTATGATCGACGAGCGCAACACCACCAACATCTCCACCGCTCTCGATCTGGTGCCGGGGGTCAACATCATTGACCAGCAGCCCCAGATACGGGGAGGCAGCGGCTTCACCTTCGGCGTGGGCAGCAAGGTGGCTGTTTTCGTAGATGATCTGCCGATCATCACGGGTGATAACGGTAAGCCCGACTGGTCGCTGATCCCCATCGAGAACATCAACCAGATGGAGGTGGTGAAAGGAGCCGCCTCCGTGCTCTCGGGATCTTCGGCGATGAGCGGCGCCATTTATATTCATACACAATTCCCGGGACTAAAGCCTGAGACCCGCATCAAAGCTTTTGGAAGCATGTACACGCCCCCGCGAGCGCCCGCAGCAAAATGGTGGAACGGTATCAACTGGTCGAGCGGCCTTACTTTCCAGCATTCCCGCCAGTTCAACAAGAACCGCACCGACCTTGTGATCGGGGCCTTCCTGCAACGGGAAGGTAATTACATCGGAGCCCCCAAACCGGGGCCTCTCGTGGACGTAACCAATGACCTTACCGACAAGGATATGACCAATTACATGGGACGGTTCAACTTCAACCTGCGTCACCGCTCCCAGAAGGTCAACGGGCTGAACTACGGTCTTAACGGCAATATCATGTATTCGGAAACGGCCCAACCCCTGGCCTGGCTGGATGATACCACCAATTTTTACCGGGCTTATCCGGATGCCATTATCAAAGGATCACATCTCACATGGTATCTTGACCCGTTCATAAAATATGTTTCCGAGTTGGGTTTCAAGCACGAATTCATCAATCGGCTGATGGTCTCCAACAACGATCTCATCAACAACCAGACCAACGATGTGTTCATGATGTTCAACCAGTACCAGTTTTCCAAGAGCTTTGCCAATCTGGGGCATCTGGATTTCATCGAAGGGATCTCCAGCAACTACACCCACAGCAGGGCCGATATGTACTCGGCCTCAGGGTCGCCGGAGAACTATGTATGGAACATGTCCCTATACACCGAACTGGAAAAGAATATCAACCATATCCTTACCCTCTCGGGAGGTGTACGGCTCGAACATTTTATTCTCAATGACAGTATCCGGGATATCAGGCCGGTGGCACGTGGCGGCATATCCATTAAACTGGGAAGAGAGACCTACCTGCGCACCTCCGTGGGACAGGGATACCGTTTCCCCACCATCACCGAGCGTTACATACGTACCAATGCCGGCAGTATAGGCGTTTTTGACA
>JALVJE010000016.1 GCA_027028505.1 Bacteroidales bacterium
GCGCCTCATCGACGACCAGCTCGCCTTTGGCAAAACGCACCTCGTGCTCCTGTCCCTCGCGGAACGAGCGGATCACGAACTCGGAGGAGAGTGCGTTCACGGCTTTGATCCCTACCCCGTTCAGACCGACGGATTTTTTAAACACCTTCGAATCATACTTGGCGCCGGTATTCATACGCGAGGCCACCTCCACCAGCTTGCCCAGGGGGATGCCCCGGCCGTAATCCCGTACCGTCACCACCTTGTCGTGGATGGTGATCACGATCTTTTTGCCAAAACCCATCATGAACTCATCCACAGAATTATCCATCACCTCCTTCAACAACACATAAATGCCGTCATCCTGCGAAGAGCCGTCCCCCAGTTTGCCGATGTACATGCCGGGACGACGTCGTATGTGCTCCCGCCAGTCAAGGGTTTTGATGGTATCTTCTGAATAGGTTGCTGTCATCATTCACCTCCGGTCATTTTTCAACCCTGCAAAGATAAGGAATTACAGCACGCCCGGAAGAAGAGTTTATCAACAATAGCTATGAATTTTCAACGGTTTTCCGGTATTGACGGGGATTTTGCACAAAATACCGGCGTTAAGACAGCCCTCATGACCTCTTAAATTTTATCCCAGATTACGCATTAGGAAGTTAAAAATTAACTGAACTAATGCGTTAGCTGGGATTAACCCCGATCTAGGAGTTCACGGTTTTGGTGAATAGCCAAAACCGATGAAATCCTTGATCGATCAGCAATGAAAATCGCTAGCGCTTTTCTTTTGCTGATTTTGGGTTTATTTCATCATATGCTTAATTACTTATCCGCGACCTCTTTTTTCATCCGGTCATGTTCCGCTGCGATAAGGTCGTGAATATACTGAGTAAGCTCATCCACGGTCATATCCCGGAAGGTTTCCGGGGGGACAGGGTCGAGTATTTTTACCTTCATGAGATGCTTGCCCCGTACCCAGAAGCCGTGTTTCGGCAATGCGTCGCCCGTACAACACAGGACGATGGGGAGCAGGGGCCGGCCGGTGTCTTTGGCCAGGCGGAAAGCGCCCTCCTTGAAACGCTCCACCCTGCCGGTGGTGGAGCGGGTCCCCTCGGGGAAGATCATTACCGACGAGCCGCTCTCCAGGGTCTTCCTGCTATCCTCCATCATGCGGCGGATGCTGGTGCGGCTGGTACGGTGCAGCTTGATGTAGCGGTTCAGGGTCATGTTCCATCCCGCCAGGGGCGCCCTGAAAAGCTCAGCCTTGCTCACCCACTTGAAATGCACGAACAGGCGGTACAGCACCAGGATGTCCAGCATCGACTGGTGGTTGGAGACCATGATGTACACTTCTTTCCGGTCGATCTTCTCTTTTCCCATGATCTTCACCTTCCAGAAAGGGGAGATCCAGGTGTACCAGGAGGCCCAGAAGCAGGAATAGAGGTGCAGCACCACCAGGCGCCGGTCGAAAAGGACGGTGAGCAGCCACACCGCCACAGCCCCCACAAAGCCCAGGGGCATGGTGATCACCCCGAAGAGGTACACCCAGAGTGACCTAAGTACATCCATGAAACCGGTTTTCGAAGCCATGACCGTTATTTTTAATATCCGAAAAGAGCGTGCAGCCCCTCCCGCACCGAAATTACGGAAAGTTTTCCTTCCTTGTGCAGGGACACCAGCACCTTTTCCACCACCTCATACCGGAAAGGCGATCCTTTTAGCTGCTCCGCCATGTGATGCAGTTCCTGCGGTCCTCCTTTCACGACCACCTCTTCCACCCTTCCTTTGTTCAGGGCGATCTCCAGCGCCGGCCGGCCCGGCAGGGATGTCAGCGTCCTGCGTAGCACACACCGGGGCGAATAGGCGGTGTTCCATTCCCATGAAGCGTATTTTTCTTGGGCCAGCCGGTCGATCTCCATCACCTCCTCCTCTGTGAAACTAAAAGTCCGGCAGGGAGAAAAATAGTCCAGGCACCAGGCCTTCAGACCTTCTCTCATCTCCTCCAGGGTCATCTCTTTCTGCAGGTGCCTTTTTATGT
>JALVJE010000017.1 GCA_027028505.1 Bacteroidales bacterium
GCCGGAGGCCATGAAAAAATCCCGGGACTCCGTCCGGGATTTTCGGGGTGTGATCCAGGCAGGATTCGAACCTGCGACCTACAGTTTAGAAGACTGTTGCTCTATCCAGCTGAGCTACTGGACCGGTAAAGCGGTACAAAAATATAAAAAAAGCTCTTTTTTCCCTTTTCCTTTGTATTTTTAATGCTGCCACTATAAATATCCGTCTTATGAGAAGATATCTCTTTTTCCTTCCGTTGTTTTTCGCTATGATCCTGTTCACATGCAAAAATCCGGCCGAAAAGACCGGAGACAACATGGCCGGCCCAGGTCAGAATGTTTTTCCGGCTTTTTCTGAGGAGGCTGCTTCTAACTTTGTACATCTGGCCCTGCGTTGTGTGCAGACCGAATACCCCAACAAGCTCTCTCACGTGATGAACGGACCTTCGGAGGTATTGCCGCCGGAAACCCTGCATCCCGTCTTTTTCGGTTGTTTCGACTGGCACTCCTGTGTCCACGGTCACTGGATGCTGGTGAAGGTGCTCAGGACCTTCCCGGACCTGCCGGAGGCCGATAGCATACGCCGTGTCCTGCGTAGTCATTTCACGACGGAGAAAGTAGCTGCCGAGGTAGCCTACCTGCAGCAGCCCAACCGCCGTTCTTTTGAGCGCACCTACGGCTGGGCGTGGCTGCTGAAACTGCAGGAGGAGCTTCTCTCGTGGGACGACCCCGACGGGCGGCAGTGGGCGAAGACGCTGCAGCCCCTGGCCGATGCCTTCGTGCAGCGCTATCTCGATTTCCTGCCGCGGCAGGCCTATCCCATACGCAGGGGCGTCCATCCCAACACAGCCTTTGGGCTCATCTTTGCCCTCGATTATGCCCGGCAGAGCGGTAACAAAGCACTGGAGGATCTTATTGTGCAGCGCAGCAGGGATTATTATCTCAATGACCGGGAGGCGCCGGCACGGTGGGAACCCGATGGTGATGATTTCCTCTCGCCCAGCCTGCAGGAGGCCTACCTGATGCTGCGGGTATTGCCGCAGGAGGAGTTCACGAACTGGTTCCACCACTGGCTGCCCCGGCTGGCGGAGGGAGAGCCGGCTAACCTGCTCACGCCCCCCGATGTCACCGATCGTACCGACCCCAAGATCGTCCATCTCGACGGCCTTGATCTGAGCAGGGCCTGGTGCATGCTCGGGATCGCCCGGGCCCTGCCTGCGGACGACCCGGATGTGCCGGTGCTGCGGCAGGCAGCCCTCCGCCATGCCAATGCTACCCTGCCCTACATCTCCTCCGGCAACTACGAAGGAGAACACTGGCTGGCATCGTTCGCCGTCTATATGTACAGCGTAGGGGATGAATGAGGAAGGATGATTGTCGAACGATGAACGATGAATGTTGGATTGATGAACCGGGAACTGTGAACTACGAACTACGAACTCTGAACTATGATTGCTTGATGCATGATATTGAATTTTACTGAACCGAACGGACAAGGCATTGCCTTGTCCCTGCCTGGATACCGTACTGTACTATACTGTACGAACAAGGCACTGCCTTGTCTCTACCTGAAATGAACTTTGAACTATCTAGATATTTATATACTTTTATATCCCAAATCCGATAACCCATTAAAATCTTAAAAAATGTCAGACGCTGAAAATTTAAAGAAGATCTATCCACCTTCGGAAGAGGTGATCCGGAATGCCCGGGTGAAAGATTATGAATCGATGTATAAAGAATCTGTCGAGCACAGGGAAGAGTTCTGGGCCCGTGAGGCGGAAGAACTGGAATGGTATAAGAAATGGGACAAGGTGCTGGATGATTCCAACAAGCCTTTTTACAAGTGGTTCGTAGGTGGAAAGACCAATATCATACACAATGCGTTGGACCGTCATCTGAAGACTGCCACGCGCAACAAAGTGGCACTGATCTGGGAAGGAGAGCCGGGGGATATCAAGGTCTATTCTTACCATGCGCTCTCACGGGAAGTGTCCAAGTTCGCCAATGTCCTGCGTGCCATGGGTGTGCAGAAGGGGGAGATCGTCACCATCTATATGCCGCAGATACCTGAGTTGATCATCGCTATGCTGGCCTGTGCCAAGATCGGGGCCGTGCACAGTGTGGTGTACGGAGGGTTCAGCGTGGAGGCGCTGGCCGAGAGGATCGAGGACGCCAACAGCCGCGTCCTCATCACTGCCGACGGAGGATATCGCCGTGGGAAGAAGGTGGTGCTGAAGAAGATCGCCAATGAGGCCATGAAGCGCTCTCCGAGCATCGAGGTGTGTATCACGGTGAAGCGGATCAACGTAGATGAATGTTACATGGAGACCGACCGTGATTTCTGGTGGCATGAGCTGATGGGCATGCCCATCGCCGGCACCTCGGCCGAGACGGAGGTGATGGATGCCGAAGACCCGCTCTTCATCCTCTATACCTCAGGTACCACCGGCAAGCCCAAAGGGGTGGTGCACACCCACGGGGGCTATTCGGTCTATACCATGTCCACTTTTAAATATGTCTTTGACATCAAGCCCGAAGACCGCTGGTGGTGTGCTGCCGACCCCGGATGGATCACCGGTCACAGCTATATCGTCTATGCTCCCCTGATCATGGGAGCTACGATCATGAGCTACGAGGGAGCGCCCAACCATCCCTATCCCAACCGCTGGTGGTCGATGATCGAGAAGTACGGCATCAACATACTGTATACTTCACCCACAGCCATCCGCGGACTGATGCGTTTCGGCTCCTCCTGGGTGGAGAAACACAACCTCGACAGCCTCCGCCTGCTGGGGTCGGTGGGAGAGCCCATCAACCCGGAAGCCTGGCGGTGGTACTATGAGGTGGTGGGGAAAAGTCGCTGTCCCATCATGGATACCTGGTGGCAGACCGAAACGGGTGGTTTTATGATCACGCCCCTGCCGGTGACACCCCTCAAGCCCGGCTCGGCGACGAAGCCATTCTTCGGCAATGAGATCGCCGTGGTGGATGACGACGGTAATGAGATGAAACCGGGAGAGGAGGGGACGCTGGTGATCAAAAACCCCTGGCCGGG
Source organism: Bacteroidales bacterium (assembly GCA_027028505.1). Classification (GTDB taxonomy): domain Bacteria; phylum Bacteroidota; class Bacteroidia; order Bacteroidales; family VadinHA17; genus DRPN01. The sequence goes on from JALVJE010000017.1 coordinate 3,038, forward strand.
GATGGCCCGTACCATTCTTAATGATCCCGACCGGTATGTGGAGAAATACTGGAAAGCCTATGAGAAACAGGGCTGGTACCTGGCAGGTGACTCGGCCCGCATGGATGAGGACGGTTATTTCTGGATCATCGGCCGTATGGATGATGTGCTGAAGGTGAGCGGCTACCGTCTCGGATCGGCCGAGATCGAGAGCGCACTGGTGAGCCATCCCGCTGTTACCGAGGCTGCCGCCATAGGCCTGCCGGACGAGCTGCGGGGCAATGCCATCCATGCCTTTGTGATCCTGAAACAGAAAGAGACGCCCTCCAAGGAGCTGAAAGAAGAACTGATGCAGCACGTAGTCGACGAGATCGGTCCCATCGCGCGTCCCCAGGAGATCGTCTTTGTAGACAGCCTGCCCAAGACACGGTCAGGCAAGATCATGCGACGCGTGCTCAAGGCCCAGGCTCTCGGCCAGGACCCCGGCGATATCACGACGCTGGAGGATTGAGACGGCTGCCTTTGGATGTAAATCAGGAGAGGTAGGACAGATAATGCTATTAGGATGCTGTAGAGACGCACGATCGTGCGTCTCTGCTGTCACCATCTCAGATGCCGGAAATGCTTCCGGATATCCTCAAAAAGCTCTTCGTTGGCGTTTTTGACCGTTATGGAATTGATCTGTTTTTCATTTATGCCGATGCATCTGAGATGATGCTTTAATTTGCCGATGTTCTCAGGAGTGATGAAGTCCTCTTCCATGGTGATGGGCAGCATATCCCTGAAGGTGACCTGCCAGATGTAACCGTCGCAAAACTGATCAAGGGTGAAGTTCGGATAGCATAAAGCATAAAAGGAGTTGGTACTTGTAAGTTTTCCGAAAGGCGTTCCCACCACATCGAATCCCACCGGTTGGTGTTCCAGCTCCGCCATTACAGGTTTCAGCGCACCGTTCACCGGCCTCACACACGGTTTGTTCCATCCTTTGCCGGAGGTCCAGCCGGCATGCAGGTAGATATTGAAAGTCCGGTCACCCAGCGAATCATACACTACATTGCCCATGCGGGTAGTGATGTAACCGTAGCAGGTGTCTTTCTTAAAATTATACAGAGGCTGGTGATACCGGGTGAAAGCATGGTGATTGCCCGAATAGACCAGGGCTTTTTCATGCTTGTCGATGACCTCTTTGAAGAGGCTCTGTGCCATGAACACATCCGGGTCGAGATCTTTCCAGGCCCCTCCTTTTTTGCAGGGATCGTAATGGGCCGAGAGGTTGATCACCCTGAAAGGTTTCGTATGGTCGAATTTGTCCGAATGATTTACTTCCCAGGCTACCTGGTAGATATCGATGTATTCCTTGTAACCCCAAAGGGGATCGTTGCGGAACATGATCTCGCGCGCCAGCTGCCGGTCGAATCGGGGCAGGGCCAGCAGCGAATCGACAAGGTGCTGGTCCCGGTGATCCCCGAACTCGATGGCCAGGTTGTAGATCCCGTTTTGGTAGAGGCGTGGGATCAGATGCAGGATCAGTTCGACATTCTGCCGGATCCTGTGATATTCACCGATAAAAACATAATCATGATCCCTGAATTTGGAGAGGACGTAGTCTTCAGGCGTTATAGGATGATCCCGGAGGTATTGCACCAGTTCATCCGTAGTGACCGCCTGCCGGGACCGGCATCCTGTCAATGTAAACAGGATAACGGTTGTGAGGATCAGAAATGATTTTGTATATCGTGACATGATGAATAAAATATTGAGTTTGTGATCACCTGATAAATTTAGGGAATTTTTGTGGATTTATTTATGATCATGTAGAGATGCACAATTGTGCGTCTCTACTGCATTTTTGTCAGGCGATCCGGACCGGTATGTAAATTGTTACATCCCGGACAAAAAGGAGGAAAATATATATGGCAAAATTCAATGATATCATCAACAGTGATAAGCCGGTCCTGGTGGATTTCTCGGCGGAGTGGTGTCAGCCCTGCAAAATGATGCCACCCATTCTGAAAGAGGTAAAGGATCATTTCGGCGACAGGATCCGGGTGATCAAGATCGATGTGGACCGTAATCCCGCACTGGCGCAGAAGTACATGATCCGCAGTGTGCCCACCCTGATGATCTTCAGAAGGGGAGAGGTCCTTTTCAGTCAGCCGGGGGTGATCCCGGCCGCACAGCTGGCACAGATCGTACAACAATTTGTGGGAAATTGATGTGATGTAAAGACGCACAACTGTGCGTCTTTGGTTTCTCCTGCCGTGCATCTCTGCAATGCAGGAAAATGCTTATCTTGCAGGATCAAACCCGTTCCGATGGCAACAGACAACAAAGAGATCTCCCTGTGTCTCAGCGGCGGTGGTATGCGGGGTGCCGTGCACCTCGGGGTGCTGCAGTATTTGCTGGACCACGGATACCATTTCCGGGCCATTTCAGGTACGAGCATAGGATCGCTGCTCGGGGGGATGATCGCGGCAGGTCATAACCCCTGGGAGGTGCTGGAGCTGATGCTCAATGAGCACATCATGAAACTGTTCGTCCCTGTCGTGAAGATCTCCCGCGGGCTGATAGCCCATAAAAAGATACAGGAACTGCTGGAGGAGATGATCCCGGAGAATTCCTTTGAGAAGCTGAGCATCCCTTTTTTCAGCTGTGCCGTCAATCTGCAAAAAGGCGAGGCGGTTTACTTTGGGAAGGGGACGGTCCATGACAAGATCCTGGCTTCCATCTCCATCCCGTTGCTTTTCCGGCCGGTGGTCATTGACGGCGATGACTATGTGGACGGGGGTGTGCGGGACAACCTGCCGGTGCAACCTTTGCAGGAGCTGGGCTATCCCATCCTGGGGGTGCATGTGAACAACTATGCTTTTCACCGTATCCATACGGGATCCGAGATCTTCCGGAGGGTGATGCAACTGCTGATACGGCAGTCGGTCGACCGCAACAAGGAGCTTTGTGATATCTTCCTGGAGCCTCCGCTGGAGAAGGAGTATGCCCTTTTTGACCTGAAGGCGGCCGGTGAGCTGTTTGATACCGGTTACCGTGCTGCCAGAGATTATTTTAAGGAATAAACGTTACGATCATGAGAAGAAAGG
>JALVJE010000018.1 GCA_027028505.1 Bacteroidales bacterium
GCGCCTCCCTAGGGAGGCAAGAAATATTTTTTGCGTAATGTATAATCTGATATTTTAGTACTTTGTAAACGAGGTGCTGATATTTTGCTTAACTAAAAAAATGTAAACGATGTCCTGGTATATTACAACTATGAACTATGAACTACGAACTATGAACTGTGAACTGTGAACTATGAACTGTGAATGCCGAAATTGTTGCGTACAACAGTTTCGAGCATGCTCGCAACTCTATAGGGATCAAAGATCCCTGGAGTTGCGGCACTATGAACTCTTCAGAATCTCAACTCGATGGACAGGAGGCTCACGGGGTTCCAGCGGGCGAAGAAAAGGTTTTGCCGGATCTCTTTTTCCCTGGGCACCATATCAGCTCCCCAGGAAAAATCAGTACCTTTTTCATGGGTATATCCCAGTTCCAGGTTGGTCTCCAGTGAAAAAGAAAGCACCGGTGACACCTGGAAAGTGACCCCTGCCGCGGGCATCAGTGAAGCTCCCAGCTGGCGGGTCTGGATCTTGCGGTAGGTACCGGCTTCCACCCCCCCGTTCTCCGAGTACCTGAGCACACTGGTCATCCCCAGGTCGGCAGCCACATAAGGACGGACCACACCCGAGGTAAAAACATACCCCCAGCCTCCTCCCATGAGAATGTCAGAATAGAGGTTGACCTCCATATCCCCTTCCGTTGAGTTGTCGCGGTTCCGCTGAAAATAGTCGAAGCGCGCCCGCAGGAAATTTCCTTTGCCGATATTGCGTGTATACATGATACCGTGAAACACGACCGGATAATAATCTTCCGTTTCATTCACCACCGGGCGGCGGAGCATACTGAAAAAGTTGATCGCAAATTTGTTCCTGCGCAGAAAAAGGTCGGCATCCTGGGCCGACACCATGTGCGTGACCTGGATCAGTGATATGATGCAAAACGCAAGATACTTTCTCATCGGACAGGTTGTATTCTTCCCTCTGACACAAATAAAATTTTGTGAAAAACGGGCTTTAGTTCCCTATACGCAGCGAAAAGACAAATGTTAGCCCGCACCCTGCACATATTTGACCAAGTATAAGTACAGTACTGTGAAGGGAAGGAAAAGGAGAGGGAAAAGAAGCCCGAAGGATGAATGTCGAATGATGAACGACGAATGAATATTCTGTCTGAAACCTGCAATATTAACCGTACAGACGCAATTTATTGCGTCTCCACAAATTACTTCCTCAATCTCACGACCGGGTAGAGGAGGATCAGGATCGCGGCGATGATGGCCAGGCCTTCTCCCACGCCTGTTTTATCCACGAGGTATCCGGCAGCGGGAGCGATGGCTGCCGCGAAGAGGCTGCGCACCTGCGACTCGGTGCTCAGCACGGTAGCCAGGATCCCGGAAGGGAAGACGGAAGAGACATACGCCACGCCCACCGGCCGCCGCATATTTTCCAGCATGTACATGGCCGTAAAGGGCAGTACGGCCAGCCACTGCCACCGTCCGGGCAGCAGGAAGAAGAGTCCGGCCGTCACCACCAGGGCCAGTCCGGCCAGGAGACTGCGGTTCAGCACCTCCGGCAGGCTGCCGTGGCGACGGGCGATGCTGCCGGCATGGCGCGAAGAGAAGGAGGTGGCCAGGTAGAGAAAGAAATAAAAGATGCCTATGATCACTGCCGATATCTGTTTCCCGCCGGCATGGTGGTAATGGATGGCCAGCGAAGCGGCCAGCGCTGCCAGTACCGGCTGGTAATAGTCCTTTACCGCCCGGAAGGTGCCGCTGAAAAGGGCGATGTTGGTCAGGGCACGCCGCGTCAGCCGGCGGGAGAAAGCGGAAACGATCTCCTGGAGGATCTCCCGGAAGGATTGCCACAGGGAATGCCATCCCCCGCCTCTCCGCACCTCCCCATCCAGGGCTTTGGGATAAGAGGCCAGCAACAACAGGTCCAGCAGATAGGGCACCGTGGAAAAAAGAAAAGCTCCGGCATAGTCCCCCGACCCAAAGACGATACCGGCCGCCAGCAGGGAGGAGAGCGCCGAGCCCATCTGCGACCAGGAACGGGTGTGACCGTAATAATCCACCTTCATCTTCTCCCATCCCCGCAAACGCAGATACTCAAAGATCATCGCCTTGTGGGTGCCCGACCGGAAAGCATCCCCCGCCGAATAGAACAACATCGCCACCACGAACAATCCGTAGGAGGAGGTACCGTAAAAGACGCCGAAAGAGATGATATAAAAGGTAAAAGCAGTGATCATCGTACGCCGCCGTCCCAGCATATCCGCCAGGATACCCGTGGGGATCTCCAGCACGTTGCGCAGCACCTCACGCACCGTGATCAGCGTCCCTATCTGCAGGTAGTTCAGCCCTTTCTCCAGGAAAAACAGATAAAGGAACGGCTCGAAGAACCGCAGGTTCTTCAGGAACCCATAGGTACAGAACTTGTAATACTGCAGGTCTTTTTTGAAAGTATCACTCATTGAAATTTATTTTGTGATACAGTGATTATTTATTGATACAAGTTAGAAAAAAATAATCTTTTTTGTTATCTTCATATTCCGGATCTATTTGGATACATTATTTTAATATGATCATACTGCTCTCCCCGGCCAAGCGGATGGATTTCTCCTCTGCGCTCCCTGCTGTTTTCCACAACGAAAACAAGGGAGTAATGATGAGCGAGCCTGCCTTCCGCAAAGAGGCCTGGCAGATCGCCAGGAAGATGAAGGAATACAGTCCGTTTGAGCTGGCCGGACTGCTTCATATCAATCCGGACCTTTCTATCGCCACGGCCGAAAAGTTCGCTTCTTTCCAGCATGATCCCCCCGATTTCATTGTCCGGCCGGCCATCATGGCATACAGAGGAGATGCCTACCGCGGGCTGGATGCGGGCACGTTTTCTTCGGAAGATCTTCTTTTCGCCCAGGATCATCTCCGTATCCTTTCGGCTCTCTACGGCATGCTCCGTCCGCTCGACAGGATGCAGGCCTACCGTTTGGAGATGGGGTTGCCCCTCCGCATCGGTAACAGAAAAAACCTGTATGAATTCTGGAAGAACAAGATCAATGCCTGTCTGAAGAAGGAATTCTCCCATAACAGACCTCCCCTGCTGATCAATCTGGCATCACAGGAATATTTTTCGGTGATCGATACGGAAAAACTGAGGATCCGTGTGATCACTCCCGTATTCCGGGAGTACCGTGACAGCACGTACAAGACCCTCTCGATGTATGCCAAATATGCCCGGGGCAAGATGACCCGTTTTATCATTACGCACCGCATCAACGATCCCGAAGAGATCAAACTCTTCGACGAGGAAGGCTACGCCTACGACGCTTCCCTCTCCGAAGGGGACAGGTGGGTCTTTACACGGTAACTTGCCAACTCCCCGCCCGGGCAAAAGAAAGTTGCTTTTCAGGTAATAATTTTGTAACTTATTGGGTTATATCAGATGTAAATCCTGCCTGATAATTAGGAGGTTTCTACAATTACGAAGATGTTCCGTAGTTTCAGTATATTAAGCAAATTTTTCTGTTTGCATTTTCTTGCAGTGGTCTTGCTCTCCCTTCCTGTTTCTGCTCAGGATATCCGGCAGAATATACGGGGAGTGGTCACGGACAAGGATACGAGGATGCCTCTGCCGGGGGCCACACTGGTCATTGCCGGCACAAACCCTCCGGTGGGGACGGTCACAGATCAGCAGGGGAAGTTTGTGTTCAAAGACCTGCCCGTAGGCAGGTATGACATCCTTGTCTCCTATGACGGGTATGATTCAGTCACTGTCCCTAACGTGCTTCTTACGGCAGGTAAGGAAACCATCCTGAAGATCGGACTTACCGAGTCGATGGTCAGTCTGAAGAATGTGGTGGTCACGGCCAACAGGGACAAAACGGAGGCGGTCAACAAAATGGCCACCGTAAGTGTGATGAAGTTCAATGCGGAAGAGGCAAGCCATTATGCCGGTACGATCAATGATGTGGCAAGGATGGTCTCCTCATATGCGGGAGTGGCTTCCAGCCCTTCGGGCAGCAACGACATCATTGTCCGGGGCAATTCACCCCGGGGACTGGGATGGCGGCTGGAAGGGATCGATATCCCCAATCCCAATCATTTTGCCGAGGAGGGATCATCCAGCGGGGGCATCAGTGTACTGAATGCAGCTCTCCTGGCCAATTCCGATTTCTATACAGGCGCCTTCCCGGCCCAGTACGGAGATGCCTATTCGGGTATCTTTGATATGAACCTGCGGGACGGCAATGCCAACGAACGGGAATATTCCCTGCAATTTGGTTTTCTGGGCACCAACTTCACGTTCGAAGGACCCTTCAGTAAAAAACATACCTCATCCTATCTGGTCAATTACAGGTTCTCCTCCCTGGCGTTGTTCAATGCAATGGGTATAAAACTTGACGGGGACGCAGTCCCCTCTTTTCAGGATATTACTTTCAAGATCAAAGTACCCACCAGGAATTCGGGCTCTTTCACGGTCTTTGGCGTTGGCGGGATCAGCCATGTCACGGAAAATGAGGAGCATTTCACCAACGACTACACAACCAGCATGAGCGTGGTGGGCTTCAAAAGCGTTTATCCTATCAACAAAACCACCTATTTTACCGGCATCATCGCCTATACCGGATCGGTAAATGACTGGCACCTCAAAACGGAAGACGAACCGGACATCTTCAGAACCAAAGCGATTGACAAGTTTTACCACAACACACCTAAAATCAGTGCGAGCATCAATAAAAAATTCAATGTTGCCAATGTGCTGAAGGCAGGGGTGGTATCCACCTTTTCCGATTTCAATCTCCGTTCCGACCGCTATGATCCTCTTCTTGATACGCTGGTCACGCCGGTTTACCAGACCGGCTCGACCATGTTACTGGAATCCTACATAAACTGGAAACACCGTTTTACAGAGGATCTCACCCTGGTCAGCGGGATACACAGCATGTACTTAATGCTGAACAACCATTTTACCATCGAACCCCGGCTGGGGCTCCGTTGGAATTTCGTTCCGAAGCAGACCCTTTCTTTTGGCTTCGGCATGCATAGCAGGATGGAATCGCTCGCCACTTATTTTGCCCATACCGTAAATACTCTCGAAAATGATCTCCAGCCCAACCGTGATCTCGATCTTACCAAAGCGCTTCATTTTGTTTCCGGTTATGAAATATTGCTGAACAAAAACCTTTTTTTCAAAACGGAGGTCTACTATCAGCATCTGTATGATGTTCCTGTCGGGAACAGCGATACAAGCAGCTTTTCCATCCTGAACAGTAACGCAGGATATGTTGACCGGGATCTCGTCAACATGGGTACAGGCCGTAACATCGGCATGGAAGTGACGCTCGAAAAATATTTCTCCGCCAACTATTATTTCCTGGTCACAGCTTCCCTTTTCGATTCAAAATACAGGGCATTGGACCGTGTCCTGAGAAACACGAGATACAACAGCCACTATGTCTTCAACGCCCTGGGAGGCAAAGATTTTATTTTCGGGAAGGGGCTCAGGAAGAGAACGATCAGCGTGAACCTCAAAGGTACCTGGGCCGGAGGCCAGTGGACCACGCCCATCGACCTGGAAAGTTCCCGGGAAGAAGAGACTACCGTGAGGAATGAGAAGCTTGCCTTTACGGAACAGTGGAAAGATTTTTTCCGGTTTGATCTCAAGATCAGCATGAGCCACGACCGGAAAAGGGCCAATCACACCCTGGAGCTGGATTTTCAGAACATCACCAACCAGCTGAACGTGATCGGGGATTATTATGATCCTTATTCCAGAGGGATCAAATATATCACACAAATGGGTTTTGTACCCATACTCAATTACAGGATACTTTTCTGAGCCGGTTCTCTCTTGCTAACCTCTCGATCGTCATTAAGCAGAAATTAACTCGCTACGCTCGTGAAATTTGCACCCTTCGGTCGCGAAATTAATCCCAACTCGTCGGGATGAAATTAAGTGGAAATTAGCTCGCTAACGCTCGCGAAATTAAGTAGAAATTGACACTGCTGTCCAAAATAAATTTACGTAATAAAAAGCACGCCTGACACTCAATTAGTTCAGGTCTAAAAATACCAAATTTTCAGAACAATCCCCCACATCTTTCAAAACAACAATAATTGGGCTTCTA
>JALVJE010000019.1 GCA_027028505.1 Bacteroidales bacterium
GCCTTATATCCTCTCGGCCGGCCACGGCATAGAGAGCCAGGACGACGCGCAGAACTCGGTCTTTGTCTTCGGCTATGAGAGCCCCCACTGCCACGGCCCCGACGGCTCGGTGACCAAGAGCATCTCCGGCGCCGATCTGATCGCACGCAACGGCGATCATCTGGATTTCACCCTGGTGAGGCTGAGCAGGGTGCCTCCTTTCACCTACTATCCTTACTATGCCGGATGGAACGCATCGGGGAACACCCCGACACCACCTACGGTCTCCATCCATCACCCCATGGGAGATGTCAAGAAGATCTCCATAGATGATGATGCACCGGTCTCCTCCGATTACCCCGGCACCGAATACGATGCGGGGACTTTCTGGCAGATCCTGCAGTGGGATGTGGGCACGACCGAGGCCGGCTCCTCCGGCGCTCCGCTGTTCGACGCCGGTCACCGGGTGGTAGGAACCCTCTCGGGCGGCGACGCCCATTGCGGCAACTCCGTCAACGACTACTTCCAGAAATTCTCTGCCGAATGGGATGCCTATGCCGACTCCTCCCTGCAACTGAAGTACTGGCTGGACCCCAAGGACTTCGGGTTTACGTTCTGGAACGGCAATGATCCCTACACCGGCGCAGCCAAATCCTGCGACACCCTCACGAACATCGAAGAGGGCGAAAGGATGATCGTGGATCCCTACGGCGGGACCGACTCCGGATACTGGACCGGTTTCAACACCGGTCGTTTCACGAGCTTTGCCGAAAAGTTCGAGAACACCACCTACATCTCCATGACGGGCCTGTACATCCAGCCGGCCCTCATAAAATATGACAGTCCCTCCGACCACATCACCGTGAAGGTCTGGTCAGGCACCAGCAAGCCTGAAGAGCTGATCGTACAAAAAGATGTGCCGATGAGCTATTTCGTTGACTCGGTATGGAACTTTATTGACTTCGACACCCTCGTGACGGTCGAGGGCAATTTCTTCGCCGGCTATGAGATCTACTACCAGAACAATGTAGGGGATCCTCTCACCGACCAGTTCGCGGTGTTCCAGACGGAGCCCCGCAGCAATTATGGTGTGAACACCGCTTTCTACTTCCAGAACGGTCTGTGGGCCGGTTACAGTGGCACGCCCAACCATTCGGTCTTTATCTCCCTGGCCATCAGTCCTGTGATGTGCCAGGAGATCCCGAGTCTGTCGGTCACCTCACCCCGCAGTGCCTCTGCCCGGGGCACCCTGCTGCTCTTCCCCAACCCGGCTGTTGACGAGGTGACGATCTTGCCGGAAGACGGTATCCTCCACGGCGGCACGCTGAAGATCACGGATCTTGCCGGCAAGGAGGTGCTGCACCGTGTATATCATCCCTGGCAGGGACAGCTGGTGATCCCCCTCACGTCCCTCAGTCCCGGCGTATATGTCGTGACCCTGGAGACGCCAGGAAAGCTTTACCGCAACAAACTGATCCTGCAAAACAGATAGCCGATGTCATCGTCCTTTTCAGGTAGGATCCTGCCATGGATCGCGGGTTTACTGATGCTCCTGGCTACCGCCTGCGGAGAGAAAGGCCACTCCCGGCAGGCGGAGACCCCGGCGCTGCACACCCTGCCGGTGCAATATGCCGAGGGGTTCCGCCTGGACACGGCCGCCGGTATCGTGCGGGCAGAGGTGATCAACCCCTGGCAGGGGGAAGAGAAAAGCACCATGACCTGTTACATTACCGGAGATCGGAAAAAGGGACAAGGTCCTTCAGGCACCGTACATATCCAGGCGCCCGTACAGCGGGTGATCTGTACCTCCACCACCCATGTGGCCTTCCTGCGCGCCCTGGGCCGCAGCGGCAGCATTGTGGGTATTTCGGGCAGGGATTATGTGTGTGACAGCACCGTCCGCAGAAGGATAGAGGAAGGGAAGATCAAAGATATCGGCTACGACAAGAACATGAACTATGAGCTGATCCTGCAACTGCGGCCCGACGTGGTCTTCCTCTATGGCATCGGCCCGGAGGTGAAAAACACGGTCGACCGCCTGACCTCGCTGGGCATACCCGCCGTGGTCGTGGGCGATTACCTGGAGCAGACCCCCCTGGGCAGGGCCGAGTGGATACGGTTCTTCGGAGCCTTCTTCGGCGACCTGCAGCGGCCGGGCCGGTGGATCGACTCGGTGGCGGCCCGCTATGAGGCTGTAGCCCGGGAGAAAGACAGCCCCGGGGTCAAACCCCTCGTCATGACCAGCTTCCCCTGGAACGAGATATGGTACGTACCGGGCGGGAAGAGCCTCACGGCTGCTTTCATCCGCGATGCCGGCGGCCGTTACGTGTGGGAGAAGACCGCCACCCGTGATGCCCTCCCCATGGACATCGAGAAGGTGTACCGGAAAGCCCGCAATGCGGATATATGGATCAACTGCGGTACCGCCACCTCCCGCAAGGCGATCCTCTCCACCGACAAACGGCTGGCCCTCTTCCGGCCCTTCAAAACGGACCGGATCTACAACAACGATGCCCGCCTCAGCCCCCACGGAGGCAATGATTACTGGGAGAGCGGCGTGATCCACCCCGATATCATCCTGGAAGACCTGCAGCAGATCTTTCACCCGGAAAAAAATAAAAACAGGAAACTGGTGTATTACAGGAAGATTGAATGACGAACGATGATCGATGATCGACGAACTACTAACTACGAACTACCAACTACCAACCACTAACCACAAACGCAGCCGCAGGCTGCATCAAACGCTCGCGCAGCGAGCATCAAACCACAAACCACGAACCATAAACCACGAACCATAAACTGCCTTAACCTGGAACCTGAAACCTGAAACCTGAAACAATTCCAAACCTCAAACGCTCGCGCAGTGAGCATCAAACCACAAACCACGAACCTTTGACCCGCAAACACAAATATTACCTCTGGGCTGCCCTGCTCCTCCTCCCCCTCCTTCTGGCGCTGGCGGATATCTATACGGGGTCGGTGCATCTCTCTTTCACCTCCGTCACGCGGGCCCTGTTCCACCCTGCGGGAGGGGATGATGTCACGGTCATCCTGCATCGTTTCCGTCTGCCGCGCATGTGGACGGCGGTGCTGGCAGGCGTGGCCCTGTCGGTGAGCGGGCTGTTGATGCAGACCACCTTCCGCAACCCGCTGGCGGGACCGTATGTGCTGGGCATCAGCGCCGGGGCCAGCCTGGGTGTGGCTCTCCTCGTGCTGGGTCTCTCCCCGCTCCTCTCCTTTGCCGCAGGTTCGCTGGCTGCCAACACCTCCATCATGGCCGCCGCCATCGCCGGCGCCACAGGCGTCCTCCTCCTGATCATGACCGTCTCCCTGCGCATACGCGACATCATGACCATCCTCATCCTGGGCATCATGTTCGGCAGCGCCGTGACGGCCCTGGTCTCCATCCTGCAGTATTTCAGCAACGAGACGATGCTGAAGGTCTTCGTCGTCTGGACCATGGGCAGCCTGGCTAATGTCACAGGTATGCAGAGCCTTCTCCTCACGCTGCTGGTGGGCGCGGGGGTCCTCCTCTCTTTCCTGCTGATCAAGCAGCTGAACACGCTCCTGATGGGTGAGGCCTACGCCCACAGCGTGGGCATGGACATACGCCGCACACGCCTGCTCATCTTCGGGGTCACCGGCATCCTCGCCGGCTCGGTGACGGCTTTCTGCGGTCCCATAGGTTTTGTAGGCATCGTCGTGCCCCACCTGGCGCGTCTGACCCTGCGCACCTCCGACCTGCGTCCTGTGCTCCCCGCCACCCTTCTGCTGGGCGCCTCCCTCCTGCTGCTGGGGGATATCCTCTCCCACCTGCCGGGAGAAGGCGGTGTGCTGCCCATCAACGCTGTCACGGCCGTGCTGGGCATACCCCTGATCATCTGGATGATCCTCCAACGACAGAAACTCTCTTCATTGATGTAACTAAAACAAGAAAAACCTTGATCACCCTTGAAGAGCTGAAAATAGGTTACTGGCAAAAGCGCGGCAAAGACCTGTCGCTCACCGCTCCTCTCTCTTTCACCGCCACGGCGGGTGAGATGGTGGGGATCGTAGGCCCCAACGGTGTGGGCAAGAGCACCCTCCTGCGCACGCTGGCCCGCCAGCAGGAGGCCCTGGGAGGCACCGTACGGCTGCAGGGAAAAGAGCTGGGAAGCTGGTCCCGTCAGGAGTTCGCCCGCCTGTGCAGCTTCGTGCCCGCAGGGCACCTGCCGGTCAACCGCCTCACGGTGCGGGAAACCGTGGCCATGGCCCGCTACCCCTATACCGGCTGGCAGGGACGTCTCTCCCGCCGGGATGAAGAGGCGGTCGTCAGCGCCCTGGAAGGACTGCGCCTCCTCGCCCTCAAAGACAAACAGGTGGGTGAGATCTCCGACGGGGAACGGCAACGCACCCTCATCGCCCGCGCCCTGGCACAGGAGACCCCCCTGGTACTGCTCGACGAACCTACCGCTTTCCTCGACATACCCAACAGATATGAGGTGCTGCAGAGGATGCGGGATATCTCAAAACAGGAAGGGAAACTTTTCATCTTCTCCTCACACGACCTGGAGTTCCTGCTGGAAACAGCCGATAAGATCTGGCTCATCTACCCCGACCAGGCTCATGAAGGAAGTCCCGAAGACCTGCTGAAAGAGGATCTCTTCGACCCCCTCTTCCGGAACACCGGCATACGGTACGAGATCGGCAGAGGCCTGCATATCCCCCGGCCGGCAGGAGAGGCGACCGTCACACTCTCCGGCGACTCCGCCCTCCTGCCCTGGGTGGAGAAAGCCCTGGCAAGAGCCGGGTATACCGTGCTACGCGGGAAAGAAAAAGGAACAGGATGGCATATCCGGGCGGAAAAAGAAAAAATTTTCCTGGAAGATGAAATTCGGGATACAAAAACAGGTTTTTCTTCGATTTATTCCTTAATTTTATATATGAAAAAACATTTTCCGGAAAACCCTTCTGCTTCTTAAACCTATACAGATGGATCACAACAAGTTACGGAACATGGCCAAAGATCCCGGGCTGATCCCGGGCATTTACAATTATTGTGACCGCTGGTGTGAACGGTGTGCTTTTACCGACAAATGTCTGAACTACAAAATGGAGCAGGAATCCCGCCGCGAAGCGGAGACCCGCAGGATCGAGAACGAAGGCAAATCACCTTCCGAGATGTGGCAGGACCTGAAGAGCACGCTGGACGAGACCATCGAGCTGTTGAAGGAGATCATGCGCGAACGGGGACTGGATCCCGAAAAGGTGGAACCCGATGAAGACTATTTGATCAGTGAGAAGGAAATAAAGGAGGAGACGAAGGTCCATCCGCTCACCCGCATGTCCCTCTCCTACATCACCATGACAGAGGAGTGGTTCAACAGTCATGCCCGCATGCTGGAGGAACAGGGTATGTTCGATGAAGAGCCGCCGGAAGAGAATGTGGAACGCACCCTGCTGCTCCGCGATGCCGGCGAGGTGATCCGCTGGTACCTTTACCAGATCAACGTCAAGATACAAAGGGCGCTGCGCGGGAAGAAAATGAACGAGACCTACCCCGAAGAGGCGCTGCCGGATGATGCCAACGGCTCCGCCAAAGTAGCCCTCATCGGCATGGACCGCTCCCTCACCGCCTGGCACCGTATGATGGATCTGTTCCCCTCAGAGGAAACACCCATCGCGGACATCATGATCCTGCTGGGCACCCTGCGTAAAAAAACAGAAAAGGAGTTTCCGGAAGCCCGCACGTTCCGGCGTCCCGGTTTTGATGATCCCCGTTACAGCGATCTGTTGAAAAAAAACAGCTGAGATCAGGAGAGCGAACCTTTTTGTTCCCGGTCTTTCCCCTCCCCGTACAGGAAACGCTTGATCTTATTGGTAGCAGTCCGGATGAAGGGCTCTTCCTGGAACTTCACCTCGCTGATGCGGGAAAAACGGTTCACATTGCGGTTGACATGATCCTTGAGGTCTTTCAGGAGCGAATCGATCGAATCGATATTCTTTTCATAAAATACCGTAGCTCCCTCTTTCAGGTCGTTGAACTTTTTCTCCAGCTCTTCGAGGTTCACCCGCACCAGGGCCACCAGTTTTCCCTCCTCCTCCAGCACCAGCGATTCATCCACGTACCAGAGGGTGTTGAT
>JALVJE010000020.1:0-1667 GCA_027028505.1 Bacteroidales bacterium
ATGAGTATGGAGGTCCCCTGGAGAACCGTATGCGTTTTCCCCTGGAGGTGCTCGATGCCGTAAAAGAGGCTGTGGCATTGCCTGTGATCGTTCGTATCAGCGGCGATGATATGATCCCCGACGGGATCCATCTGCCGGAGATGATAGAGTTTTCGAAAGCTTTGAAAAGCAAGGGGGTGGAGGCGATCCATGTATCGGCCGGGACGGTCTGTTCCACACCTCCCTGGTTTTTCCAGCATATGTTCGTCCCCAAGGGCAAGACGTGGGAGTTTGCCAAAAAGATCCAGGAAGCCGTGGATATTCCCGCGATCTTCGTCGGCCAGATCAATACGGTCGCAGATATTGACCGTCTGAAGAGTGAGTTCGGAGCACAATACATTGCCATCGGCCGCGGGCTGGTGGCCGACCCCTTGATGGTGGGGAAATACCTGGGGGAGGTGAAAGGAGAGATACGTCCCTGCCTGGCCTGCTCGGAAGGATGCCTGGGCGGTGTGCGTGCCGGCAAAGGTTTGCACTGTGTGGTCAACCCGCTGGCCGGAGAGACCTTTGAAGAGCTGCGACCGGCAGAGCACAGGAAAAGGATCGCGGTCGTCGGAGGCGGCCTGGCAGGCATGGAGGCGGCCCTCACCCTCAACGAAAGAGGCCATGAGGTGGTGCTCTACGAAAAAGAGGAACTGGGAGGCCAGTTCAACCTGGCCTGGCTGCCCCCCAATAAAGGTTCCCTGAAGAAGATCGTGGATTTCTATAAAGGACAACTGGAGGAAGAGAAGATCGATGTGCGCAGGAAAGAGGCAGACGTCAGTGAGCTGGCGAACGACGGCTATGATGCGGTGGTGCTGGCCACAGGTTCCAAACCGGCCATCCCGCCCATCAAAGGACTGAAAGAATATTTCTGGACCGAGTTCCTTTTTGACGAGAACATGCCGGAAAATAAAAAGGTAGTGATCATCGGTGGCGGACTCATAGGCATTGAGGTGGCCAGCAAGCTGGTGGAGAAGAACAATGAGGTGATCATCGTGGAGATGCTGGAAGAGGTGGCCCGCGGCATGGAGATGATCGAAAAAGTGATGACCCTGAAAAAGCTGAAGAGCAAAGGGGTGGAGATCTATACCGATACCAAGGTGACCGAGGTGAATGGCGACAAGGTCACGGTGGAAGGCAAGGTGAACAAAACCCTCGAAGGTGTCGATCGCATCGTCCTGGCCACGGGTATGAAGAGCTATAATCCTCTGTATGATCAGCTAAAAGATAAGGTCAGAACCTATGTGATCGGCGACGCAAAAGCCGTGGGTAAGGCGGATGATGCGATCAGGGACGGATATAGTGTAGGATTAACTTTATAAAAATAAATAACATTATTAACGATGAAGCGATGATGCGAATATTTCATTACCCGCAACTTGTAACTCGATACTCGCAACTCGATACTACTAACTCTGAACTTTGAACCATGAAAGCATTCGGTCCGATACCCTCCAGGAGGCTGGGGCAGAGCCTCGGTATCAATAATATTCCCCCCAAGATCTGCTCATATTCGTGTGTCTATTGTCAGCTGGGCAAAGCCATTGTGATGGACACCGAGCGGAAGGCTTTTTTTGATCCTGACGAATTGGTGAGGGAAGTGAAGGAGAAGATCCGGCAGGTGAAGGAGACCGGCGGGCATATCG
>JALVJE010000020.1:1677-2015 GCA_027028505.1 Bacteroidales bacterium
CCTACCCTCGACCTCAATCTGGGACGGGAGATCCGTGCCCTCAAGGAGACGGGCATCCGTGTGGCGGTGATCACCAATGCCAGTCTGCTGTGGCGCGAGGATGTGCGGCAGGACCTCATGGCGGCCGACTGGGTGTCAGTGAAGGTGGATTCCGTGCTGCCAGAGGCCTGGAAACGTACCGACAAACCGCACAAGAACCTCGATCTGAATACCATCCGGCAGGGCATCCTGCAGTTTGCCGATGAATACCAGGGGACCCTGATGACCGAGACCATGCTGGTGAAGGGTTACAATGACAGCAAAGAGTCTATCGTGATGACAGCGACCTGTCTGGAGAA
>JALVJE010000021.1 GCA_027028505.1 Bacteroidales bacterium
CCTGATAACTGGTCTTACGTAAACGATCTTATGATATTTTGCTTTTACTTAAATGTAAACGATGTTATGATATTTTTGTGTAAACGATGTTATGATATTTAACAATTAACAATTAAATTTTAATTTCGCTTTTCATTGATCAAAAAATATACTGATGAAGAAAAAATTACCCCGCAAAACGGTTGAGCGGCTGAGTGAATACAGGAGGACCCTGATCAACTACCTGGACAGTGGGAGAGACTATATATTTTCACACGAACTCGCTGATATGCATAATAATACAGCTGTGCAGGTTCGGCGCGACATTATGCTGATCGGTTATTCGGGCGTGCAACGCCGGGGCTATAAGGTGAAGGAACTGATCCGGGCGATCGGTAAGGTGCTCGATGATCCGCGGGGACAGAATGTGGCCATTGTGGGTGTCGGCCATCTTGGCACAGCCATTCTCCATTATCTCAAGGGGAAAAGACCTGCCCTTCACCTGATGGCTTTATTCGATATCGATGAAGAGAAGACCGGGCGTGAGATCAACGGTATTCCCTGTTATCCGGTGGAGGAACTCGCCACCAGGGTGCGGGAGCACAAGATCGGGATCGCGATCCTTACCGTGCCGATGGAAGTGGCCCGGGAGACGACCGCCCTGCTGGTTGAGGCCGGCGTGCGTGGCCTGATGAACTTTACTACCGTTCCCCTGGATGTTCCTGAAGATGTTTTTTTGGAAGAATATGATCTGATCACCTCCCTGGAAAAAGTGGCTTATTTTGTCCGTATCTAGATGTTTTTGGTTTTTTGATGGCTTATCACTTTGAAATATCCCATGAACATGTGATTGTTTTTTGATGAACGTTTGGTATCTTAGGGGTAAATAAAAAAAAGATTTTTGTTCTTTGTCCCCGATTATTAACCAAAAACAATTACAATGAAAACGATCACTAACATTTTATTAGGTCTTATCACACTGACCGGGATCTCATACTTCACCTCCTGTGATAAGATAGAATCCCTGACCGATGTAACATTCGATGCCAGCATGAAGGCGAACATAGGCGTGGTCATTCCCGCCGGCAATGATAAGTCTGTCGTGGCAGAAGGCTATGAGTTCTCTGAATCGGCTACGGTAGATCCCCGCGAGGATCCCGACATCGACAAATATTATGATAAGCTGAAGGGTTATGATGTGCAGGAGGTCACCGGAACGGTGACGAGTATTATGGGAGGCCCTGTGGTGATTACCCAGGGAAAAGTGACGATCGAATCGGACAATGAATCGGTTTCCTGGGATCTGCCCCTGCTCAAGCTGACGGAAGGCAAGTCTGTGACCTTTGGCAATGACAACGGAGAATGGGACAAGGTCAACAAGATCCTGGATGAAAAGAAAAAGTTTACCGTCACACTATCCGGGGTGAGTGACAAGAACGGTGTTTCTTTCACGTTTACCATCGAGATCAAGACAAAGGTTACCGCCAATCCGCTGAGCTGATCTGGTCAGGTGAGGTAAAAGAAGAATAATCAACTCCACATGCCGCAAATCTTCGATTTGCGAGCATCCTCGCAACTCATGCGAAATCAAAGATTTTGTGAGTTGCGGGACTCCACACTCCACACTCCAAACTCCAAACTGTTAAGGCAAAAGGCAAAAGGCAGAAGGCAAAAAGAAGCTCGAAGGTCAAAAGTCAAAAAAGTATGAAAAGTGGGAAAAGTCAGCAATGAGCTCCGCCTTCGCTATAAGCTTCGGCGGATGAGAGATGAGAGATGAAAAAGACCCCTTACGCCAAAAAGTTGCTAATTTGCTTATCCCCCTCAACTTTTAACTTTAGCTCACTTTTAACTCTTAACTCCAGGCACTCCACACTCCACACTTATTAAAGTCAGAGTGATCGCAAAGGTCTCAGGGGTCAGGAATACGTGCCAGATCAGCTAATGCGTTATTAAAAGGTAGACCTTTCTAACGTATCAGCTGGCGCAAGAAGAGAGCGTTTGCGAACATCTTTTGTGTACCGTAGAAATAGCCCCGGAAAAGAGGATCGTCGGTGAAACTGATCACGCGGCCCCGGTCCTGCGGGGTGATGACCACCTCCGGCGTGCCGGCGATCCGTTTCAGGTTGCTCTGTGAGGCATAACCGCTGAGAAGGGGGGTCTCCCCATAGGTCACAGGCTGATGGAATTCTCCTTTTACCGGCCTCACGGCCAGGGTGCTGTTCTTGAAAAAAGGCACATCCGGACGGGTGTATCCGTACCCAAGCGGGTGGGAGAGCCTGACCTGTGTGTTGAAAATAGCTCCGGCGATGCGCTCCAGGGCTGCGCCGCGGTAGGCCTGCTCGTAAGGATAATGACGGCTGCTGTCGGGACGGGCCGGGGGTATGAAGGTGAGATCTGCCAGGTGTATCCCGGCCAGGTACCGGTTGGCGGTTTTCAGCGCAATGACCGTGCCTCCCTTTTTCACCCATTGTGTAAGTTTCTCTTCGAATGATGCCGGCAGGGAGCGGTAGCTGCCGCCGGCCAGGATCAGGACATTGAATCCTGAAAGATCAATATCTCCGGCGCGGGAGAGCTCCACCATGGTCAGAGGCATCTGCACATGCAGGTCGAGGTATTGCCACACCTCTCCTGCTTCCAGGCTGGAGACGCCGCTGCCTGTGAGCAGTAGGGGACGGGGTATCTCCAGCGGGACCATATTGCCGCTGCCCAGGTCGATGCCCGAGGGTGTCAGGCCCGTGCTGACAGACCAGACATCCACGCCGGTGGCTGCAGCTCCTTGCCGGAGCAACTCGTAGAGGGCCCGGATATCCTTTTTCTGGTTCTGTACCGGCACGAACACCGTACCATAAGGGAACTCTTTTTTCAGCTTCCCGTCCTCATAGCTGAAAGGCGCCATGGCCACTTTGGCCCGCAGGCCGGCAGCGAGGATCCAGTGGAGCAGTTGCGGCGCATTGTATTCATTCCAGGTAAAAAGATATCCGTAATCAGAGACATCCCCATGTATCTGCCCCTTGGGTAGGCTGATCTCTTCTGTCTTGTCGCCCAGGAGGGAGGCAACGGCCCTGCTCTCCTTGACGGCAGCGAAAGGCATGTTGTAAGCCAGGGGGAAGGTCCAGGTGGATACGTCATAAAAGGTGCTGTCACGGAAACGCGTCGGCTCCTCGAAGAGCGCCCGGATAAGGCGGTACTGGGGCTGGTGCATATCCACTACATAGCTGCAGGAGGGGGTGAAGAGATCATTACCGGCACGGTATTCTTTTTTTAGCCGGTGTACTTCGATCTGATGGGCCTGCAGCACCTGTACGAACATGCGGGTGCGGGTGCGGTCCGACGGGTCGCCGAAGACATACGCTTTTACCGGCGATCTTTCTGCCTCCTGCAGGGCTGTGACAAAGAACGACTGCTGGTATTTCAATAGGTCAGTCCGCATATCGCGGGCCGCCGCCAGGGTGGAGAGACTGACCGTAAAGTGGTTCCGGATGGCAAAAGGGAAGGTGAGGAGACCGTTGGAAGTCTGCCGCACATGTCCCCTCGAAGAGGCCTGCTCGAAGAGGATCCCCACGCCGCCGTTCACATCCGGAAAAGAGGAGCCTTTACCGTAGTAATAGTCGTCGTACCTCTCTTCAGTGAAGTACTGGCTGCCGAGACGGTCGAGGTAGCGGGCATGGTACTGTGCGATGCGGGCGGTCAGGTCATAGTTCTGCTGCGGGGTGACGGGGTTGTTGCGCGAGGGGATCCCCGGCTGGAAAAAGAAAGTGGAGGAGGAGCCCATCTCGTGATGGTCGGTGACGATGTTGGGACGCCAGCGGTAGAACTGTTTCACGCGGGCCCTGCTCTCCCGGTTGACCAGCAGCGTATAGTCGCGGTTCATATCGAACCAGTAATGGTTACCCCGGCCGCGGGGCCACGGCTCGTTGAGCTCATCGGTAAGCGGATCGGAGGAGGGATGTATCCCTTTGCGACTGTTCACCCACTCCGAGAAACGGCTGTAGCCGTCGGGATTGATGAGGGGATCGACGATGATGATATTGTTCTTCAGAAATTCTTCCAGGTCCTTGTCCTTTGCTGCCGCCAGGTGATATACCGTCAGCAGGGAGGCGTTGGCGCCGCTGGCCTCGTTGCCATGCACGGTATAACTCAGCAGCACCACGAGAGGAACCTTTGAGGGGTCGACGGAAGCGCTGCGGGCAGGATCGCTCAGGGCCAGGTGCTCACGGCGCATCTCCTCCAGCCGGCCACGGTTCTCCGGCGCTGTGATGATCACATACAACAGGGGTCGCTCCTCATACGAGCGGCCGTATTCCTGCACCGTCACCCGGTCGGAACTCTTCGCCACGGCATACATGTATTGCACCAGCCGGTCGTGGGTCACGTGCCAGTTGCCCACCTCAAAACCCAGCACCGATGAGGGTACCGGCACCGCAGGATCGTACGTGACACCGTCGGGAAGATAATAGGAGAGGGAGACCTGCTGCGCCGGCAGGGCAGAAGAAAGGATCATAAAAGCAAATACAGGAAAAAGGATCTTAGAGAATTTCATGATGGGAAATGTTAGCGTTAAGGCTGCTAAGATAAATGAAAAAAGTGAAGGGAAGGGTGCCGCTATCGGCACAAAGGAGCGGTGGGTACCTAATAAAGACCGTTTGCATTTTTCTATTGCTGATTTTGGTTTAATTTTACGGTGATCAAAAATTTACGTTATGCTTAACGAAGCGATCATAAGCCCCCGGAGCATCGTGGTTGTGGGGGGCTCTGAGGACACCCGCAAACCGGGAGGCAAGGTGCTGGAGAACCTGCTGAAAGGTTCTTTCGGCGGTGACCTGTATGTGGTCAACCCGAAAGCCGATGAGGTGCAGGGGGTGCGTTCCTTCCGGGATGTGAAAGACCTGCCGCCGGTCGATCTGGCCATCCTGGCCATTGCTGCCCCCTACACCCTGCCGGCGGTGGAGGTGCTGGCCGGGGAGAAAGGCACGAAAGGCTTCATCATCCTCTCGGCAGGCTTCGGTGAGGAGAGCGCCGAAGGAGCCGCTCTGGAGCGGGAGATCGTCCGTGTGGTAGAGGCGCACGGGGGAGCCCTTATCGGTCCCAACTGCATCGGGGTGATCACGCCCGTTTACAGCGGCGTTTTCACCACGCCCATCCCGAAGCTCGACCCGCAGGGAGTGACCCTGATCTCCGGGTCGGGGGCCACGGCCGTCTTCATTATGGAGGCGGGCATGCCCAACGGCCTCTCTTTTGCGTCGGTCTTTTCGGTGGGCAACAGTGCCCAGACCGGTGTGGAGGATGTGCTGGCTTACCTGGATGAGCATTTTGATCCCGAGACCTCGTCGCGGGTGATCCTTCTTTATATGGAAAGCATCAAAAAGCCCCGTCTGCTGTTGCGACATGCCGCCTCCCTGATACGCAAGGGCTGCCGCATCGCCGCGGTGAAGGCGGGGGTGTCGGCTGCCGGCGGCCGCGCCGCCTCCTCCCATACGGGAGCCATGGCCGGCAGCGACGAGGCGGCGGAGGCCCTCTTCCGCAAGGCCGGCATCGTCAGGTGCCACAGCCGCCAGGAGCTGGTCACCACCGGCGGCGTGATGATGTACCCCCTGCCGCAGGGCAGGCGTTTTGCCGTGATCACCCACGCCGGCGGCCCCGCCGTCATGCTCACCGACACCCTCTCGCAGGAAGGACTGGAGGTGCCCCCCATCGAAGGACCCGCGGCCGACGCGCTGAAAGAAAAACTCTTCCCCGGCTCGTCGGTGAAGAACCCCATCGACTTCCTGGCTACGGGCACGGCCCAGCAGCTGGGCGAGATCATCGACGCCTGCGAGCGCGATTTTGATAACATTGACGCCATGGTGGTCATCTTCGGCAGTCCGGGGCTTTTCCCCGTGGATGATGTGTATGCCCTGCTGGATGAGAAGATGCGCACCTCCCGCAAGCCGATCTTCCCCGTGCTGCCGTCGGTGATCAATGTGATGCGGGAGATAGAGGATTTCATTGCGCGGGGACGCATCAACTTCCCCGACGAGGTGGTGCTGGGCCGTGCCCTGGGGAGGGTGCTCAACACGCCGCCGCCCGCCCCGGAGGAGGCGACTGCGGCTGCCGGCAGCCCGGAGATCACGCAGTCACTCCCCGAAGGCTACCTGGACCCGCCGGAGGTGAACCGTTTGCTGAGAGAGGCAGGGATACCGGTGGTGCGGGAGCGGGTATGCGACACTCCCGAAGAGGCGGTCTCCTTTGCCCTGGAGACAGGCTTCCCTGTGGTGATGAAGGTCGTGGGCCTGCTGCATAAAAGTGATGCCGGCGGCGTGATCACGGACATCACCTCGGCAGATGGCATCGAAGACGCATGGGAACGGCTGATGGAGATAGATGGGGTGTCGTCGGCGCTGGTGCAGCCCATGCTTAGCGGCACGGAGCTCTTTGCCGGCGTGAAAAAGGAAGGAGATTTCGGACACCTTATCCTCTGTGGTCTGGGCGGGATCTTTGTCGAGGTGCTGCGCGATTATGCTTCCGGGCTGGCGCCCCTGACACGGGACGAAGCCCTCCGCATGATACGCAGCCTGAAGAGCCATGCGCTCTTCAAAGGGGTGCGGGGGAAGAAACCCGTCAGCGAAGAGGCTTTTGCGGAGATCCTGGTGAAACTCTCCCGCCTAACGGAGCAGGTGCCGCAGATCGCCGAGATGGACCTCAATCCCCTCCTGGCCGAAGGAGAGAAGATCATTGTTGTAGATGCAAGGATCCGGGTGGACAATGATTGAATGATTGAATGCTTGAATGGGTGAATGATTGAATGAGTAAAATTGAAACTCGCAACTCGATACTCGCAACTCGATACTCGCAACTCGATACTCGCAACTCGATACTCGCAACTCGCAACTCGCAACTCGATACTCATAACTCGATACTCACAACTCGCAACTCGCAACTTTTTTGTATATTCGTGCACGATTTGTATTTAATTTTTTAGAGAAAAACTTATGAATAAAATAGGATTGTTTTACGGGCCGCAGGGCGGTTCGGTGGAAAAGGTGGCGAAGATGATCAAAGAGCGTCTGGGCGACCGTGTCGACCTGATCCCGGTGGAGGGAGCCACAGCAGAAGATATCAACAAATATGAAAATCTCATTTTCGGCCTTTCTACGGTAGGGGCCGACAGCTGGACCATGGACCATACCAAAGATCCCTGGGCCGGTATCATCAAAGATCTGGACAAAGTGAAATACCTGGGCAAGACCTTTGCCCTGTACGGTCTGGGCAACCAGGTGATGTATCCCAACCATTTCGTGGATGCCATGGGTGTGCTGGGACGTGAACTGCTGCGTCACGGCGCCCGTATCGTCGGTCAGGTGCCGGTAGCCGATTATGATTATGAAGAATCGGAGGCGGTCATCGACAATCATTTCATCGGTCTGCCGCTGGATGAGGATACCGAGCCGGAGAAAACACCGGAAAGGCTGGACAAGTGGCTTACCGGGATCCTTAAAGAGTTTGATGAGGAATAAAATGCAAAAAAGGCGGCGGTATGCTGCCTTTTTTGTTTAACAGCTATCTGTCATGAGGAAAACACCTGTCGATGCAGCCGTCGTGGAGGAGGTCATCCGAACCAGTTGTCTGGAGCGTGTAGGCCGGGGTTCCATACGTGAGATCGTCCGCACGGTCAATCAGCTTCAGGAGCGCACGGGCGTGCGTTTCATACGCATGGAGATGGGTGTGCCGGGGCTGGATCCTGCGCCGCCGGGGGTGGAGGCGGAGATCGCCGCCCTGAAAAGGGGCGTGGCCTCAAGATATCCCATGATCGAAGGGGTGAAGGAGCTGAAGGAAGAGATCGCCCGTTTTGCCAAACTGTTCATGGACATCGAGGTGGATCCCAAAGGATGCCTGCCTACCGTCGGCAGCATGATGGGCTCGATGGCCGCTTTCATGGTGGCCAACCGCACCGACCCTTCCAAAGAGGGGACCCTCTTCCTCGACCCGGGATTCCCGGTGCAGAAACAGCAGTGCCATGTGCTGGGGCATACCTTCCGATCGTTCGATATCTATGATCATCGCGGGCCCAAACTGAAGGACAAGCTGTTCGAATATCTCGAAACGGGCAAGGTATCGAGCATCCTTTACTCCAGCCCCAACAACCCGGCCTGGTTCATCCTCACCGAAGAAGAGCTGCAGATCATCGGCGAGATGGCTACCGAGTACGGGGTGATCGTCATCGAGGACCTGGCCTATTTCGGCATGGATTTCCGCAATGACTATTCCCGTCCCGGCGAGCCACCCTACCAGCCCACCGTGGCACGCTATACCGATAACTACCTGTTGCTGATCTCCAGCTCCAAGTCGTTCAGCTATGCCGGACAGCGTGTGGGCATGATGATCATCAGCGATTACCTGTACAACCGCCGTTTCCCGGCCCTGAAGCGCTATTTCCCTTCGTCGGAGTTCGGGTATGCGATGATCTACGGTGCCCTCTACTCTCTTTCGGCAGGTGTCTCCCACTCGTCCCAGTGGGCCCTGCAGGGCATCCTCAAGGTGGCCAATGACGGGGAATACAATTTTGTGGAAGAGGTGCGGGAGTACGGCCGGAAAGCCAAAATAATGAAAGAGATATTTTTAAAGAACGGTTTCCGCCTCGTTTATGACAACGATGTGGGGGAACCGCTGGCCGACGGTTTTTACTTTACGGTCTCTTACCCTGGTCTCTCGGGTGTAGAGCTGGTGGAAGAGCTGCTGTATTACGGTATCGGCTCCATCTCGCTGGAGATCACGGGCAGCACCCGCACCGAAGGGATCCGGGCCTGTGTGTCGCAGGTGATGCCCGACCAGTTCAAAGACCTGGAAGAGAGGCTGGAACAGTTCAGGAAAGACCATCCGGCATAGGATTTCTTGCTTTTTAGCATTTTTTTATATGATAAAAAACAGTATCCGGTTTGGAGGGAAACATTACTTTTGAAAGAAAATATTAAAACCGCAAATTATGGCAAAAGTCAAAGGAGCGATCGTGGTGGATACGGAGCGATGCAAGGGATGTGAGCTGTGTGTGATCTCCTGCCCGACGCAAGTCATCGCCATGTCGCGTAAGGTGAACAGCAAGGGATATCATTATGCTTACATGGAGAACCCCGATGCCTGTAACGGATGTACCAACTGTGCCATCGTCTGCCCCGACGGGGTGATCACCGTGTACAGGAAAAAGATCGTAACCACCGAAGTTTAAACCAAGAGCTATGGATGAAGAATATGTATTGATGAAAGGCAACGAGGCGCTGGCCGAGGCGGCGATACGTGCCGGCGTGGACGGCTATTTCGGTTACCCCATCACGCCGCAGAGCGAGGTGATGGAGTATCTCACGGCCGCCAGACCCTGGGAGCGCACCGGCATGGTGGTCTTCCAGGCCGAGAGTGAGGTGGCGGCCATCAACATGCTGTATGGAGGCGCAGGCGCCGGTAAAAAAGTGATGACCTCCTCCTCCAGCCCGGGCATCAGCCTCATGCAGGAAGGTCTCTCCTATATCGCCGGCGCCGAGCTGCCGGTGGTGGTGGCCAATATCGTCCGGGGAGGTCCGGGCCTGGGGACCATACAGCCTTCACAGTCGGATTACTTCCAGGCCACCAAAGGAGGAGGCCACGGCGATTACCATCTGCTGGTGCTGGCCCCCTCGTCGGTGCAGGAGATGGCCGACTTCATAGAGGATGCTTTCGAACTGGCCTTCAAATACCGCAACCCGGTGATGATCCTCTCCGACGGCGCCATAGGCCAGATGATGGAGAAGGTGAAGTTCAAGCCGCAGAAAGCCCGCCGCAGCGATGATGAGCTGCCCGCATGGGCGACCACCGGCAAGACACCGGACCGCGAACGTAATATCATCACCAGTCTCGACCTCGACCCGTACCGTCAGGAACGCTTCAACATCCATCTCCAGGAGAAATACCGCAAGATGGAAGCGGAGGAGGTGAGGTACGAGACTTTCCGGACGGAGGATGCGGAATACCTGCTGGTGGCCTACGGCACCAGCTCTCGTATCTGCCAGAAATCGGTGCAACTGGCACGCGAAGAGGGGATCAAGGTGGGACTGTTACGGCCCATCACCCTGTATCCTTTTCCGAAAGATCAGGTGGCAGAGCTCTCTACACAGGTAAAAGGGATGCTGAGCGTCGAGATGAGCGCCGGCCAGATGGTCGAGGATGTGCGGCTGGCCGCCAACGGCAGGATACCGGTGGAACATTTCGGACGCATGGGGGGCGTGATCCCTGCACCCGAAGAGATCGTCGAAGCATTAAAACAAAAAATAATCGGAGGTTGATATGGCTGAAGTAGATCTGAAAGATATTATCGCAGAAGAGAATGTCGTATATAAAAAGACCAAAGTCCTTACCGACAAGCCCATGCACTATTGCCCGGGATGTGGTCACAGCACGCTGCACCGCATCATCGCCGAGGTGATCGAGGAGATGGGTATCCAGGACAAGACCATCGGCATTGCCCCTGTGGGATGTGCGGTGTTCATGTATGATTATATTGACGTGGACAGCCAGGAGGCGGCCCACGGCCGGGCTCCAGCACTGGCCACGGCCATCAAACGGCTCCTGCCCGACCGGTACGTCTTCACCTACCAGGGCGACGGCGACCTCGCTGCCATCGGCACGGCCGAGACCATCCATGCCTGCAACCGGGGAGAGAACATCACCATGTTCTTCGTCAACAACGGCATCTACGGCATGACAGGCGGCCAGATGGCCCCCACCACCCTCGAGGGGATGCGCACCTCCACCACCCCCTACGGACGGGATTATCACCTGATGGGCCATCCCATCAAAATAACCGACCTGGTGGCGCAACTGCCGGGGACCTACTATGTCACCCGCCAGGCGGTGCATACGGCTAACTATGTCAGAAAGACCAAGAAAGCGGTGCGGAAAGCTTTTGAGTACCAGGCACGCGGCAAAGGGGTCTCCTTCGTCGAGGTGGTCTCCAACTGCAACTCCGGATGGAAAATGCCTCCCGTGCAGGCGGTCAAGTGGCTCGACGAGAACATGCTGCCCTACTACCCGCTGGGCGATATCAAGGTGCCGCAGGATTAGATCACAACAAAAAACAGAAAGACATGACAGAAGAGATCATCATAGCAGGTTTTGGCGGACAGGGAGTCCTCTCCATGGGCAAGATCCTCTGCTATTCGGGGGTGATGCAGGGCAAAGAGGTGAGCTGGATGCCCTCCTACGGCCCCGAGATGCGCGGCGGGACGGCCAACGTGACGGTCATCATCAGCGATGAACGTATCAGTTCGCCCATCCTCAACGCTTTCGATTCGGCCATCATCCTCAACCAGCAGTCGATGGACAAGTTCGAACCCAAAGTAAAACCGGGCGGGGTCCTTCTCTACGATCCCAACGGCATCACCCGCCATCCCGAAAGGGAGGATATCTCCATTTACCGCTGTAACGGCGCCGAGGAGGCCGCCCGCATGGGAGCGATACGCTCGTTCAACATGCTCATGCTGGGCGCTTTCCTGAAGATCAAACCCATCGTGGAGATGGACAACGTGCTGAAAGGACTGAAAAAATCCCTGCCCGAACGGTACCACAATCTGATCCCCCAGAACGAAAAAGCCCTCCGGAGAGGCATGGAGATCGTGCAGGAAGTGAAGAAAAAGGTCGAAGGATGAATGGCGAAGGGCGAAGGAAGCTCGAAGGGCAAAGGTCAAAAAGTCGAAGAGTCGAAAAGTCTCCGCCGTCGTCCCGATATATCGGGACTATGGCGGACAAGGGAAGAGTGGGAAGAGTCAGCGATGAGCAGTGAGAAATGAGCAATGAGAGCGCGACCCCGGAGGGGTCGTAATATAGTAGCCGCAGTTACGCCTGCGGGGAACAGCATTCCACAAAATCCACAACCCCGGAGGGGTTGAAGAAGATGGCAGGTTGAATGTCTTAAAAAAGTGGAAGATGAAGCGATGATGAGATAAAGCGATAATGCGAAAACATCTCCAACCTCCAGGTACTTCAAAAAATAGGTATTTAAATACCTATTAAAATATCTATTTAAATGCCTATTATAATACCTATTTAAATAGGTATATTTATTAAGAGCCATGAACCAAGAGGCAAGAACCAAGAACTCGCAACTCCAACCTCCAGGCACTCCACACTCCAAGTACTCCCCCCCAGACGGTACTGGGTACTGGGTGATCACGTTCCCCTAACTTTTAACTTTAGCTCACTTTTAACTTTTAACTTCTTTTCAACTCCACATGCCGCAAATCTCCGATTTGCGAGCATCCTCGCAATTCTAACACGTTAGAATTGCGGGACTCCACACTCCACACTCCAAGTACTCCACCCCTCCTCCTACTTCTCATAAAAATGCATATCCCTGATATAACTCCACACCGGTTCGCGGAAGAAGAACCGCATATCCTTTCCTTCTTTGATGGCCTGTCGCAGGAAGCTGGAAGAGATCTCCATCCGGGGGGCCCGGGTGACCGTGATGCGGGCCTCAGGCATCACCTTCTCCAGGGAGGGGTGCAGCGCTGAGGTGTCGGAGTCTTTGCGGGGGTAGACCAGGATCGCGTACCGGCGTATCAGCTCTTCGAAGTTCTTCCATTTGTGTAAGGTGACCAGGTTATCTGCTCCCATGATCAGGACGAACTCCCGTTTGGGGTATTTCTCGGTGAGATAGGCCAGGGTGTTGATGGTGTAGGAGGGTTTGGGCAGCCGGAATTCGATATCGGAGGCCCGGAAGCGGGGGTCGTCCTCCAGGGCCAGGCGCACCAGTTCGAGACGGTGGTACTCGGGCAGCAGCGAGGCCCGCTCCTTCAGCGGGTTGTGGGGGGAGACCACGAACCACACCTCCTGCAGGCCGGCATACTCGACAAAATAGTTGGCGATGGCCGTATGGCCGATATGCACGGGGTTGAAACTGCCGAAGAAAAGTCCCGTTTTCATGCTTTACCGATAAAATTACTTACGATCTCCTCTGCTTTTTTCAGGGTATCCTCCAGCACATCATTGACCAGGATGACGTCGAACTTGTCCGCATAGCTCATCTCCAGACGGGCTTTGGCCACCCGTTCGCGGATGCTCTCCTCGGGGTCGGTAGAGCGGTGCCGCAGACGTCGTTCCAGCTCTTCCACCGACGGGGGCATGACGAAGACGGCCAGGGCCCGGTCGCCGAACTGTTTCTTGATGTTGAGCGCTCCTTTCACATCCACATCGAAGACCACCTGTTTCCCTTCGTTCAGCAAACGGTCCACCTCACTGCGCAGTGTGCCGTAATATGTGTTCTCATATACCTCTTCCCATTCCACGAAGGCGCCTTCGGCGATCTTCTGGCGGAACTCCTCCGGCGTAAGGAAATAGTAATCTTTTCCGTCGGTCTCGTGGGGCCGTTGCGGGCGGGTGGTGGCCGATACCGAGAAGGCCAGCGAGGGGAACTTTTTCAGCAGGTGGTGCACGATAGTGGTCTTGCCTGCCCCCGACGGGGAAGAGAAGATGAGCACCTTTCCGGCAGGCTCGTTGTTGTGGTGGTCCCGGCTCATGGCAGTGATCTATAATATGTTGAGTGTCTGTTCTTTGATCTTTTCCAGTTCGTCTTTCATCCGGACGACCAGTTTCTGTATCTCCGCATGATTGGCTTTGGATCCGAGGGTGTTGATCTCGCGGCCCATTTCCTGGGCGATGAATCCCAGTTTCTTCCCTGTGGTGCCTCCTGCCGCCAGGGTGTCCAGAAAGTAGCGGCAGTGGTTGGCCAGCCGCACTTTCTCCTCGGTGATGTCCAGTTTCTCAAGATAGTAAGCGATCTCCTGCTCAAAACGTTCCCTTTCGGCGGTTTGCAGGGTGCCCAGCTCGGAAAGGTTCTTCTGCAGTCTTTCCCTGACGGTGGTGATACGTTCCTGTTCATAAGGATCCACCTCTCCGAGCAGCGACTGTATGGCTTCCACGTGGCTGCGGATATCTTTACCGATGGCCTCTCCTTCCTGGCTGCGGAAAGCCTCCACACGGCTGATGGCCTCGGTGAGGGTGTCTTCCACCTCCTGCCACATCTTCTCGTCGATCTCCTGGGATCTCTCCGACAGCACTTCGGGCCAGCGTAACAGGCTTTGCACCAGCACCTCTTCGCTGCCGATCTTCAGCTCGCCGGCGATGTCGCGCAACTGGGAGAGATAATGACTCACGGCTGCCTTGTTGACATCGGGATAGGTGGCCCCGGTAAAATCGGTGACGGTGAGGATCACCTCTATCTTGCCGCGTACCAGCCGGGCGGCCATCATCTTGCGGATGTCCATCTCGCGGCTGCGGAAAAGCGCCGGCAGACGCATGAAGATATCCGCCTGCCTGGAGTTGAGGGTCTTGATCTCGGCGGTGATCTGCCGCTCCGGGTAGTCACGCGTCACCTTGCCGTAGCCTGTCATCGAAAAGATCATGCAGTAGGTTTTATGGTTTATGGAACAAAGATAAGAAAGTTCATAGTTCAAAGTTCATAGTATCGAGTATCGAGTATCGAGTTCGTGATTCGTGGTTCATGGTTCGTAGTTGGTGGTTGGTAGTTGGTGGTTGGTGATTGGTGGTTCGTGGTCATTCAATGGTCATACAGTAGTCATACAGTAATCATACAGTAGTCATTAGTTCGCTGCTTTGCTTGCACGCTGTCGCCGAAGCTTCAGCGCAGGCGCCCGAAGTCCCGGTAAGTCGGGACGAAGGCGGAGCTCACTGCTCATTTCTCATCGCTCATCGCTGACTTTTCCGACTTTTCGACTTTTTGACCGTTCGACATTCGATATTCGACCTTCATCCTTCGCCCGACGAAGTCCCGTTGTCGGGACGAAGTCGGGGTTCCTCCTTCCTCACCACCACCTTGTTCCTATATCTCCCTGTCAGGTAATAAAGGAAAGAGAGGATAAAGCCGGTGGACATGCCCAGGGGCACCGACCACCAGATGCCGATGACGCCCATGTGGCGGGAGAGGAGCCAGGCGGAAGGGATGCGGATGACCCACAGGGCCACCAGGGTGATGAACATGGGGACGAGGGTGTCGCCGGCGCCGCGCATCACGCCGTTGATGGAGAACATGGCGGAGAAGATGATATAGAACATGCTGACGATCACCAGATACTGTCGTCCTATGGCGATCACCGAGGCGTCTTTGGTGAAAAGGCCCATGAGCTGTGAGGGGAAGAGCTGCACCAGCAGGGTGATGGTGAGCGAGATCGCGCTGCTCATCAGGAGGGTGGCGATGAGGCCGTGTTTCACCCTTTCGGGCTTGCCGGCGCCCAGGTTCTGTCCCACGAAGGTGGCCAGGGCAGCGGCGAAGTTCATCGCCGGAAGTTGCACCAGCGAGTCGATACGGCCGGCCACCGAATAGGCGGCGATGACGTCGGTGCCGAAAGTGTTGACGATGCCCATCAGCGCCATCAGCCCCAGCGCCACGAAGGTCTGCTGCAGACCTGTGGGCAGCCCTATGCGGATGCTCTTGCGGAAGATCTCCCGGTCGAACTTCATGCCGAAAAGGGAGATACGTATCAGCTTGTGATATTTGTTGAGGTACCAGATGGCCACGATCAGGGCGATGCCCTGGGCCAGCACCGTGGCGATGGCGGCGCCGGCAATACCCCAGTGGAAGACCATCACGAAGAGCAGGTCGAGGCCTATATTGCCCAGGGTGGCCCCTATCTGGAAGAAAAGAGGGGTCCGTGAATCTCCCAGGCCCCGCAGGATGGCATTGGTGCCGTTGAGCCCGAAAAAGACGATGATGCCTGCCAGGATGATGTGCAGGTAGGTCTTGGCCTGCGGCAACACCTCGGCCGGCAGACGCAGCAGGGAGAAGAGGTCCTCGCTGAAATAGATGCCCAGGGCCGACATGACCAGGGAGGCGAAGAAGGCGAAGATGTAAAAGGTGTCCATGGCCTTTTTGACCTGTTCCAGGCGGCGCGCCCCGAAATACTGGGCGATGACGATCGTGGTGCCGCTGGCCACGCCGATGAGCAGGGAGATCACTACGAAGATAACGGGAAAGGAGGCCCCCACGGCCGCCAGGGCCTGCTTGCCCAGCACGTTGCCCACAATGATGCTGTCCACGATGTTGTAGAGCTGCTGGAAAATATTGCCCAGTAACATCGGTGTGGCAAAACGGATGATCAGCTTTGCCTCTTTACCTGTCGTGAGATCTTTCATCAAAAATGAAACGGGTATGCAAAGGTGCGGATATTTCCCGGGATTTAAAAAAATTGACTTTTACGGCTGCGATCCGTAAATTTGTACTACAATGAATAAAGAAAGGAGGAGTGGATCATGAAAAGAATGATCATGTCCTGTGTGCTGGTCCTGTTCCTGATGACGGCAGCGCTGTCGCAAAATGTCCCCAACAGGGGATTTGAGAACTGGAGCACACATATTTTGTACGAGGAGCCTACACCCTGGCTCACTTCCAATATCATGATGCTTCTGATGAACGACACCCTATGGCTGGTGGAAAAAACAGAAGATGCTGCTGCGGGGAGTTATGCCCTGTATCTCGAAAACAAGACCGTCAGGGATACCGTTCTGCCGGCTTTTGCGATCTGTCAGGGCTATGTGGACGGGGATTTTCCCAACCTGCATTATTACGGAGGCTTTCCTTACACCGGACAGCCGGATTCTCTGCGCGGTTATTTTAAATATGCTATCGGGGAAGGAGACATGGCGTATGTGGTAGTAGTTTTCAAAAAAGATGGAAAAGTGCTTGCAGAGAACTGGTTTCCCATCACCGGCAGTCAGACGGAATACAAAAAACTCTCTTTTGCTCTGAAGGAGCTCACGGAGGTGCCCGATACCGCCTGGATCGGTTTTACGGCAGGCACGCCATGGGACCCTGTTGCGGGGGGGTATCTGTATGTGGACAGCGTGGCCTTTGATAAAGGTGATCAGACCATTCCCAACGGGGATTTTGAAGCCTGGACGCCACTCACTTGGGACGATCCCGACGGATGGATGAGCGGTAACATGCTCAGCGTGGCCACCCACAGTGATGTGATGTGCACCCGTACCGGCGATGCGCATTCAGGGGATTATGCCCTGCGCCTGGAGACGGTCCCGCTCAACTTTGTCAATGAGAATGTGGGCATTGTTTCTTCCGGAAAGCTGGAGGT
>JALVJE010000022.1 GCA_027028505.1 Bacteroidales bacterium
GTCTCGAACAAGCTGGCCCGTCCTGCCTTTGAAGGGGTCAGCTCAGCCCATAAAACGCTGATCGTATTCGAAAATTCCGGACATTCTCCCATGGCAACCGAGGGAGACCTTTTTATCCAGGAAGTGGATGAGTTCATCGGGAAATACAAATGATCCTTCCGCCGGCTTATTACCGGTCCTTCTCCAGCTTTTTCAGCGTGTGATCGATCACCGAAAGAAGAAGATGCACATCGGTTTCTCCTGCCAGGGCCATCCGTTCCAGGATGCGGTCGTAAAGCGGGCGTGACGGAGGGATGTCTATCAGTGGCAGGAGCTTCTGCGTTTTTTCTTTCAGGATGCGCCAGGCAGAAGGGCTCTCCTCCTCCCCGCCGCTGACGGAGCGCGGAGGCAGTGCGTTCATCTCCCAGGCATAGAGCATCACTGCCTGTGCCAGATTGAGGGAAGGATAAGGAGCTGCCAGGGGGATGTATGACAGGATGTCACACAGGGCGATCTCTGCATTGCTCAGACCCGATTCTTCACTGCCGAAAAGGATGCCGGTACGGTGGACCAGCCTTTCCCGATGTGAAAGGAAATCTTTTAACTGATCTGCAGGCAGATACTCCTGCCGGATGTTCCGGGGTCTGGCCGTGGTGCCGATGAGGAGGTCCAGGTCGCTGACAGCCTCTTCCGTAGTGTCAAAGCAACGGGCTGCCTCCAGGATATCCGCCGACCCGTGGGCCAGCTTACGGGCATGGGCGCTCAGGTGGGCGGCAGGTGAAACGAGACGTAGTTGCCTGAAACCCATGGTCTTGATAGCCCGGGCTGCTGCACCTATGTTCTCCTCCACGGCCGGGTGCGAAAGGATGAAAATGATCTCCATCGAAGTGACTTTTTGTTCCTGAAAGAAAAGAAAAAAATGACAGGTATGAAATTTGTGATGCGAATTCATTATCTTTAATGAAACAAAAAAATTATGGATCTGAAAATAGATGGGAAAGATCTTGGTAAATTCATCATGGTGGGCGACCGGGTGCTGATCAAACCCCGTAGCGAGGAGACCATGACCCCTTCGGGGCTCTACCTGCCACCGGGCATGAAAGAGCGGGAGAAGATCTACAGCGGTTATGTGCTGAAGGTGGGGCCCGGTTATCCCATTCCTGCCGTGGCCGAGGAAGATGAACCGTGGAAGGATAAACGCGAGAATGTCAGGTATGTGCCGCTGCAGGCCCAGGAGGGTGACCTGGCCGTGTATCTGCAGAACAGCGCCTTCGAGATCGAGTTCAATCAGCAGAAGTATGTCATTGTGCCACAGTCTGCCATCCTCTTCCTCATCCGGGATGAGGGCCTCTTCAAATAGCGGGATCCCCTGTTCAGGTAAAAATAAAAATAGGTATTTAAATACCTATTAAAATATCTATTTAAATGCCTATTTAAATAGGTATATTTTTAATGTAGAGACGCTATAGTGCGTCTCTACATTGTTCGGCGTGATCTCTGGGGGGGTGGATCAATCTTCAAAAAGCCGCTGCCTGGCGGCAGCTGTTGTTTTTCTTTTTCCGCAGCCTGTGAAAGCAAACTTTCCCGGCTCCGGAAAAAGAAAAACCGGCACAAGTGCCGGCTTTTTGAAGATTGTCGGGATGGCGAGATTCGAACTCGCGACCCCACGCCCCCCAGACGTGTACTCTAACCTGGCTGAGCTACATCCCGATCTTCGGGCATTTCCTCTCCGGAAATGCGGTTGCAAAAATAATCAACCCTTTTGAATCTGCAAAAGTTTCAGGAAGTAAAAATGGTATGGATATTGTTAAGGGATGACCAAATCCGGTGAAAACTGCTATTTTTGTGCGGACAAAAAAGGATCAATTATTCTAAAATAAATAAAAACAGATAGTTATGGATTTATTCAAGCCGATGGGAGATCTGGGGGAAGAGCCCCAGGAAAAGAAAAGTGAGATCAAAGAGACAGAGCATGTCAAATGTCTGATCATCGGGTCGGGACCTGCCGGTTATACGGCTGCCATTTATTCGGCCCGTGCCAATATGGACCCGGTGCTGTACCAGGGCATGGAGCCGGGAGGTCAGCTGACCATCACTACCGACGTAGAGAATTTTCCCGGTTACCCGGAAGGTGTCAGCGGTCCGGCGATGATGGAAGACCTCAAGAAGCAGGCCGAGCGCTTCGGCACCGACATACGCTGGGGTGTGGCCACGGCCGTGAACTTCGACAAATACCCCCTCGAGGTGACCATCGATGAGAAGAAGCTCATCGTAGCCGATACGGTCATTATCGCTACGGGGGCTTCGGCCAAGTACCTCGGTCTGGAAGCCGAGAAGAAGTATGCCGGCAGCGGGGTCTCTGCCTGTGCCACCTGCGACGGCTTCTTTTACAAGGGCAAGGATGTGGCGGTTGTCGGCGGCGGGGATACCGCCTGTGAGGAAGCGCTCTACCTGGCCGGCCTCGCACGCAAGGTGTATATGATCGTCCGGAAACCCTATCTGCGGGCCTCCAAGATCATGCAGCACCGGGTGATGAATACGCCCAATATTGAGATCCTCTTTGAGCACAATACCAAGGACCTCTATGGTGACGGCGTGGTGGAAGGCGCTATCCTCATAAAGAAAAAAGGCACCCCCGAAGAGGAGGAGGTAGATCTGAAGATCGACGGTTTCTTCCTGGCCATCGGGCATCAGCCCAACTCGGACATCTTCCAGGAATATATTGAGACCGATGATATCGGTTATATCAAGACCGTTCCCGGTACGACACGCACCAACGTAGAAGGGGTCTTTGCCTGTGGCGATGTACAGGACCGGGTTTACCGCCAGGCGGTGACGGCTGCCGGTACCGGCGCCATGGCCGCCATAGAGGCAGAACGGTTCTGGGCCGAGAAATTCGCTCAGACGAAGTGAGAAGAGAAGGAATGGTGGAATATTGGAATAATGGAAAGATGGAATAATGGAATAGTGCCTGCCTGCCGCCTGCCTGCCGGTAGGCAGGGTAGGCAGGGAGGAAGAGGGACGATGAAGCGATAATGCGATGATGAGATAAAGCGAATAGCCCGATCCTCTAACTTTTAACTTTAGGCCTTTTTACTTTTAACTCCACACTCCAAGTACTCCAAGTACTCCACACTATTATTTTAAACATCCCTAGCAAGATGAATAAAAAAAGGAGCTCCGTTGGAGCTCCTTTTTTTATGACTTTCCGGCAAGTATTATTCTTGTCCGTATTCGATCTTTTCCTTGCTGTATTTGCCAAAGGTTAGCTTGTCCTTGACCGCTTTAAAGGCATCGATGGTATATTTAACGTCCTCTTCCGTATGCACGGCGGTAGGTATGAGGCGCAGCATGATCGTTCCCTTGGGTACCACCGGGTAAATGACTATGGAGCAGAAGACCTTGTGGTTCTCCCGCAGGTCAACCACCAGGTTGGCACCCTGTATCTCATTACCTTCGAGGAAGACGGGGGTCACGGGTGATTCGGTTTGTCCGATGTTCATGCCGGCATCCTTGAGACCTTCCTGCAGCAGTTTGACGATATGCCACAGGTCCTCGCGCAGCTCCGGTTTTGTTTTGAGCAGTTCCAGTCGTTTCATGGCGCCGATCACCATGGGCATGGGGAGTGATTTGGCAAAGATCTGTGACCGCATGTTGAAACGCAGGTAGCGCACGATCTCTTTGTTGCTGGCTACGAACCCTCCGATGCCGGCCATGGCCTTGGCAAAGGTGGCGAAATAGATGTCCACCTCGTCCTGCACACCGTAATGTGTGCCGGTGCCGGCACCTTCCGGCCCCATGGTACCGAAACCGTGGGCATCGTCTACCAGGATGCGGAATTTATATTTCTTTTTCAACTCAACGATGTTATGCAGGTGCCCCAGATCGCCCGCCATGCCGAAGACCCCCTCGGTGATCAGCAGGATGCCTCCGCCGGTACGTAATACCACGCGCGAAGCATGTTTGAGCTGTTTTTCCAGGTTCTCCATGTCATTGTGTTTGTACACAAAGCGTTTCCCCATGTGGAGACGGAGCCCGTCGAGGATACAGGCATGCGACTCGGAGTCGTATACGATCACATCCTTCCGGTCGACCAGCGTGTCAATGATCGAGAGCATTCCCTGGTATCCGTAATTGAGCAGGTAGGCGCTCTCCTTGCCCACAAAATCTGCGAGCTGCTGTTCCAGCTCTTCATGCTGGGTGGTATGTCCCGACATCATACGGGCACCCATGGGATAGGCCAGTCCCCACTCCCTCGCCGCCTCGGTGTCCGTTTTCCTCACTTCAGGATGATTGGCCAGCCCGATGTAGTTGTTCAGACTCCAGGTGAGCACTTTTTTTCCATGGAACTTCATCCACGGCTCGATCTCTCCCTCCAGCTTGGGAAACATCATATAACCATCGGCCAAAGCATGGTATTTGCCCAGCGATGTAGTATTTATCGAAAGTTTTTCAAAAAGATCCACGTCTCTGTTTTTTAAGGTTTGAATTCAGGCCGCAAAGTTAGTTTTTTTCTTTCATCCAAAAAAGATAACTGCTGAATGGCAGGTATTTTGTTATTTTTAGATAATAAATGGAAAATATTCCTTATTTTTGCGCGTTTAAAAATCAACCCCGTAAAAGCTGATAAAGGGTGAATGACACGATGGTAGCCGGAAAAAAATATCTCCTTCCTTTTTTCGTACTCCTGGCCCTCTTGATGATGGTCACGTCATGTGGTGAATATGACAAGGTACTGAAGAGTCAGGACTATGACCTGAAATACAAAAAGGCCAAGGAATATTACTCACTGGGCAAATATACGCAGGCCATAGGTCTCATCGAGCAGATCCTTCCGCATTTTAAGGGCACGGTGAAATCGGAGGAGCTGGATTACCTGCATGCCAAGGCTTATTATGATATGGGCGATTTTGTGATGGCCGGCCATTATTTTGAGACCTTCACCCATACTTACCTGAACAGTGTGCATGCCGAGGAGGCGGATTTCCTGATGGGGTATTGTTACTACAAGCTTTCGCCCCGTCCCGAGCTGGATCAGCAGAACACCTACAACGCTCTGAACGCTTTCACGCTGCATAAAACACGTTTTCCGAACAGCAAGTACAACAAGCAGATCGACGAACTTACCAAAGAGCTGTACGATAAGCTGGCAGAAAAATCCTATCTGAGTGCCAAGTTGTATTACAGGATGGAGCACTATAAAGCGGCCATTGTAGCCATCGGGAACAGTCTGGAGGACTATCCGGATACCCGTTTCCGTGAACAGCTGATGTTCCTGCGGCTCCGCTCAAGGTACCTGTATGCCTTGAACAGTATCTCAAAGAAGCAGCCCGAACGGTTCCAGCAGGCTGTAGACGATTATTATTCGTTCATTGATGAATTTCCTGAGAGCAAATACCGCAAGGATGCGGACAAGATCTATAAAAGCTCGAACAACTATTTGAGTGTAAAATAATTATTACTAAATTTAATCAAAATTCATGATGGATTACAAGCGAACAAAAGCACCGGTGACCACGATGACCCAGGACATTGACCGGCTGGATGAGGTGACAGGCAACATTTATGAGACGGTTGTCATCTGCTCCAAAAGGGCCAACCAGATCGCTATGGACCTGAAGCAGGAGCTGAGCAAGAAGCTTGAAGAGTTTTCGTACTATACCGATAACCTGGAAGAGGTGATGGAGAACAAGGAACAGATCGAGATCTCCCGTTTTTACGAGCGTCTTCCCAAGCCCACGTCCATTGCCCTGGAAGAGTTCAAGGAGGGGAAGATCTATTTTCGTTATGCTGATGAGGCAGAGGAGAATGTCGAATAGTTATCATGCTTAAGGGGAGAAAAATATTGCTGGGGGTTACGGGCAGCATAGCTGCTTACAAAACGGCCTATCTCATCCGGTTGCTGAAAAAGGAGCGTGCGGATGTGAAAGTGATCATGACCCCTGCAGCCAAAGACTTTATCACTCCCCTGACCCTCTCTGTTTTTTCGCAGAGCCGCATCTACAGTGAGCCTTTCAATCCCAATTCCGGCAAGTGGTACAGTCATATTGACCTGGGCATGTGGGCGGATATCTTTCTCATTGCCCCTGCCACTGCTGCTACCATTGGCAAGATGGTGCACGGCATCAGTGACAACCTGTTGCTTACCACCTATCTGTCGGCACGCTGCCCGGTGATGGTGGCACCGGCGATGGATGCGGATATGTTTGAACACCGGGCCATGCAGGAGAACCTGGAGAAGCTGCAAGAGCGCAACGTCCAGGTGCTGCAGTCACCCGAGGGTGAGCTGGCCAGCGGCCTCAGCGGGCCGGGACGCATGATGGAACCGGAGGAGATCGTGCTGGAGCTGAAGAGTTTCTTTGCGCTCCATCCTGCTAAAAAGACCAAGATCGCCGGGAAAAAGATCCTGATCACGGCAGGCCCTACCTATGAACCCATCGATCCCGTGAGGTACATCGGCAACCATTCCTCCGGCAAGATGGGTATCGCCCTGGCCGAGAAAGCGGTACAGATGGGCGCTGAACCCGTCCTGATCCTGGGGCCCGTGGACAATGTGATCCTCTCGCGCAGGATCAGGGTGATACGCGTGAACACCGCCGACGAGATGTTCGAGGCTGCCCGGAAAGAATTCCCGGAGAGTGATGTGGCTATTCTGGCAGCAGCGGTCTCCGACTTTAAACCGGCTGAAGCTTTTGATAACAAGGTGAAGAGAGGAGATGAAGAGTTGGTCATCCGTCTGGTGCCTACAAAAGATATCGCTGCCACCCTGGGGAAGGAGAAAACGAACAAACAGATCCTCGTGGGCTTTGCCCTTGAGACCGAGAATGAGCTGGAGAACGCCATGGAGAAGATCAGGAAGAAAAACCTGGATTACATCGTTCTGAACTCGCTTCGCGATGAAGGGGCCGGCTTCGGCTACGACACCAACAAGATCACGATCATCGATAAGTCGGGAAACCGGAAGGAATATCCCCTGAAATCGAAGACCGAAGTGGCTGAAGATATCCTGAAATACCTCCAGCAACAGTACCTATGAGAGACGATCCGTTCACTATCAACAGGAAAGTGCTTCTGCGAGGGTTCTTGCCGGTGGCATTCTTTTTGCTTTTCTGGCTGTTCTCTGTGCGTCCCCTTCCGGCACAGGAACTGCTCTGCAATGTCTCCATCTCTTCGCAGAAGATCCAGGGATCGTACCAGGAGAAATTCAGGAAACTCCAGCAGGATATCTATGATTTCATGAATAACACCACCTGGACGAACGATAAATTCGGTCCCAACGAACGCATCCAATGTACGATGCTGATCAACCTGGTCGAACAGATCTCCTCCGACCAGTTCCGGGGCACGATCAATATACAGTCCAGCCGGCCGGTATACAATACAGCGTACAATACCACCATGTTCA
The DNA here is from genome assembly GCA_027028505.1 of Bacteroidales bacterium. Taxonomy (GTDB): domain Bacteria; phylum Bacteroidota; class Bacteroidia; order Bacteroidales; family VadinHA17; genus DRPN01. The sequence goes on from JALVJE010000022.1 coordinate 7,385, forward strand.
ATTTTGTGGACAACGATTTTCAGTTCACGTATGTGGAGAACCAGCCGTTGCTGTTTGACGAAACGACATTCCTTTCCAACCTTACCTCGGTGCTGGCTTATTATGCATACATTATCATCGGGCTGGATTACGATTCTTTCGGCCAGAAAGGAGGAACCCCCTATTTTCTCAAAGCCCAGCAGATCGTCACCAATGCCCAGAATGCCGTGGAGCCCGGCTGGAAACCTTTCTCGGGAAAACGGAACCGCAACCGTTACTGGCTGATCCAGAATATTCTGGACAATAATTACGCTCCTGTACGGGACTTCCTGTACCGTTACGACCGGCTGGGGCTGGATGTTATGGAGAGCGAGCTGGCACAGGGACGGGCCGAGATCGCAAAAAGCCTGGAACTGCTCCGCAATGTATACCGGCTGAAACCGGATCCTTACCTGCTCTTCCTGAATATCGTGCTCGATGCCAAAAGGGATGAGATCGTCAATATCTTCTCCGAATCTTTCCCCGACGAAAAGCACAGGGTATATATGATCATGAAGGAGATCGACCCCTCCAATGTGCAGAAATATGACAAGATGCTCAAGGCAGGACAATAGAAGCGGGAAAATTTCTGAATTTTGATTGCAGATTTCTGATTTTTGAATGGAAGGCTTCATGCAGAGGAAGGCAAAAGTACAAAGGCAAAAGGCAAAAGGAAGGATGAAGGGTGAATGATGAATGACGAATGTCGAACGGTCGAAAAGTCTAAGAGTGAGAACAGAAATAAGTAGGGAGTGAGGAGCGATAAAGCGATGAAGAGATGATGCGATAAGGCGAAAACAACTCCAAACTCATTTGACCCCGGAGGGGTCATAATATAGTAGCCGCAGTTACGCCTGCGGTATAGGACATCCCCCTAAAACCCAACCCCGGAGGGGTTGAAGAAGGATGAAGGACATGATCAAGGCAAAAGTAATCCGCTTTCATCCCGATGGGTCGGTACTACGGCGGACGAATAAAGGCAAAAGGAAGGATGACCGACGAATAAAGAATATCGAACACCGAATTCCGAATGCTGATTTATCATTTAATCATTGCCCATGTCACGACCGACCAGCCTACGGCAAGCCTTCGGCGGGCAAAGTAGGGAGCTAATTCCCACCTAATTTCGTCCCGACGCAGTCGGGGTAAATTTCGTGAGGGCGCAGCCCGAACTAATTTCAGCCGCTTTAGCGGCTAAATTTCAGCTGCGTAGCAGCTAAATAACTTTTAACTTAAGGCACTTTTACTTTTAACTTTGCTCTCCAAACTTCCCTCAGCGGTAGTATCTAACGAAAATTTTCAGTAGATTTACCTTGCTTTTTCACTACATCTTTCCTGACAAATGCTGAAGTTGCTCTTTATCCGTAATTATGCGTTGATCGATGAGCTGGAGATGGAGTTTGGTCCGGGGCTGACGATCCTTTCCGGTGAGACCGGGGCGGGTAAATCGATCATCCTCGGGGCACTGGATCTGATCACCGGGAAAAGGGCCGACACGTCTGTGCTGATGGACAAGGAGAGGAAATGTGTGGTGGAGGCTGCCTTTGATATCCGGCATTACGATCTGCAAAAATTCTTTGAGGAGGAAGACCTGGATTACGAGGAGGTGACCACCATCCGCCGGGAGATCAGCCCGGCCGGCAAATCCCGTGCTTTCATCAACGATACACCCGTGACGCTGAACGTCCTGCAGCGGCTGGGTGCCGGCCTGATCGACATCCATTCCCAGCATCAGGGGCTGCTCCTGGCCTCGGGTGCTTTTCAGATGAAAGTGCTGGATGCTTTTACGGGCGGGGATGAGCTGATCGAAGCTTACCGCCAGGCTTACGGGCAGTACCGCGAGACACAGCGGAAGTATAAGGAGCTGACGGAGGCTTCGCAGAAGGCGGCGGCCGACCTGGACTATTACCGTTTTCAGTATGATGAGCTGGAAGCTGCAGCCCTGAAAGCGGACGAGCAATCGGAGCTGGAGCGCGAGATGGACCTGCTGGAACATACCGGCGAGGTGAGAAATGTTCTGCTGACAGCGTGGCATACCCTCCTGGAAGATGAGAACGGGGCCGTGGTCAACCGTCTGAAAGGACTGCTGAATGCGCTGGACAGGATCACCGCATACCTCCCGGAGGCAAAAGAGTACCGCGACCGCATAGAGAGCGCCTATATCGATCTGAAAGACCTGGCCTCCGAGCTGGAGGTGAAGGGCAATGATACGGAGTATGATCCGGCCCGGGCAGAGGAGGTGCAGGAGCGGCTCAACCTGATCTGGCATCTGGAAGAGAAACACCGTGTGGCCGATGTTGCCGGACTGTTGCAACTGCAGGAGGAGCTGGCCCGGCGGATAGAAAAGATCGCCTCTTATGACAGCGAGATCGCCAAAACCGAAGAGACCTTGTCCCGTTTGAAGGAGGAGGTGTGGACGATGGGGGAGAAGCTGTCGCAGTTGCGGGCAGGTGTGAAAGAGAAGATCGAGAGGTCGGTGATCGCCATGCTGCATGAGCTGGGCATCCCCGCAGCCCGTTTTGTAATAGAGATAAACCGCAGCGACGAGCCCGGCCCGCTCGGCTTCGACAAGGTCTCATTCCTCTTCTCAGCCAACGCGCAGGTGGCGCCGCGCGAGATCGGCAAGGTAGCCTCCGGCGGCGAGCTGTCACGTCTCATGCTCAGCCTAAAATCATTGCTGACAGCTTCGACAGGGCTCCCCACCATCATCTTCGATGAGATAGACACCGGTATCTCGGGGGATATCGCCGACCGTGCCGGAGAGATCATTGCCCGCATGGGCGAGCATATGCAGGTGATCAATATCACCCATCTGCCACAGATCGCCAGCAAGGGCAGGGACCACTATCTGGTGTACAAGACCGACGACAACGGTCATACACGTACCCGTGTGAAAAAGCTCTCCTCGCAGGAAAGGATCACCGAGATCGCCAAGCTGCTCAGCGGCCGGGAGCTATCGGAAGCGGCTTTCCAGAATGCCCGCGAGTTGCTGGGTATCTCCGGAAAGGACTAATCATGATGCTTATGCCCGGTGATGAACTTCCAGCCACTGATCATCGATGAGGCTACGCCGGTGCGTTCCACGTAATCATGATAGACGACCAGGTACACGTGGATCATCGCAAAAACGATGAAGACCCACATGAGGATGTGGTGGATGTGACGTGCGGCCGTATCCCCGCCCACCAGCGGAATGAACCAGGCAAAGAGCTGCGGGAACCACGACGTACTCATGGCGGCATACATGCCGAAACCGGTGAGGCACTGCAACACAAAGGCCAGGAACATGAAAAAGTATGTGAAACTGGCCAGGGCATTGTGCCCCTTTGATTCGAACGACCAGGTCTTCAGTTGCAGGATGTCCACCTTCAGCACTTCGAAGATCTCATTCCACTGCTTTTTTGTCACCGGCAGGAACTGTTTCCAGTTGGCAAACTCATTGCCGGCAAAAGCCCAGTAGATGCGCAAAAGGAAATTGAAGAAGAAGAGGTAGGCGAACACATAGTGCAAAAACCTGTTGGTGGCGAACCAGTAGTTGGCGTAGGCCTCGGTGCCGCTCTGGATCGCCGGAGGATTGCCGATAAAATATCCGGTGATGACCAGTACGATGATACAGGTCATGTTGACCCAGTGGTAAAACCTTACCGGGATCTCCCAAACATATATTCTGCGTATTTTTTCCATGAGCTTAAATTTTTTGGGGGAGAGGTACGTATGGTACCTCATCTCCGGTGTTAAGCATTGTTGTCCGGTCAGAACACCTGTATCTGATGGACATAGGTTCCTTTCTCATCGTACAGATGGACGGCGCATGCGATGCAGGGGTCGAACGAGTGGATGGTACGCAGGATCTCCAGGGGCTTCTCCGTGTCTTCCACGGGGGTCCCGAGGAGGGCCTCCTCGTAGGCCGACCGTTGTCCTTTGGGATCGCGTGGAGAGGCGTTCCAGGTGCTCGGCACCACCATCTGATAGTTTTCGATCAGCCCGTCCTTGATGCGTATCCAGTGGGCCAGGGCGCCGCGGGGCGCTTCGCTCAGACCGACGCCTCTTGCTTCTGACGGCCACATTTTGGGCTCCCACTTCTCGTTGTTGAAGGTACGGGTATCTCCGTTACGGATGTTGTTGATGAGCTGGTCATAGAATTCCAGGGCCCAGCCAGATATCAGCTTGGTCTCCAGTCCGCGGGCTGCCGTACGTCCCAGGGTGGAGAAGAGGGCTTCGACAGGTACGTTCAGTTGGCTGAGCGCATATCCGATCACCTCTTTGAACTCGTCTCTGCCGGAGGCATAACCTACCAGCATGCGTGCCAGGGGCCCTACCTCCATGGGGTTGCCTTTCCAGCGGGGAGTTTTCAGCCAGCTGTATTTACCTTCCACATTCAGCTGTTCATAGGGAGGCCGGGGGCCGGTGAAGTTGAAGTTGGTCTCTCCGTCCCAGGGATGCTTGCCCGTTTCGTCACCTTCCTCATATTCATACCAGGAATGGGCGATGAACTCCTGGATCTGGTCTGCATCGGTGCCGTCCACCTCGAGCACCTCGTTGAGGTTGCGGCCTATGATGATCCCGCGGGGGAATTTGAAGCCGGAGGTGTCGCGGATGCCGTTCACGGGCAGGTCGCCGTAGGCCATGTAATTTTTCAGTCCTCCGCCGATGGCGCCCCAGTCCTTGTAGAAAGAGGCTACGGCGAGCAGATCGGGGATATAGACCTGGTCAACGAAGGTTTTTGCCTGGTCGAGCAATCTTTTGATCATGCTGAGGCGTTCGTTGTTCAGGGCGTTCTCCTCATTGATGTTGATGGCGCAGGGCACACCGCCTACCAGGTAGTTGGGGTGCGGGTTCTTACCTCCGAGGATGGTGTGTATCTTTACGATATCCTTCTGCCACTCCAGGGCTTCCAGGTAGTGGGCCACCCCCAGCAGGTTCACTTCGGGGGGTAACTTATAGGCTTTGTGTCCCCAGTAACCGTTCCGGAAGATGCCCAGCTGGCCGCTCTCCACAAAACGGGTGAGTCTTTTTTGGAGGTCACTGAAATAGCCTGTCGAGCTCCTGGGCCAGTGGGATATCGACATGGCGATGCGGGAGGTTTCGGCAGGGTCGGCTTTCAGTGCCGATACGACATCCACCCAGTCGAGGGCATGCAGGTGGTAGAAATGCACCACGTGGTCGTGCATGTACTGCGTGGTGAACATCAGGTTGCGGATCAGCTCGGCATTGGGAGGCACGACGATGTCCAGGGCATCTTCGACGGAGCGTACCGAGGCCAGCGCATGGACGGTGGTACATACGCCGCACACACGCTCGGTGAAAGCCCAGGCATCCCGCGGGTCTCGGCCTTTCAGGATCTTTTCGATGCCCCGCACCATGGTGCCGGAGCTGTACGCATCGACGATGCGGCCGTCCCGTACCTCTGCCTCGATGCGCAGATGTCCTTCGATGCGGGTTATGGGGTCAACAACGATTCTTTTTGCCATGACAGTAGATTTTTATTTTTGATCATCTTCATCGTGTTCAGGTTCGGGGTTCAGGATCCCTTCGCGGATCATCTTGCGTTTCCGTATGTTGGTGGCTATGGCATGGGCTGTGATGCCGGCGGCGGTGACAGCGCCTATGGCCAGGCCTATGTCGTCGGCGGTGGTCTCCACACCGAAGCCGGGGAAGCTGGCAAGATGCTGGTAGAAAGGACCGTTGTCCCAGAAATTGGCTTCGCTGCAGCCGATGCAGGGATGGCCCGACTGGATGGGGAAGCTGGTGCCGTCGTTCCAGCGGATCACGCCGCAGGAGTTGTAGGTGACCGGTCCGCGGCATCCCATTTTGTAGAGGCAGTATCCTCGGCGGGCATTCTCATCGTCAAAGGTCTCGACGAAAAGGCCCGCATCATAATTGGGCCGCCGGTAGCAGGTGTCGTGGACCCTTCTGGAATAGAAAGCTTTGGGGCGTCCCAGACCGTCGAGTTCGGGAATACGGTTGAAAGTGAGCATGTAAACCACCACGCCGGCCATCACTTCGGCGATAGGAGGACATCCCTGGACGTTGACCACCGGCTTGCCTTTCACCAGCTTGTGCACGGGGGTAGCGCCGGTGGGGTTGGGTGCGGCACCCTGCACACATCCCGAGACGGCGCAGTTGCCCCAGGCAATGACAGCTTTGCATCCGGCGACAGCCTCCTGCAGGATGTCATATGCGCTGTTGCCTCCGATGCAGCAATAGGCTTTGTCTTTCGTCGGTACGGACCCTTCCACCATCAGCAGGTATTCCCCCTTGTAGTTCTCCATGGTAGCATGCAGGTTTTCTTCGGCCTGATGCCCGGCGGCAGCCATCAGCGTCTCCGTATAATCGAGCGATACCTTGTCGAGAATGATATCGGCAACGATGGGATGGGACGAGCGTATGAACGACTCGCTGCAACAAGTGCACTCCTGGAAATGAAGCCATAATACCGGGATGCGGGGCTTGGTCTCCATGGCCTTGACGATCTGGCCGACGCCACTGTACTCAAGGCCCAGGAAAGCTCCCACCATCCCGCAAAACTTAAGGAAATCCCGCCGCGTATAACCTTTGGCGAGGACCTCCTCATACACAGTTGGTCTTTCTTTTTTTTGCATAACGAACGGTTTATATTAAAGGTCGGTTGGATGATCCTGACGATGGTTCCGTTTATTGATCTCCTCGATCATGATATATCCGCGGAGAAGCACTTTATCTCCCAGACTGTAATCCTCTCTCCCGGGCAGACAGACCACCTCGATAAGTCGTCCGGAGCAGTTTATATTTACATGATATTTATCTCCTTTTTCTATCATGCTCACCACTTCTCCCGGCCAGGTAAAATCGATCTTTGTCACGATCGGATCGGTTGTTTGTTAATTAAGAAGTCAAAGGATGTGCCAGGTGTGGGGAAAGAGGAGATGTGACTGTTGTAATCAAATGAGTAGTAGGATGATAGCGATGAGCTATTTCGGTGTAAGGAAGAAGAGAAGGGGAGCAAAAGAAGGCGGATCTTTGCGAATATCCGTGAGGAGGTTGCGAAAATTCGTGAGCAGCGGAAGGAGGTAAGGGAAAGAGGTTATCTTTTCCGGACCTTAAGGGATCCTTCATTTTCTGGGGGGCAGGTGCCCGCCCGACCTGCATACTTTGCCATTTTGTCCCGGAAGGTGGAGAGACTGATGTTCAGGAGCCGGGCTGCAGCCGACTGGTTTCCGTCGGCTTTCTTCAATGCTTCCATGACGAGGTTGCTTTCTACGCACCGGACAATATCGGAAAGCCTGAGCCCTTTGGTGAGGAAGCAGGATCTGCAGGCATCGACGATCTGGTCGATGGCCGAGTCCTGGATGATCTCTGGAGGCAGGTCCTGGCGATCCACCTTTTCGTTACAGAAAGCTGTGACCCTTTGAACCACGTTGCGGAGCTCCCGTACATTGCCGGGCCAGTGGTAGGCCATCATGGCCGACATGGCCTCGGGGGTGAAGACCGGCTTTTTCTCACCGGCGAAATGGCGGACGAAATAATCGGTCAGCAACGGGATGTCGTCCCTGCGTTCCCGGAGAGGGGGGATGGTGAAAGGGATGACGTTGAGCCTGTAGTACAGGTCTTTGCGGAAAGAGTTCTGTCTGACGATCTCTTCGAGCGGCACTTTGGAGGCGGAGATGATCCTTACATCCACCGCGATGGGCCGGGCGCCTCCGACGCGCCGGAACTGCCGGTTCTCCAGGAAACGCAGCAGCTTGATCTGCATGTCTATGGGCACGTCGTCGATATCGTCCAGGAAAATGCTTCCCGTATGGGCCAGCTCGAACAACCCTTTCTTGCTTTCCCGGGCGCCTGTGTAGGCGCCTTTCTCATGGCCGAAGAGCTCGCTGGCCAGCAAGTCGGGGGGAATGGCCGAGAGACTGATCTTGATCAGGGGATGGGTGCTGCGGTCGCTGGTCCTGTGAATATACTCGGCCAGTATCTCTTTCCCCACACCGGTCTCGCCGATGAGCAGAATGGAGGAAGAAGTGTTTACCACCCTGTCGATGCGGCTGAGCATGGTCCGCATGGCTTCGTTCTGTGTGATGATATGGACAGAACCGGGTGGCGTCATAAGCCTTTTTTTAAGAAGTATATCTCCTCAACAGGATTATCCTCCGGCGGGATCTTTCTCCGGAAGATCTCCCATTTCCCACAGCGCTTCCAGGGTGAGCTTCGCTTCCTCCTCGTCGATCCGGCTCAACGCCATGCCTACATGGGCCAGGATGTAATCTCCCGTCGCGACCTCCTCCGGAAGCCATTGAATACAGATATCGGTGACCATGCCGTCAAAGTCAACCTTCGCCATTTTCATCTCAGGGTCAGAATCATCGATCGAGATGATCCTGCCGGGTACTGCCAGACACATAAGCCGGATCTTTTATTTGCACCAAATGTAACAAAAAATCATTTGACAGACCATGATAAAATGCAGTTTTCAGACCACAAACCCGTTTGTTCCTATCCGGTGTGCACTGATATGATCGCCCGGACCTCCTTTTCGATCAGGGGCAGCTTCTCTTTCAGTACGGGAGAGATCCCGGTGGTCAGCTCGTTGCCGGGATCTATGGCCAGGGTGATCAGGTAGATCTCCGGCAGGGTGTCCAGGATCGTGGCCGACTCGATGAGGTCTTTCAGTCCGATGTCGTGTGCTCCCAGGGTACGCGGGAATTCGGAGGAATAGCGGGGCTTCCTGACCCGCAGGGTCCCCGGCGGGCTGCCGTCGGCCGTAGCATCGATGATGATCACCGGATCATATTCCTCCAGGAACGGGAGCAGGTTAAAACCGCCCGTGCCCCCGTCCAGGATATGCACCTTTTCGGGGAAGGCCTGCTGCTGCAGATATTTTGCCGCATGGATCCCTATCCCTTCATCTCCCATCAGGTAATTGCCGATGCCCAGGACCAGGATCCCCTTTTGGCCGGGTTGTGGCTGCATGTTATATGAAATGTTTCACGTAATATACACAACTCCACGGAAAGGAAAAAAATTTATTGTGGAAACGGATAAAAAATGAATAATTTAGATGTAAAATTTTAATGCGGATCATAATTTTCAGGTTATGAAAGAGCAAAAAAGCGGGTTCAGGGCCTATTCATTCTGGGGCATACTCATCGGCATTGTTCTTTTTCTTTTGGTCTGGTTCTTTCTGGACCTGAAGCCGGGGCATCCCGAGGTGACACGTACCCTGGCCGTAGCGGTGCTGATGGCTACCTGGTGGGTGACAGAGGCGGTGCCGCTGGCAGTGACAGCCCTGTTGCCGGTGGTGCTCTTTCCCCTGATGGGGATCATGAACGGCAAAGCGGTCTCATCTACCTATTTCAATCATATCATCTTCCTTTTCCTGGGAGGCTTTATGGTGGCCCTCGCCATGGAGAAATGGAACCTGCACAAGCGCATCGCCCTGCGTATCATGATGCTGGTGGGGGTGGGCCCGGGCCGCATCCTGCTGGGGTTCATGATCGCTTCTGCTTTCCTGTCCATGTGGATATCCAATACGGCCACGACCATGATGATGCTGCCGATCGCACTCTCCATCATCCTGGAACTGGAGCATGATGTTCCGGAAGAGGATATCTCCCGTTATTCGGTGGCCATCTTCCTGGGCA
>JALVJE010000023.1 GCA_027028505.1 Bacteroidales bacterium
TCGTCAGGGGCAATGAGGGTGTAGAGGGGATGGGTAGTGCGGTAGGTGTCCCACAGCGACATGTCGGTGAAGTACCGGAAGGTGTCGGCCGTATGGATCTTCTTGTCGAAGCCTTTGTACTGCCCGTTGGCGTCGGCGAAGAGGGTGGGCATCTGGAACACCCGGTAGAGGGCGGTGTGGAAGATGCGGCGTTGTGCCGGCGTGCCGCCTTGTACACGGATGAGATCCATCTTCTCTGTCCAGGCCCGCCGGGCGGCTGCCAGGAGGGTGTCGAAGGGGTGCCCGACGGCCTCCCGCTCCAGGTTGTCACGGGCGTTGGCCAGACTCACATAGGAGAGCCCCACGCGCACGGTCACCTGCGTGCGGGGAGCTTCATGGGCGAAGGTGAGCACCACGCCGGGATGGTCGGCCGTGAGGGTGTCGCGGCCGGGGTAGGTGCCCGCCTCGTTCCAGAGGGACCACGCTTTGAAAGGTTGGTCGAAGCGGGCGACGAAGAAGACCCGCTCCCCGCCGTAGCGGCGGGCGAAGGTGCCGTAGGTGGTGATGGCTCCCTCCACCTCGCGGCGCCCGGGCAGCACCCGCACCTGTCCGTCACGGGCGCGGTACTCTTTGGGGTCGCCGAGGGTATGGCCCACGCTCACCACGAGACGGGCAGGCCGGCGGCCGCGGAAGGTGTAGCGGTGTATGCCGGTGTGAGGGGTGGCCGTCAGCTCGGCGGTGACGCCCTGGCGCCGCAGCTGCACGGCATAATAGCCGGGAGAGGCCGTCTCACGACGGTGCGAGAAGGGGAGCAGGAAGCCTTGCACCAGGCGGCGGTGGGAGACCCTCCAACGCACAGGGGTGATGAGAAAATGGCCCCCGTCGGTGGCGCCGGTGCCGGCGAGGCGTGTGTGGCTGAACCCCAGGAGACGGGGATCACCGTAGTAGTAGCCCGAGGTGTTGAGAGCGCGGCGGTGCGTCACCAGCGAGGCGGTCTCGGGAGAGAGACGTACCATGCCGAAGGGTGTCTGCACACCGGGGTAGTTGTGGGAGCAGGTCCAGGGCCAGCCACCCGTGCCGATGAAAGGATCCACGTCGCGCAGCGCCGCCGGCACCGGCACCACGAGACCCGTCTCCGGCAAAGGTTTCGTATGCACGATGAGCTGGTACCGGAAAAGGAACCAGACCACGAACAGCAACGCCCCTGCCAGCAGGAACAGGAGCAGTCTCAGGAACAGTCTGAAAAGTCTTTTCACGGCAACACGCTTGTTGTTTCAGGAGGACTTATAAAACAAAGAAGAGAACATATATAATAGTTCCGCTGAGGAGGAAATACAGCAGGGAATATTTATGAAAAGTAAGCCATATCTTCCGCTCCTGTACCATCCGCAGGGCAATAATATTGGCCAGGGAGCCGATCACCAGACCGTTCCCCGCCACATTCACTCCGTAGGTGATGGCGAACCAGTCGTGGCTGAACTTTGAGACGAACACGCTGGCCGGCACATTGCTGATGACCTGTGAGACGGTAGCAGAGAGCAGATATACGTTGCCCGAGGTGTTCAGATCCAAGGCTCCGACAGACCGGCTGATGACCGGCAGGGTGGAGAGGAGATGGAAATCGATGAAAATGATGATGAAGGTCAGCAAGAGCAGCCAGTCGGTCCTGAACAGAACATTCCAGAAAAAGATCAGGTAAAGGATGAGGATGACGGGCAGTACCCACTGGGCCTGGTGGGTTTCCAGCGCGACCAGATAAATGATCAGCATCACTACGGAAAGAGAGAGCAGCGATCTCTGTACCGGCTTTTCTTCCGGCGGTTCTCTCCGGGGGCTGATCTCCCGGGAAGGGAAGCTGGTCCATACGAAAAGCAACAGAAGACCCAGGAGGACCACAACCAGGGGGAGCATCCTGAGCATAAACGCGACGAAAGAGATATTCCATTGATGCCAGAGAAAGAGGTTCTGGGGATTGCCGATGGGGGTGAGGGCAGAACCCGCATTCACAGCGATGGCTTCAAAGATGATCATCCTGGTGAAGTTCTTGCCGATCCGTTCCTTCATGCTTATCGTCAGGGGGATGACCAGGAAGAGGGAGATGTCGTTGGTGAGGAAGGTGGAAAGGATCGCCGACAGCAGGACCAGAAATACCGTCAGCCGTCTTTCCCGGCTGGCCTTCCGGAGGACTTTCTCCGAGAGGGAAAAGAAATATCCGCTTTCCCGGAAACCTGTCGTGATGATCAGCAGACCGGTCAGAGCCAGAATGGTCTGCCAGTCGACAAAAGATGGGTAACTCTTTATCTCGGCGGGATGCAGGACGGCCAGGATGCCGAGGAGGATCAGCAGCAGCGTTAAAAAGGGCTCTCTATGGATCAGCCGTTTCAGCAGGGACATATCCTTCTGATATCAACACCAACAAAATTGGAGGTAAAGATACGAATAACAAAGGCCATTCCCCGTGACCGGTCGTTTTTATATGACCTGATCGTTGGCGGACCGGGCGGGCAGTTTCGGGCAGGGCCGGAGAAACCTCTTATTTCTCAGACTTCAGATTGTATATTTTGGTGGCTTCTTCCAGCTCATCACCGAAGCTGTCGTCATAGGAGAAGCCATACACCACCCACTGGTCTTTGGGGCGATAGAACTGAAAGGTGAAACGTACCGGCTGCCGCTCGTAGCGTACCAGGCAGGTGTAGATGCTGAAGCGGTCTACCAGGTCTTTTTTGGTGATCAGGTCATAGCCGATATACGCTCCGACCAGATCTTTCAGGCCTCCGAACTGTGCCCGCAGCTTGTCAATGGCATCTCCCACCCGGTTGGCCGAAGGCATGTGGGCATAAAGATTTTCCAGCGTTTCCTGAGGCGTTTTGGTCGCATAATCCTGGAAAAAATTTTTGACGATCTGTTCCGGGTTGCTCTGCCCTATGGCCATCAGGGTCATACAGGCAAGAAAAGAGGCAAGGATAAGCTTTTTCATTTTTGTGGGTTTTTAGTTAAACAAATAGTTGATCGGAACGTTAACAGGGATCCTGCCAGGTGCGATCTATCTTTACTTTTTTGATCTTTTCGTTACCAACACATGTATCCGCGGGTATATTTCTTCTCCGTGGGTGACCGAGGCTGTCAGGGAAAGGTCGCCGGGTTGCAGGCGGATGGCGGAGAAAGTGATGTATGTGGAGTCGGGCATGATCCCCTGGCGGTGGATGTCCCCCACGCTGAGAGATACCTGCCAGCCGGGTCTGGGCTCGGCTGTCTCGACCGTGATGTCAAAAAGGGTCGGCTGCTCCAGTCGCAGAAACCAGTGTCCCCGGTTGCCCCAGCCCCGGCCGCCGTCCCTTTTCCAGTCTTGGCGCGTGAGGACAGAGGTGATCTCGGCGTCGTTGCCGATGATGATACGGGGGGTGGCATAGTTATCCGGGCGGGTGGAGGAGACATCCCGGTACCAGGTCCTGTAATTCTGCTCCATCCGCCGGGCCAGGTCCGGATGCTGATCGAAAAGATCTTTTGTCTCGCCGGGATCTTCCTGCAGGTTGTACAGTTCGAAGCGGGCACTGTCCATGCTCAGCAGCTTCCATTCCTGGCCCACTTCGGCAAACCGTTTAAAAGGTTGCGGCACATCGCCGCGATGCCATTGCAGAAAAAGTTTCCGCTCCGGCCATCCCTTCTCTTTGCCCTTCAGCAGGGGGAGGAAGCTGCGGCCGTCGAGCCGGAGCCCCCGGGGGACGGACACCCCCGCCGCATCCAGCAGGGTGGGCATCACATCATAGTGGGCCACCCGTACATCGCTCTTTTCACCTCCTTTGAAGACGGCAGGCCACCGCAGAAAGAACATATTCCGGATACCTCCGTCCAGCACCTCGCCTTTTTTGCCGCGTATATCACCGACATACCGGCGTGTGTTGGGTCCGTTGTCACTGGTATAGATGACGATCGTATTTTTATCTATTCCCAGCTCCTTCAAGGTTTTCAGTAAACGCCCCACGTTCTGGTCGATGTTGGTGATCATGGCACAGATCGCCGCCAGCTTGTCCGCATCGGGCTTTTTCTCCAGAGAAATGGAAGTGAGGTTGGGTTTATTCAGATAATATTCCTTGAGATCGTTGGGTACGTCATGAAAAGGAGCGTGGGGGGCGTTGGTGGGGATATAGGCAAAAAAAGGTTTTCCCTTTTTTACATTTTTTTTGATAAAGGTGATCGCATAATCATAGTAAACATCCGTACAAAAACCGTGGGTCTGTATCTTCTTCCCGTTGTGGAAGAGAACCGGATCGGTGTACCGGTTGTGATTCTCAAAGGGGTCCGAGGGCTGACATAGCCCGCCGCCCCTGAGCATCAGCACTTCGTCAAATCCTTGGTCCTGCGGCCGCATGGGGTAGTTATCGCCCAGATGCCATTTGCCGAAGATGCCGGTGGCATAGCCGGCATCCCGCAGCACCTCGGCGATGGTCACCTCGCCGGTGTGCATCATAGCGCGACCTATGTAAGTGTCGGTGACACCCGTGCGGTAGTTATAGCGGCCGGTCATCAGACTGGCACGTGTGGGGGCACACACGGGACTGACGTAGTAGTTCTCCATGATGGCACTCTGGCGGGCCATGGCATCGATGTTGGGCGTCTCGATCACCGGATTGCCGGTGAAACCCAGATCGCCGTACCCCTGGTCATCCGCCAACAGGAGGATGATGCTGGGTCTTTCCCGTTCGGATCTTTTTGTACCGGAGTGACAGGAGAAGAGAAGTCCCGTGATGATCGTGATGAGGATCAGAAAAGATTTCCGGAGGATGTTCATCATGATGATAAAAGTGAGATAAATGTCCCTAAAGCTATGAAAAGGCTGGGGATTATACAAAATTTCAGATGGTTTCAGAAAAGCCACACATAGATCGCCAGGGTGACGGCGGTGAGGAGAAGCCATTGCAGGCGCCAGTCTTTCAGTCCTTCAAACTTTTCAAACCGTTTCGCATAGTTGATAGTGGTCTTTTCCAGGCGGGCCGGGTCGGTTTTCGGTGTAAAGGCCGAGACGGCAAAAAGGATGGCGCTGGTGATGAGGATGGCCCACAGACCGCGGAAGCCGAAGTTGAGCGTCAGGGGATGGTGCAGGAATGGGAAGAGGCGACTGCCCGTCTCCGGGCCGGCGAACTGGTCGATCACGAACAGAGTGGCAAAGGCCAGTCCCACAAAAACCGAGACGGTGGCCCCTTTGAGGGTCACCTTTTTGCTGACGATGCCGAAGAGGATCGCCGGGAAGACCGGCAGCACCAGATAGGCCGAGATGGTCTGCAGATATTTGTAAAGCCCCTCCTCGTTCTTATAGACCAGCCAGGCGGCGCCGATGCCCAGGAGGGTGACAGCCAGGATGGTGAGACGGCCGGCGAGGACCTGTTTTTTCTCTGAGATGCTTTTCCGGTATCCCACCACAAAATCCCGTACGACGAGGGTGGACACCGAATTGAGCACGGCGATAAGGGAGGTGATCAGTGCGGCCATCAGCGAGGCCAGCACCAGTCCGCGCAGCCCCTGCGGCAGCAGCCGGTTGATGAGCAGGAGGAAGGTCTGCTTCGACTCGGCCTCTCCCAGTCCCGGGTAGAGGGCGTAGGCGATGACGCCGGGGAGGGCGAAGATGAAGATAGGCATCAGCTTGAGGAGGGTGGCGAACATGGCGCCCCAGCGGGCCTGCCGCAGGTTGGGCGCCGCCAGCACCCGCTGCACATTCACCTGGTCCATGCCCCAGTAGAAGACGCCGGCATAAAAGGCCGTGGCCAGGATGCCCCAGAAAGGATAGGCCGGGTCGTCCAGCGTGGTGCCTATATGCACGGCCTGCGGGGCTCTCGCCACCAGCCCGCTCCAGCCGCCCACCTTGTCCAGACCGATGAACAGCACGATGGCCATGCCCAGGATCATGATGAAGGCCTGTATGCTGTCGGTCCAGGCTACGGCGGTGAACCCGCCCAGCATGGTAAAGACAGCCACCACCAGACCCGTGACGACGACGGTGGTCATCACGTTCCATCCCAGCACGCCATTGAGCACCAGCGCCCCGGCGAAGAGGGTGAAGGCCAGCTTGGTCATGATGCTGATCAGCAGCATCAGCCCGGAGAAGAAGATACGGGCATTGCGGTTGTAACGCAGTTCCAGGAACTCGGGGATGGTGTACACCCTGTTCTTCAGGTAGTAGGGGAAGAGGATGGCGCTGGCGATGCCCAGAGTGATGAAGGTGGTCAGCTCCACCGAGCCGGCCGAGAGGCCGTAGCGGTAAGCATCGCCGGAGAGGCCTACCAGGTGCTCGGCGCCGATGTTGGTGGCGAAGAGCGAAGCCCCCACGACGGGCCAGAGGATCCTGCGGCCTCCCAGGAAGAAGCTGGAGCTGTCCCGCCCGGCACGCGTACGCCAGGCCATGTACAGCCCCGTGCCCAGGCTGCCCAGCAGGACCACCAGGCCCACGATCCAGTCCGATAAACCTAAAGAAATGCTCACAACGGGAGGTTTAGTTCATAGTTCATAGTTCATAGTTCATAGTTCATAGTTCAAAGTAATTCGGGCTTCCTTTTGTCTTGTATAGTGGTCATACAGTAGTCATTCGGTAGTTATTCGGTTTTCGTACAGTGGTCATTAGGCTGCTTGCAGCCGAAATTAGTTCGCTTCGCTCACGTAATTTGCTCCCGTTGGTCGCGAAATTAACCCCGACTACGTCGGGTTGAAATTAAGTAGAAATTAGCTCGCTGCCTTGCCCGCTGTAGTCCCGGCTGCCGGGACAAAGGCGGGGCGCTCGCGAAATTAAGTAGTAATTTAGTAGTTATTCATAAATCATCATTCAAAAATCATTGGTGTCCGACAAAAATTAAAAAGAGCCTAATCTAGGCAGTCATGCTGAGCTTGTCGAAGCATAGACTACTGGTTATTAAGTCAATCATTTCGCCAGTCTGACCCTTCGACAGGCTCAGGGTGACTGGCTGATTTGTAGGGGCATTATCACTGTATTTTTCTCAGTAGTGTTAGTTATCTGCATAATACAAGCATATTTCAGATTTATCTCGGACAGTAGTGATTCAAAAATCAAAATTCGACATTCGGTATTCGGTGTTCGTCGTGTCGTGGTGGATCAGCCCTGGAACCTGGAACCTGGAACCTGGAACCTGGAACTTCCTTCTGCCTTTTGCCTTATTACTTCTGCCTTCTATCTTACCATCCTCTTCATCCTCTCTATCCCCTGCACCATCGCTCTCACGGTGTGGTAGTTGATCTTCCATGAGTGGCCCATGTGGGTCCAGATGGGTTTGCCCTCACGGGTGAGGAGCGGATACCACTCGCCTGTTTTCCGGTTGATGACCTTGTCGAAGACGAAGCGGTGCACGTTTTTATATGCTTCCCAGTATTTTTTTTCGCCGGTGAGCAGGCAGGCATCCAGCATGGCGGTCATCACCTCGGCCTGTTGCCAGAACTCTTTCTCGCGGTCGTATACGCCCCCGGCATGGGGTCCTTCGACAAAGACGCCGCCATACTCCCGGTCGATGCCGTTCTCCAGGGTGTGGTCGAAGATCTTTACCAGCAGGTCGCGGTACTCCTCCGGGTCTTTGTCCAGTACTTTCATGGCATGGATGAGCAGCCAGGCCAGTTCGGCGTTGTGACCGTAACAGGTGTTGTCGGTAGGGTTGCTTTTGGTGCCTTCTTCCGAATAGCGGTCCCATCCCCAGATGATGTTAAACTTGATCTGGGGCGCTATGCGCCAGTCGGCCCAAAATTGCGGGATGCCTGTCTTGTATTCCGGGTGCAGCATCCTGTTGAGGAGGATGTCGATGTCTTCCTGCAGCTTGCGGCGGTGGGTGTCGCGATGTGTAGCCTCGTACAGGGTGGTGAAAGCCTCCATGAGGTGCATGTGCACGTCGAGGGTCTTGCGGTCGCCTCCTTCGGCGCCGGGGCCGGCGAGGGTCCAGTCGCGGCCGAACATCTCAAAGTAACCGCCGTAATAGGTGTCGGTGGCATGGGTCTGTATGAGACGGAAGAGCTCTTCGGCATACTCTTTTCCCAGGGGATCGCCCGTGGCCAGGGTGTATTCGCTCAGGGCATAAATGGCGAAGCTCTGACCGTAGAGGATCTTCCGGTCGTTGGTGACGTTGCCGCGGCGGTCGGTCATCCAGAAAAAACCGCCCTGCTTCGTATCCCACATCTTCTTCAGCAGGTAGTCGACGCCGTGGGCGGCCAGGGCGGCCAGCTCTCCGTCGCCGTAGCCGGCACGGTGGGCCGAGGCGAGGGTGTACACCGACCGCGTCTGGGCGATGAGCGACTTCTCGTCCTCGCCCGTGTCACGACCCTCCTCGTCGAAATGGGTGATGTAGCCCCCGTTCTCGCGGTCCGTCATCCGGGAGGTCCAGAAAGGCAGCAGCTCATTCTTCAGATGGTCCTGAGCCTCTTCCATATAGGTTTTGATCTCTTCCTTGTCCATTTTAGCTGGCTTTAAAAAGTATCCTTAAAATAATGAGGATAAAGCTAAGAAAAGAGAAGGGAGAATGCAAAATGAAAGAGGGGAAGAATGGAATAATGGAATAATGGAATAATGGAATGATGGGAAGACCGATGAATTTTAAGCGATGAGTAAGGGAGTAGGGAGTAAATGGCTATGAAGGGAAATATATTTTCAATTATTTTATCATTCATTCGAGCTTCGAGCCCCGGCAAGCCGGGATCTCCGCTTCGCTCCGACTTCGAGCATCCCTGCCCGGACGACCGTCCGGTCGGACGGGGAGCTTCCCTATTTCCTTGTTCCTAAAAGCTTAACCCTACACGGAATTCCATTCGGTTGAACCTGTAATCGTTCGTTACGGGGTTTTGCGGGTTGCCGGTATACTCCTCTGTGTATTTCATGAATCTGTAACCCAGGTAAAAATAAAATGCATTGCGTGAGCTTACCGGGTAAGAGAGCCCGGCCCCGACGCCTGTCACGATCTTACCTTTGGTCTTCTCCCATTCCTGACCGGAAGATCCGGGAAAGAGGAAAGTCTTGCCCAGGATCGTTTTGATCCAGGGTTGTACTTTTCCATGCCGGTTCATAATAAGACGCAAGTCGGCGAAAACCGGCAAAAATGCGGGTTCGAAGTTCTCTACCGCCATTCCCCCGCCGATATATATACCGTTGGTGTAATATCCATGGCTCATCCCCAGACTTATGGGGGTAGTCTGTATGATATCCGTGCTGCCCGGCAGCATCCCCAGCGAGAAGAAGGCCATGTACCTGCCTTTGGCGGCATTTTGTTTCTCAGGGGCTTTTTCCTGAGCTGTATTCTTTTCTGGTGAGGAGAGAGGTCCTGCAGCCAGTGAGAGAGAGCCTGTCCCGGGTAACAGGAGCAAAAGGACAAGGATCTGCAGGAACCAATTTTTTTTTGATCGGTTAGAAGGTCTCATTTTGATTGGATTTAAAGGTTTGGTGTGATTTTTGTATTTATTTATTATGTTTCATTAAATACCTACTGCTATGAAAACCTGGGGGCGTATTATTTTCGTTTTGAGCATCATCCTTCTTTTCTCCCGATGTCAAGATAAGATCATTCAGGAACAGATCTTTTATGAACCCGTTTATCTCTCGTATGAGGACCTGCGTAAGCCCATACAGGCCTCTTCTCCCGATTCCCTGCAAAAACCGGGCAAAATCTATGTAAAAGACCAATTAATTTTTATCAATGAGTATTTGAAGGGGATCCATGTGGTCGATAACAGCGATCCTGCCCATCCTGTACCCCTTGCTTTTATTGATATTCCGGGGAATGTGGATATGGCGGTGCGGAACAATATTTTGTTTGCCGACAGCTATGTAGACCTGGTGGCACTGGATATTTCCGATCCGCAGCATATTGTGGAAAAAGGGAGGGCCAGGGACATCCTGCCCTATATTACCCCTCCAACCGATGGGGATTATCCTGTTGATTATGAGAATGTGGACCGGACAAAAGGGGTGATCGTCCGCTGGGAGAAAAAGAAGGTAAGAAAAGAGATCCATGTGAGGCCTTATCCTTATCCCGGACCTGTCTTTTTTAACTATGACGGGCTCAAAGGATCTGCTGAAGGAGGTGTTCCTTACCTGATGAACGGGGGTGAGGGAGGTGTCAGCATCGGCATAGGCGGTTCTATGGCACGGTTCTCTTTGAATGACAAGTGGCTTTATGTGCTTACCGGTAACAGTGACCTGAAGATCATCAGGGTGGATGATCCGGAGGTGATGTACAAGGAAAACGAAATGCGGCTCCGGGGCGCTGCAGAAACGATCTTCCAGCATGAGGGAAAACTTTTCTTCGGCACCCGCAACGGCATGTCCGTATACGATCTTCAGGACCCGCTCAATCCGGCCTTTATTTCGATCATTACCCATATTCTGAGTTGTGATCCTGTGGTGGTTCAGGGGGATTATGCTTATGTGACCCTGCATGGCGGGGACGGATGCGGTTCTTCCGTGAACCGTCTGGATGTGATCGATATTTCAGATCTTTACCATCCGGCACTTAAAAGATCCTACAATTTCGGGAATCCGCACGGCCTGGCCGTGGTCGATACCATACTTTTCGTATGTGACGGGAAACACGGTTTGAAAGTGATGGATGCCCGCGATCCGCTGAATATGCTTGTTACGGCAACCTATCCGGATGTGAATGCCTATGATGTGATCCCGCTGCCTGCTTCATTGCTGATGATCGGTGAGGACGGACTGTTCCAGTACCGGATCACTAACCTGTCACAGTTGCAGTTGCTGAGCACGATCCGGGTGAAAGAATAAGAAGGGAAGAATAGAAGATTGGAATGATGGAGTAGTGGTATTGGGGGGGAAAGCATGCAGCTACATAATTTCGCGAACGGAGTGAGCAAATTACTACTTAATTACACGAGCGTTAGCGAGTAAATTTCGTTCGCGAAGCGAACTATTTTCATCTGCATCGCAGCCTAATAACAGAGTAAGGAAAAAGTATAAAGGCACCTGCCGCAGGCATCATTTATCTCATTCACTTTCCGTTTCAGTACCGGACTTCCACAACAGGAGCGTGGATACCGTGAAATAAAGCAGGAAAGAAAGGTTCATGGATCCTCCGTGGAGCATGCCCCCCAAAGGAGCAGGAATATGTCTTGTGATGGGTGGCAGAACCAGCACCCATAAAGTCGGCACGAACAGCACCATCCACCTGGGATAATAAGTTTTCCGGAACAGGATAAGCCACAGGAATATCACTGTGGCCGCCAATCCGGTCACGAACATGACGTTGTACAGCAGATGCATATATTGCAGAGTGTCTGCCGTCAATAAGCGGAACCCCTCAAATTGCTGGTCGGTGATAGTGTTCTGTGCTCTCAGCAGCAACCCCCGGAAGACAAAAGACGAGTGGTAGGCGCCGGAGCCGAGGATCACGGCCCAGCTCAGTCCGCCGAAGGTGATGGCAGCCGGTATCTTTCCGCCCGGTTTCAGCGCCAGGAACATGTGCCAGAACCCGATGATATAAAAACCCGCTTCAATGGGTCCCAGTAATCCGCCCGTCATGAGCCGGGCGTTGGAGATCCTTCCCATGATCTCCCGGGAGACCGTGCCGAACTCAGCGCCACCGTAAAAACCGCCATACAAGAACCAGTCGGCCGTGAAGCCCGTCAGGGCGGCCACAATGCCGATACATCCGGTTATCCGTAAGATCTTGTGTTCTTTTATGATCTGACTATAATTGTCCCGGGACAAAAACATTATCTTTCTTATTGACATCCGGAATGCCACTTTTCCCCAATTCTATTTTATGAACAGGTGCAGTAAAAGGAAGATCGATCTTTATGGAGGTATCTCCCTCAGCCCAGACGTTCATGGGTCTGGTTACGGTCCGCTTCGTTCCGTCAGCATAGGTGACCGTGAGGTGAACGGGCAGCGGTAGTCCGCCTTTATTGGTAATTGTTATCATTGTTTTGCCGGATTTGCTGTTTACACCGGTAATGGCCATATCGGGTGCGGCAAACTCAAAGAACCAGGGTTTCCAGAACCAGCTCAGGTCTTCTCCCAGAGCATCATTGATACTGAAGAAGAAGTCGTATGGCACAGGGTGTTTGCCCCGCCAGCGATGGATATACTCCTGCAGTGCAGCCAGAAAATGCTTTTTGCCGGTCATTTGCATCAGTAGCTTATATGCTACGAAAGGCCTTGCATATACATTGTAGCGGTATTCGTCGAAACAGTCGGGCCCGAATATGATGGAAGGCACCATAGGGGGTATGTCAAATTCACCGCCGACAAAGGGTTCATATAAACTCGCTCCCAGTACAACCGATATGTCTTTTTTAAGTATGCGGTTTTGCAGTTCCAGGGGCAGCAGCATAGCCCAGCTTTCATCCATCCAGGCATATTTGCGTTCGTTTACACCCACCAGCAACGGGAAATAACTGTGTGACAGCTCATGGGTGACGACAAAGATATGATAGGGGAAATTCTCCACCACCCCCTGACTGTTCATCATGGGGAATTCCATCCCTCCTCTGTACCGGAACAATGTGAAAGAAGGAAAAGGAAAGGGTACCCCGGGCATCTCTTGCGAAAAGTACCGGATGGTCTGCTTTTGTGTCTCAGCGGCCTGAGGCAGATAATTTGCGCCTTCCTCATAAGCGGCAGAGATCAGGATCCTGCCGTCCGGGTGTTGTTCTGCCGGCAAGGCAACGGCATCCCACAGGTAACGGTTGCTGGTGGCAAAGGCAAAGTCTGTGACCCGGCGGGCTGTATAACGCCAGGTGATCTCCGGCTTATCCACGGTGACTGAACCGGCGCGCAGGTCCTCCGGCGTGATTATGTGCAGGAGCAATGTATCTGTAAAGAGCTTACGGTACCTGGACAGACAAACCGGGCTCAGTGTCTCTCCGGGATTTTGCAGACGGCCTGTGGCCCACACCACAAAGCCGCGGGGCACGGTGATGGCAACATCGAAGTTGTTGAAATCATTGTAAAACTCCTGGATACCGTGGAAACTGAAGACATCCCATCCGTCAATATCATCATATACAGCGATCTGCGGATACCAGTAAGCCACAAAAAAAGCTGTTGAATCCATGGCCCCGTAACGGTTAGATGAATGCAGCGGAAGAGGGAACTGCCACTCCGCACTTACCTGGACAGTGCTGTGGGGCGGGATCATTTGTTTTAAGCGGATGATAAGGTTGGTACCTTCACGTACGACAGAGGAGTTGTCTGTCAGGGTGAGATCTGTGCCATCCACGGACAATCGGCTAAGCCTGACACCGTCGTGCAGATCATTGGTGTCGACAGCAAAATCCCGGAAATTACCTTTTTTCAGGTAGTCCTGATAGAGACGCAGCACCAGACGGTCCAGCGAATCCGGACTTTCGTTGTAATACAGGATGGTTTCCTCTCCTGTGACCATCCGTGTACGGGGGATCAGTTGTACACGGATGTGGTAATCGGCGTGGTTCTGCCAGTAGGCCGGGCCCGGCCTGCCGTCCGGGGAACGTGTTTTCATTTGGTAAGCCTGCGTGATATTCTCAGGCATGTACAGCGGTCCCGGACACTGTGGAAAACCCGGTGTGCCCCGAAAAAGAAAGAGGCACACGAAAACTCCCATAAAGAAAAATTTATACTTTTTCATTTTCTTATTATGTTTCTATTGGATGTAAGTGGATGTAAACTATTCTTTGCTTTTGTTGTCAGATATCACCGACACCTCCCTGGCACCATGCCGGAGATTCGTGGGATCAGTTTGATCCGAGTGTCTCTGTGACAAGCTGTGCCATCATGCGGGCGCCGTCGGTCGGGATAGGAGCATAGTCCACAGTTTTTCCCAGGTTCTCTTCCATTTTTTCGGCAAGCGCTTCGGGCGTGGTGGCCGAGAGGGTCATCGTTACGCCGGCGCCGTGACGTTGCAGCCGTTCTGCGATCTGCATCTGCTCGAAATGGCCTTCGATCGGGAAACAGATAAAAGGCCTACGGAGGGCTGTCAGTTCGATGGTGGTCGTGTTGCCGCCCTGTACGACGGCCAGGTCACAGGCAGCGAAGTGTTCATAGAGGTCCTCCACAAAACCTTTTACCTTCACTCCCTCCGGCACATCCAGCGATGAAGTGTCCAGGCGCGGACCACACACCAGCACCATCTGAACGGAGGGGTTCTTTTGCTTCAGGATCGTGAAGGCCCGTGCGCTGAGATCCAGCAGGTTCCTGCCTACACTGGTCCCGCCGATCGAAACAACAATAAGCGGACGCTCATCATATCCCAGTCTGGCTTTGATCTTTGCCCTGTCCCTGTAAGCTTCTGGATCAGAAGGCACTACATAACCCAGGATATGGCACCTTTGTCGTGTCCATTCCCGGCGATTCGGGAGAAGCAACCCGAATGGCTTGTCCGGCACATCTTCAGCCTCCCCGATAAAGCAGTATTGCAAAAGGTCGGGGACCGGTTTGACCCAGTTGCGGTTGGTGATGTACGCCGCCAGCTTCTCGTACAGGCCGCCGCCTGTCGTATCCACCCCGATAAAATCGTAGATCATGAAAAAGGGGATGTCAATGCTCATTTTCCTCTCTTTGATGGCGATAGAAAGGGCATATGTCTCATCCCCTATGACCAGGTCGAACTTCTCATTTTTCATGATCTCCCGGAATACCGGTACATGTCTGGTCCATACATGCTTTTTTACTTCTATCATGTACCGGATGAGATTCAGACCGGTACCGTCGGAGGTGGCTTCCACCACACTGGTTTCGTCCTCCCAGACGTAGCGTTCGGGGAGCATCTGCTCGCCTTTTTCTTTTAGTACCCTGTCTGCCGGCTTACCGGCCAGCCAGACGATCTCAACCTCCGGTTCCTGTGACCGGATGGCCCGGGCCATGGCCAGGTCGCGGGTGATATGCCCTAACCCGACCGATCCGCTGATGAAAAGTATTCTTTTTTTCATGATGTTTCCTCCTTATCTGTTTTTTATCCAGAGGATCAGAATAGATATCGGTTTCTTCACTTCTTCGGTTGTTCCGGGGATGTTTGCAAGGACACCCCTGAAAAGGGAGTCTTCCACGATCCTGTGCTCTACAATATGATATTTTCCGAAATCCTGCAGGGTCCAGCCGGAGCGGTGTACCTCTCTTTCGTTGCCGGCCCAGGCGCCCTGGGGCAGGTACCCGTTGGGGGTGGAGATGATGATGTTGCCGGTATGCTCAAATAATCTGTCAAGGGCTTCGTATCCCTTTTCTTTTTCCAGATGCTCGATGATATCCCCGAATATCACCAGGTCAAAATTCCCCAGTTCATCCAGGCACTCAAAAAGGTCTTTCCGGATGATCCTGTTGTAGATGTGCTCCTGCAGGGGTGTGATGCATTTCGGAAAAGGTTCGATGGCCGTGATGTCCAGGGTCCACTCCTCTTTTGTGAAATGCTGGAAACAGGCCACATCAAAGGTGTCACGGATCAGGAATCCCCATTTGCCGAAACCTGCCCCCACGTCCAGAATCCTGAATCCGGGAGCCGGCAGCGGTCTCCCTTCGGTAAAAAAGGAAAGATCCGGCGCGGAATGTCCATTCCCCGTGAAGATGTTCCTGGCAACGTATTCCAGAACAACCGGTATATTGCACGGAAGACTGGATGACATCGTGTGGATATTTTGTTTTCAGTTTTATCGGACCCAATGACAAAAAATTATAAAATTCACGAATTACATCTGTACCCTTCCTGTTCCGAAGGGCGCAAACGGGCTGATAAATGACACAGAAAACATGATGATACGGTTAAGCCTTAGGCAATTCCTTAACCCCGTAAGTTACAAAATATTTTATAAATATCCTATCAATATAGTTATAAATTTAACGATAAATACCGATCTGTTACCCCCTGCTCCTAACCACGAACCACAAACGCGCCGCAGGCGCATCAAACCTCAAACCTCAAACCTCAAACCTCAAACCACGAACAGTGAACAGTGAACAGTGAACTGTGAACTATGAACTATGAACTATGAACTACTTTTCTTACTTTAGCCCCCAAATACCGGATCATGAAGCGATTTTTATGGTTTATCGTGTTGAGTACAGGATTGTTCATGGTTGAAAGTCCCCTGTTCATGCTGAGAGGACAGACCTCTGCTCATGGGTTGCAGTTGCTGGAGGTGCAAAAGATATGGGATTACGGGGAGTACAACTCTTTCACCGACCTCACCTGGTTCAAGGGTTATTTTTACTGTACCTTCCGTGAAGGGAAATCTCATGCCGGCGGTGATGAAGGGCATGTGCGGGTTATCCGCAGCCGCGACGGGAAAGAATGGGAACCGGTGGCTTTTTTTAAGATGCCGGAGAAGGAGCACACCGTGGTCTTTGATATGCGCGATCCCAAGATCAGTGTGGCCCATGGTGACAGCCTCATGCTCAACATCGGCGTAGCGCTGTATATCGGGAAAAAGGCCGTGGGCATGGCGCCCCGTGTAGCCTACTCGAAAGATGGTGTTCACTGGGGCGATCCCGAGCCCATCAGCATCCGTGACCGTTGGCCCTGGCGACCCATATGGCATGGGAAATATGAGTATGTGATCTCTTACAAAGGGGATACCAACGCCATTTGGCTGGAGAAGAGCGAGGACGGCTTTGTCTTCACCCCCGTGGCTACCCTTCATACGCCCCGCAACCAGCCCAACGAAGTGACCCTCCGCTTTGATAAGTATAACAATATGATCGCTCTGATACGTACCGCCGGCGGCGACCGGAGCGCTTTCCTGGGCAAGGCGAAATATCCCTATACGCACTGGACCTATAAAGCGGTAGGCAGGTACATCGGTGGTCCGGACCTGTTGGTGCTGGCGCCGGGGAAGTATGTCTGTGCGGGGAGGATGTATGTAGATGATCAGCCGAAGACCTGTGTGGCCCGCCTCGACGACCAGAGGACTCTTTCAGACCTGCTGGTGCTGCCCAGCGGCGGTGACAACAGTTACCCCGGTCTGGTGCGGCGTGGCAACATCCTCTGGATGAGCTACTATTCGTCACATGAAGGAAAGGCGAGTATTTATCTGGCGAAGATAAAG
>JALVJE010000024.1 GCA_027028505.1 Bacteroidales bacterium
TCGAGCGGGATTCTTTCAATCTGGCCCTGAACGGCGACGGGAACAATCCCGGTTTTCTGGATATCATCGATGAATACAAAATGACCAAGGCCGCCAATCTGGCCAAATACTATGCCGGCATCAGTTACCTGAACCTGGGACAGTATGAAGATGCCATCGAGCGCCTGAAATCCTTCAAAAGCGATGACCTGATGCTTTCGGTGATCGCTGTGGGGGCCGTCGGCGATGCCTATATGCAGATGGGGGACAAGGAGACGGCATCCAAATACTACCTGGAGGCAGCCCGCAAGGGAAAGACCGATCTCGTAACGCCGATCTATCTCATCAAGGCGGGAGAGGTGCTGGAAGACCTGGGCGATCTGGACAAGGCCCTCGAATGTTACCGGGAGATCAAGGACAAATATCCCAAGAGCAAGGAAGGCCAGAATATTGAGAAATATATCACCCGGGTGGAGTTGGAGAAAAAACTGGGCAACAACGCACAGTAACATTGTTGACCGATCCTTATCCCATGGAGAAGAAAAAGAACCTTTCCGATCATGATCCTGCCTCTGTTCCTTCCGGCGAAGGAACGAGCGTCGGCATCGTTGTGTCGGAATGGAACGCCGAGATCACAGAGGCCCTGGCACGGGGGGCAGTGGATACCCTCAGGAGATACGGTGTGGAGGAGAAGGACATCCTCCTGAAGCATGTGCCCGGCAGCTTTGAGCTGACCATGGGAGCCCAGTGGATGGCCGAATATTCCGGCGTCGAGGCGGTCATCTGTCTGGGCTGTGTGATCCAGGGGGAGACACCCCATTTCCGGTATATCTGTGAGAGCGTCACCCACGGCATCACCGAACTGAACATGAAATACAACATCCCTTTTGTTTTTGGCGTGCTGACGGTGGACAATATGGACCAGGCGCTGGATCGCGCCGGGGGCAGGCATGGCAACAAAGGGGAGGAAGCGGCCGTCACCGCCCTGAAAATGATCGCCCTGAAAAGGGATCTCCTCTGATCTGCTTATGATGGATGAAACAATAAAAATGACCCTTCCTGCCCGTTTCCGGTGGCAGGCGGCCCGGATCCCGGACCATCCCTTCCTCGCTTTCGTGGGGGAGAAAGAGCTTACCTACGGCGAGACGGCGAAAAGGGTGGAGAGCGTCATGGCTTTCCTGGAAAAGGCGGGCATTGGCAAAGGAGATCATGTGGCCCTCCTGGGGAACAACAGCCCCCACTGGGTGGTGGTCTACCTGGCGATCACCTCCGTGGGAGCGGTGGCCATACCCTTACTGCCAGATTTCCATGCCGGCGAGATCCGTAAGTTTCTGGAGCACTCCGGGGCAAAGATGCTGTTCGTCGGAAAAAACCTCTCCTCCAAAGTGAAAGACCTGCCGGACACGGTCTCTCCCGTGATCGTCAGCCTGGAGGACTTCAGCCTCCTGCGGGGCGGGGCGCCCTCCTATGACCCGGAAGGCCGGCCGGCAAAAGAATACGAGGTGGACGAAGAAGACCTGGCCCTGATCATCTATACTTCCGGCACGACAGGCCGTTCCAAAGGGGTCATGCTCACCCACCGCAACATCATCTTTGACGGTATCAAGAGCAAGAACGTGCATCCCATCGGCGAAGAGGATGTCTTTCTCTCCATCCTGCCCCTGTCGCATACCTATGAGAATACCATCGGTTTTATCGTCCCCCTGCTTTCGGGATCGGTGATCTACTACCTGAAAAAACCTCCCACACCCTCGGTGTTGCTTCCTGCCCTGAAAAAGGTACGGCCTACGGTCATGCTCACCGTGCCGCTGATCATAGAAAAGATACACAAGAAACAGATCGTCCCCGCTTTTGAGAAGAGCGCTTTCATGAAGCGTCTGTACAGCATCCCGTTCTTCCGCAAGCGTCTGAACCGCATGGCCGGGAAAAAACTGATGAAGACCTTTGGCGGCCGCCTGCGTTTCTATGGTGTTGGCGGGGCCAAACTGACCGAATCGGTGGAAAAGTTCCTGCT
>JALVJE010000025.1 GCA_027028505.1 Bacteroidales bacterium
AACCTGTCAAAATGGATGCAACCCTGAAAAAGATGACGCTGGCCTATTGCGGGAGTGGACTGCACAAGATCTCCGCAGAAAAATTCCTGGAAAAAGAGAACGCTCTTTTCCTGGATGTCCGGGCCCTTGAAGAGGTAGAGACCCTGCGTTTCGATCTCAGACATTTCAATATCGAGACCGTGAACATTCCGGTGGATGAGCTGCCGGACCGGTGGGAGGAGCTGCCCCGGGACCGTTTTATCGGCGCTTTCTGCTCTTCCGGCACCCGGGCTGCCTGGGCATACATCTATCTTCTCTCCAAAGGACTGGATGTAAGATGGATCGCAGCCGGCAACGAGGATCTTGCAGGATTGCTGAAACCCGGCAGAATCTACAAACAAACCCGGTAATGAAAAGAAGGGTCCTCACGGGGGTCTTTCTTTTTCTGGTACTCTACCGGCTCCCCGCACAGGGTATAGTAGATCCCCCTCTAGATCAGAAGATCGACTGGAACGGTTATATCCAGTTGAGGTCCACTACCAATTTTAATGATCATTTCGGTTTCGCATTAAGAAGACTGAAGTTATGGATGCGGTCAGGCCCCGGCTTTTCCGATCACTGGTCTTTCAAAGTGCAAACTACCTTTTCCAGTTTTCACAAAGAAAAATTCTTCCTGCAGGATGTAAAACTGGGGTATCGTACCGGCATTTTCTCTCTGGAGATGGGGCAGTTCGTCCCCGAATACAGTCTCCAGCGTTTTCAGCATGACTACCTTATACCTCCCATCGAAAGGGCAAAGGTCATCAACACCCTCATCCCCGACGGCACACTGGGAGTACGCGACCTGGGTGTACAAGGCACCCTCACCAGCCGTAACCATCTTGTGCAGACCAGCCTGGGTATCTTCAACGGTTACGGAATTCTGGAATACCGGCTTAATAACACCGGTTTCATGATCACACACAAGACCGGTCTAGACATTCCCTGGCAAAACAACTCTCTTCAGGTGGGATACTCCTTCCAGTACAGAAAAGCTGAAGATCTCAGAATACCTTTTGTGCTCCCCGATACTGTTTTTTTCACGGGGAATGATATCCGGTACAACTTTTTTGCCATGTTCAGCAGCAAATATTTCCTGATCCAGGGAGAATATTTGCATGCCGGTTTCGACGGGGAGACAGCCGACGGGTATTACATCCTTTCGGCCCTGACGATCCGCAAAAGCCAGATAGTGCTCTCCTGGGAAAAATACAAAGACCTCATCGCCGGCACATCTGATAAACCTTATATCAGGGCAGGATACAACCTGTTGATCAAAAGCTATAAACTAAAAGTATCTCTGGATAATTATTACCAACTCTCGGAAAACCGGATCCAAAAATATTTTGCAACGGTACAGTTGCAGTTTTTTATAAAATAGGAGATCCGTCAGGGGGCAGGTGCATTTCTACATACACAAGTCAGTTATTGTATGTATATCCCTTGTTTATGCAATTATTTGTTATTTTTGGTGTAACATCATATTTTATCTGGATCTCCCATGCTTGATCACATCATCCGGTTCAGCCTGAAGAACAAGCTGATCATCATTCTTTTCACGCTCTCCATGGTCGTTTTCGGCCTGTTCTCCATCACGCAGATCCCGATCGGCGCTTTACCGGATATTACGAACAACCAGGTACAGATCATCACCACTTCCCGCAATCTCTCCACCCAGGATGTGGAGAAGTTCATCACCTATCCCATCGAGTTGGAGATGGCCAATTTGCCGGGCGTGAAAGAGATCCGGTCGGTCTCCAAGTTCGGCTTGTCCGTGGTGACAATCGTCTTTGAGGAGAGGATGGGCATGTTCCTTCCCCGCCAGCTCATTGCCGAGAAGATACGGACGGCACAGGAAAAGATCCCCAAAGGCTTTGGCTCTCCCGAGATGGGCCCCATCACCACGGGACTGGGTGAGATCTACCAGTATATCCTGGATACCAAACCCGGTTATGATTCGGTTTATTCGGCCATGGACCTGCGCACCATCCAGGACTGGATCGTCAAGCGCCAGCTCTCCGGCATCCCCGGCGTGGTGGAGGTGAATACCTGGGGAGGTTTCCTGAAGCAGTATGAGGTGGCGCTGGACCCGGAAAAGCTGCGGGCATTGAACGTGTCGGCGCTGGAGGTGTTCACGGCCCTGGAGAAGAACAACAGCACCGCCGGCGGCGCCTATATCGAAAAAGACAATGAAAGTTATTTTATCAGAGGGGACGGACTGGCACGTTCCCTTTCCGATATTGAGAGGATCGTGATCAAAAATCACAACGGTGTACCTATACTGGTGCGGGATGTAGGCCAGGTACGCTATGGCCATGCCATACGTTTCGGGGCCATCACCGGCAATGGCGAGGGAGAGAAGGTTTTGGGACAGGTGATGATGCTCAAACATGCCAACTCGAAAAAGGTGATCAACGCCGTTAAGAAAAGGGTGGCGGAGGTGCAAAAGACCCTGCCTGAAGGGGTTTATATCAATGCTTTCCTGGACCGCAGCGAGCTGATCCGCAAGACCTCCCTGACCGTGATCGAGAACCTGGTCTTCGGGTTCCTCATCGTCATGCTCGTAGTGCTCTTCCTGCTGGGGGACCTCCGGGCAGGCCTGCTGATATCCTCCGTGATACCCCTGGCCCTGCTCTTCACCATCTCCATGATGTATATCTTTCATGTGGATGCCAACCTGATGAGCCTGGGCGCCATCGACTTCGGGATCATCATCGACGGGGCGGTCATCATTGTAGAGTTCATCGCTTTCAGCATCACGCTGAACTACGAGAAACTACTGAACAAAACAGGCCGGGAGCGACAGGAGATCCTCGACACGATGACCTACAGCAGCACAAAGCGGATGATGAGCTCAGCCATCTTCGGCCAGGTTATCATCCTGATCGTGTTCATCCCCATCCTCTCCCTTTCGGGGGTAGAAGGCAAGATGTTCCGCCCCATGGCCCTTACTTTCTCTTTCGCCATCATCGGCGCTATGATCATGGGTCTGACCTACGTCCCTGTGATGGCCTCCCTTTTCCTGAAGCCCGAAAGGCAAAAAGAGAATATCTCAAAACGTGTCATGGACTGGCTGCGGAAGATGTACATCCCTTCTCTGGAGTATTCCCTGCAACACAAGACCCTGGTGATCACCGGGGCCGTCCTGCTGCTCCTGGGATCTTTTTATATCTTCAGCAGGATGGGAGGCGAATTTGTGCCCACCCTGGATGAGGGGGATTTTGTCATCCAACCCGTCTTTAAAACAGGCACCTCCCTCTCCAAAACCATCGAGCTGACCACCCGCATCGAGAAGATCCTGAAGGAGAACTTCCCCGAGGTGGACCAGGTGGTCAGCCGTATCGGGGCGGCAGAAGTACCTACCGACCCTATGTCGATGGAAGAGGTGGATGTGATCATCAAGCTGAAACCGCGGAAAGAGTGGGTAACAGCCCAAACCAAGGATGGTCTGGCGGATGCTTTCAAGAAAGCCCTGTCAGTGCTCCCCGGCATGGATTATGAATTCACTCAGCCCATCGAGATGCGTTTCAATGAATTGATCACGGGTGTGCGGGCGGATGTGGCCGTGAAGATCTACGGGGAGGACCTCGGCATCCTCAGCACCAAGGCCAAAGAGATCAGCCGGCTCATCCGGGATGTACCGGGCGCCTCGGACATCACGGTCGAAAAAGTGGAAGGGCTGCCGCAGATGAGCGTGAAATATGACCGCGGCAAACTGGCCCGTTACGGCGTGAGTGTGGAAGAGCTCAACAGAATGGTATCCCTGGCTTTTGCAGGCCTGGTCACCGGCAATATCTTTGAGGGAGAGAAACGTTTCGACCTGGCAGTGCGTCTGCAAGAGCGCTACAGGAAAGATATCCGCAACCTGCAGCGCTTGTATGTCCCTGTTTCGGGTGGAGAGATGGTGCCTCTCTCCGAGCTGGCCGATATTCGCTACACCAAAGGACCGGCCAAGATATCCCGCGACGGCACCAAAAGGAGGATCGTGGTGGGCATCAATGTGCGGAACAGAGACCTGGAGTCTGTTGTGAAGGATGTGCAGGAGAGGATCAATGCCCACATCAAGCTGCCGGCAGGCTATTACATCACCTACGGCGGACAGTTCGAGAACCTGCGCAGTGCGAAAAAACGTCTGGCCATTGCCGTGCCGGTCTCCCTCCTGCTGATCTTTATCATGTTGCACTTCGCCTTCGGGTCGATCCTGGAAGCTTCTATGATCTATACCGCCATCCCGTTGGCGTCGATCGGCGGGATCATCCTGCTGTGGTTACGGGGCATGCCCTTCAGTGTCTCGGCAGGCGTAGGTTTCATCGCCCTTTTCGGCATCGCCGTGCTGAACGGCATCGTGCTGATCGAATCTTTCAAGGAGCTGAAGGGCCAGGGGATGAAAGACATCCAGGCCATCATCATCAAAGGGTCTTCGGAGCGTCTGCGTCCTGTATTGCTCACCGCTTCGGCCGCAGCTTTGGGCTTCCTGCCCATGGCCATCTCCACCTCTGCCGGCGCTGAGGTGCAGAGGCCCCTGGCCACGGTCGTCATCGGCGGGCTGGTCTCTTCCACGTTCCTGACACTTATTGTTCTTCCCATTTTCTTCGCTATCTATGACAGGATGTTACAAAAAAGAGCCAAAAGGAAAAATGCCGGAAGGATCATCGTCACCCTGCTCCTGCTGGTGATCCCCTTTTCCGGGCACGCCCAGGGCATCTCCCTCGACCGGCAGAAAGCCATCGACCTGGCCCTTCTGCATAACAAAGGCCTGCATGCCGATTCGCTGCGGATCGCCGGAGCACAACAGCTGGAAAAAAGTGCGATTGACATAGCCAAGACCGATGTCTATTACAATTACGACAAGAACAACGTGGCAGAGAACGGCTATCCCATCAAGGTGTGGGGCATCCAGCAAAGCCTGGACTTCCCCACCGTGTACAGTGCCCGGCGCAGGATGTATTCTTATTCAACGCAGATGACAGGCGCCCGTTATGAGATGCGTAAAAGGGATCTGATGAAACAGGTCTCCGCTGCCTATTTCCGGGTGGTGTACATCCAGCACAAACTGGGAATACTCAGTTATCTGGATAGTCTCAACACCCGTCTGGCAGAAGCGGCAGGCAAAGCGTACGAGTTGGGCGGGAGCAGCTATCTCGATAAGCTGAACGCCGTTTCCCTGCAGCAGAAAATGATGACGCAGATCCGGCAACTGCGGGAAGAGAAAAAGGTGGCCCTTCACCATCTGACCGTGCTGATCGGTATGGATACGCTTTTCAGCGTTCCGGAAAAACAGCTGATCAGGCTGGACCCGCCGGCAGCAGACACGGCAGGTAATCCCGGGATCCGTTATTACAACTATGCACAGCAAGCCTCCGGCGCTCGGAACAAGCTGGAGAAGAACAAGCTGTTCCCGGACCTGCAACTGGAATATTTTCAGGGGACCAACCATTATCAGAATGCAAAAACATACCCGGGATTTACGGTCGGGCTGGCGATCCCCGTATGGTTCGGAGCCCAGAAGTCGCGCATAAGATCATCCAGGATCGAATGGGAGGCCCTGACGAACGAAGCGTCTTACTACCGGGAACGGCTGGTAAGCAAAAGAGATCAGTTGCTCAATGAGTTGAATAAATACAAAGAAGCATTGCAGTATTATGACAAACACGGCCGGAAGCTTTCCAAAGAGCTGTATCATTCTGCCGTGGAAAGTTACAAGAACGGTGAGATAGATATCTTCCGTTTCATCATGACCCTGATGAACGCCGAAGAGATACAACTGAACTATGTCGAAAACCTGTACCAGTATGATCTGACGGTACTGGAGCTCGAATATCTTAATCTTTAACCAGATGGAAAACACAATAAACCCAGATTACGCATTAGGAAGCTATGGATTAGCTGAACTAATGCGTTAGCTGGGGTTAACCCCGATTTAGGAGTTCACGGTTTTGGTAAATAACCAAAACCGATGAAATCCTTAATCGATCAGCAATGAAAAGCGTTTATGATTTTCTATTGCTGATTTTGGG
>JALVJE010000026.1 GCA_027028505.1 Bacteroidales bacterium
CAACAAGACACTGACACCGGCACAACGCACTATGTGGCTGGCCGGTTTCCTGATCCTGCCCCTCATCGCCGGGTTCCTGTGGTATTTTCTGATCCTGGCGCCGGAAAAGAAAAATGAGAAGGAAAAAGATTGATGATTATGGATAATAAGGCATCACGCAGAGGACGCAAAGTAACGTCAAGGTCGCAGAGGTAATACTTTGCTGTTAGTGTTCTTTTGTTCGTCGATCATCCTTCATCCTTCAAGCTTACTCCCAGTTCTTTGCTGTATAGCTCCCGGATCATCCCTTCCAGCTGGTTCCAGTACTCTGTCACCTCTTTTTCTTTGATGCCCTTTTTCCGCCACTGTTGCATTTTCTCACCGGTCAAGGCGAAGATCCTGTTCTCCAGGGGGCGGATGACCTGCGCGAACCCGGTGCCGTCGCGGTTGATCAGGGCATGGATGTCGATGTATTTTTTGGCGCTGCTGCCCCATTTGACGGGATAACACCGGTCTTTCAGTGTAAGGGCCATGTGACACATGGGGGAGTCCTTCAGTTTGTCGCTGTAAGTGAGCAGTGAGGGCAGTTTGCCGTGGGGGGTGACCCATACGGGAATGGCCACCGAGGTGAGGGGGAAGCCCATCACCGTCCACATTGTGGTGAGGGCGGGCGACTCGCCGGGCTTTACGCCCTCAATGACCACTGCCGAGGCGCTGCTCTTGCGGGGGATAAAATCCTCGAACCATACCATTTTCTGTGTGGCAGGATCGCCGTTGTCCGGCACGGACAGGTCCACGCCCGTGAGGGAGTGTTTCAGGCAGCGGCTGCCTTGTTGCAGGATGTATTGTGCCGACATCTCGTTGCAGACCATGGCCTGCCGGAACTGTGCGTCGGCGGTGGCATAGCGGATATATCCTGCGCCGATGCCCTTGTCCCCGGCAAAGGAGTAGTTGGTCTGCACGATGTAGCCCATAGGCGCCACTTTCGGGTCGTTGGCATCCAGCTTGGTATAACCGAAAAAGCCCAGCTCGTAGTAAGCCGCTCCCCCGTGGGCATCGATCACCCCCAGGTTGGTGGTCATGCGGGTGGGCCGGGCCATCGTGTCGAGGAAATGCTCAAAGTCCTCCAGCGATCCGCAACTGGCCAGGGCAGCCTTCATAAGCCAGCCTTCGTGTCCTGTCTGTTTGATGCCGGTGTCGGCCAGGTTAAGATTGTAGGAAGCCGTATTGATGATGGCAAAGCCTGCACTGTTCATACCCATCCAGACGCTCTTGTTGAGCGAGTCGTTGGAGTTGACCACACCCACAAAAGAATATTTCCCGAAATCGAAATAGACCATCTTGTTGTTGAGCGTCTTCGTATCCCTGTTCTTCCATAAAAGAGGCCTGCCGTTGGCAGTGTATTTCCCGGACACCACCACAGAAGTGCAGGAAAAAAGATCAACGGCAGAGAACATAAAGACCAGTGTCAGCAAAACATAGAGGGAAAAAGGACGACGGGAGGTTTTTATACGCATGACTATTACTTATTTTGTTATATTGTTTGGCAAAATAAGTAAATTTCCGGAACATGCCATCTGAAATTTTGTCGTGTTCTGCCATTGGCAGGATTTTTGATTAATAGGGTGCGGATTTTTCAGGAGAGATCCATTAAGGAAGGAGATAAAATATATGGAATATAAAGACTATTATAAAATACTGGGTGTTAAGAAAAGCGCCACACAGGACGAGATCAAGAAAGCCTATCGTAAGCTGGCCGTGAAATATCATCCTGACAAGAATGAGGGTGACAAGGCATCCGAGGAGAAGTTCAAGGAGATCAGCGAGGCTTATGAGGTGCTGGGTGATCCGGAGAAGCGCAAGAAATACGATCAGCTGGGGGCCAACTGGAAACAGTATCAGGATGCCGGCTTCGACGGCTTTGGAGGTTTTGGTGGTCAGGGAGGCCAGCCCGGAGGAGGGTCCTATTACTATACGTTTGAGGGGGATCCCTCAGA
>JALVJE010000027.1 GCA_027028505.1 Bacteroidales bacterium
GAAAGGGTGGTGGCCAGGGTCTTCAGCGCTGAAGAATAAACGACAAAACCGTGCAGACTGGAGGTGGCAGCGATCAGATCTTCCGCATTCTTCAGATCATATCCCGTGATCTCCCGCAGGTGTTTGATGACATATTCCCGATATCCTTTGGGCGTGTTCAGACCGGTGCCGATGGCCGTACCTCCCATGTTCAGTACCATCAGAGCCTTCTCGGCCTGCTCCACATTGTCCAGCTCCCAGTCCAGCATGGAAGCCCAGGAGTACATTTCCTGCCCCACCGTCATGGGAACAGCGTCCTGCATCTCCGTACGTCCCATTTTGACAACTTCCAGGTATTTGTTAGCCAGCTTTTTCAGGGATGCGGAAAGCATCTCCAGTTGTTTTTTTACACTGTCGTTTTGCATGAGCATGGTCAGTTTCAGGGCAGTGGGGTAGGTGTCATTGGTGGATTGAGACATATTGATCTCATCGTTGGGCGAGATCTTGTCATAATCGCCTTTCTTATATCCTGCCAGTTCCAGCGCCCGGTTGGCGATCACCTCGTTGGCATTCATGTTGGTAGAAGTCCCGGCACCTCCCTGGTAAAGATCGATCCTGAACTGGTCCAGGAACTTGCCATCTATCAGCTCTTTGCATGCCGGTTCGATCATTTTTAACATCTCCGGCTTCATTTTTCCTGCATCCGTATTGGCCCGGGCTGTGGCCAGCTTGATCATACCCCAGGCTTTCATGAAATCCGGATAATCATTGACGTACTGGCCTGAAATATGGAAATTTTCCATGGCCCTGGCCGCCTGAGCACCGTAATAAGCATCGGCAGGCACCTGCACTTTGCCGAGAAGATCGGTCTCCGTTCTTGTCTTTTGCGACAACACCGGGACGGTTGACAACAGAAAAAAAGTCAGTAAGATACTGAAAGATTTTCTTGAGTTCATAGAGGTATTTTTAAAGAGATTAAAAAAATGGAACGCGCGAGGGAGCCTTGCTGAAGGGATCTGTCCCCCTTTTACCTTAATAAAATAGAATTAGATTAAATAAAAAACATCTTCAAATATAGACAAAAAATTGGTTCGTACAAAATATTGGAAAGAAACGGGAAAACAAGGCTGTGTTGCTGAGGCGTCCTTTTTTTCTTTTTTTTGATCTTTATTTTTTATGGTTATTTATTTACGCTTATGCTGATAAGAGGGAACCGCATCTCATACAGGGTGTTCAGAACACCCAGTAAAGCTGCCTGGTCAGGCATCTCGCCCTCCAGCCCGGTATACCGTATCTTGTCTTCCGAAGTGTAATGACGGATCACCAGCCCGTTCAGATAGTCCGAATAACTCTTGTCCACAACTCCCTTCACCTCGATCCTGACAATGACAGGAGAGGTAAAATTGATCTCCTTCAAAGAACTGTCCGTATTCATGCTGTGTTTTGTTAAGATTGGAATGATAAAACTACGGAACGGTCGCGGAACAAAACAGTACCAATAAGGTGTGAAAAAGGTGTACTTTTGCCTTCCTCACAGTATCTCCATCGCCTTCGCCCTGGCTACGGCTTCTCTGCGCTTGTGGACATCGAGTTTCTGGTAGATCGTGATGGTATGTCTTTTGACCGTAGCCTCTGAGATATACAATCTGGCAGCGATCTCCTTGTTGGACAGTCTTTCTGCCAATAAATTCAGGATGTCCAGTTCCCGGTTGGTCAAAGGGTCAAGCTGGTGGCTCATCAGACCATTATTTATTGGGGGTCCGGGAGGGACGGAAGGGGCCTTCAGGACAGAATGTTTTTCTTGTATAGTGGAAATAAATTCTGAATGTTTTTCATTGTCGCTGATATCATCCAGCAGTTCTCTTATTTCAGCAGCTGCCTCCACGAAGGGATAGATCCAGTTTCCCGGCAAGGCCAGTTCGACAGCTTCCTGCAGGGAAGCCCTGGCCTGCTTTAGCTTGTTTGACTTTTTGTAAGCAATGGCTTGTAATATTCGTATGCGGATCGATTGGGGGATATTTCGTGTTTTTTCTGCTATATGACCAATAGCTTGAATTTTTTGGAGGGCTTCCTGTATTTTAACAGAGGTGTCCTGGGCCAGCAGAACAGTGATATAAGTAAGCCTCGGAAGTTCGATATTAAAAATCATATTGCCCGTGTCAAAACTCATGTCTGTCATTTTTATCAGATCGACAGCAGCAGGAAGATCGTTCTGCAGGAGGGCAAGCCGGGATCTCAGAGAATAAGAGAAAGCTGTATTATAGGGGTTGTTGTTTTCACGAACAAACGTAATCATCTGGTCAAATATCCGGTCAAATTCTTCTTTTTTCCCCTGTTGCAGTAAAGAGAGCAACATACCGGCGAACGTGTCCAACGGGGCGGTTGAATTCAGGTAATGCAGTCTTCGCAATGCCTCGCGAAAAAAACTTTCTGCCCGCTCCGGTTTGTTTTGCTGCAAAGCAATGTATCCCATGAAATAATTGAACCAGGCTATCACATAATCATCATCTTCTGTGGTAGCATCACGTAGTTGCCTGCTAAACCGTTCAACTGCATATAGATCCCCTTCCTGAAACTTCATGTAAATAAGAGCCGCGTTGATCAGAACCCTTTGCGTTGGGTTCAGGTTCGTGCGGGATAGCTCGTTAATATATTCCCGGGCAACCTCCTGGCCGTTTCCGTTCATTTGGGATCCGACAGCATAATATATATAGGCCTGGCCGACTACACCGATCCTTTCTTCGGAGAGGTTCTTCCTGACTTGATCGGACATGACTATGCTTTCTTTGATCTTTCCTCCCCAGAAAAGTAACTCGGCATGAAAAAAATCTATCTGGTAGAGCATATCTTCTTTTAAAGGCTCTTTTTCCGATAGCTCTTCCAGGCGTGAAAGGAGGTCGGGAAAGGTCCAATACATGTTTTTATGACTAAAGACCCACATCTGTGCAAGCAGCAGGGCGGGACTCTCACGGATGTATTGGTCCGGTATTTTATTTAGCCACTTTTCCAGAATGTACCATTTGTTTTCATTCAGGGGAGTGTGCATATGTTTTCCTACCAGTGTGGCCAGACAAGCCATATCTCCGGAGTGTGAAGCGTGATACATCGCATCTTCGGTCAGCCCGTTATTTTCATACCATTCTGCTGCTCTTTTATGCAGGGCGGAGACAAATCCTTCCGGATACTTTTTCTTCAGTTCTTTTTGAAGAAGCATCTGTAGAAGATGATGATAGCGATACCATTGGCCTTCGTGGTCCAGGTTTATGATAAAAAGATTTCTCCGGATCAGTTCATCAATGAGTTGCCGGCTGTCGATCCTGTTTTGCGGCGAAGAAACCAAAAAGTCCGCCAGATCTGTTGTGAACTTTTGTAAGATGGAGGTTTTCAGAAAGAAATCAAGGGTCTGATCATCCAACTGGTTTAGCACTTCCTGGAGAAAATAATTTTCCGGAGACCCCGGCCCGGAGAAAACATCATCTATTTTTTCTTTCCGGAGATCATGAAAGGAAAGATGCAACAGGGCAAGTCGCAGTCCGGCCGCCCATCCCTCCAGGGTAGTGGCAAGTTTATCCGCTATCAGATCACAGTATTCGCTGTCTATGTTTTTTTGGATGAACTGTTTAATTTCTTTCTGGTTCTGTCGCAACTGGGAGGAACGGATCTCTTTCATCTTGTTCCGGGCACGCAGCCGCATCAGAGGCAGTGGCGGATCATTCCGTGAAATGATGATCAAATGCAGGTTTCTGGGAGGATGTTTCACCATTTCCGAGATGATCCGGAGGACATATTGATCATCAATGAAATGGAAATCGTCGAGCGCCAGGATGATCCTTTCCGGCAGGTCATTCAGGTCA
Source organism: Bacteroidales bacterium (assembly GCA_027028505.1). Classification (GTDB taxonomy): domain Bacteria; phylum Bacteroidota; class Bacteroidia; order Bacteroidales; family VadinHA17; genus DRPN01. The sequence continues at coordinate 3,834 of JALVJE010000027.1, forward strand.
TTGATCAGATGGTTTTCCAGAACTTCTGTCCCGGGGAGTGTAGGAATCTGTAACAAAACCTGTATTTTTTGCCCAAAATCGGGCACTACCGTGTTTATCGCTGCCATAAAGTGCCGGATAAAAGTGCGCGGATCATTGTCGCTTTCATCCAGCGAAAGCCAGCAATTTTTATAAGGGATATTCTTCAGCCAGTAACTGACAAAAGTGCTTTTACCAAAACCTGCCCCGGCGGACACCAGGGTCAGGGGCCGCTCAATATTTTCGGAAACATAGGATAAGAGTTTTTCCCTTGGCACAAAATCGCCCGGCAGGTCGGGCGATCGTAATTTGGTTAGCAATATCTGGCCGGAGTAAGCCTCTTCCATAACAGGCCCGGGTTGTTTCAAATAAGATATCTAAGATATACAAATATATGGATAATTTAACCCAAAATCAGCAAAAGAAAATCGCTAGCGCTTTTCATTGCTGATCGGGGTTAATCCCAGCTAACGCATTAGTTCAGCTAATTTTCAGCTTCCTAATGCGTAATCTGGGTTTAAAAAATATCCCCGGAGCAGAATACCCCGGGGATCGTTGGTGGATAAAAAAGCAGAGTACTGCTGATCTTGCGGATGTTGTTATCCGCCTTGCTGACTGCTGTTGTCCTGGGCTGCGGGGGGGGCCTCTTTAAGGGATCCTGCTTTTTCTCCTTCAGAGGGCTGATCCAGTACATCTTTTACCAGCAGGGCATCAATGACCTTATAAGTGATGGCCAGTACCACAGCTCCCACGAACAGGCCGATCATACCGTACAGCATCACACCGCCTATGGCCCCCACGAGCACGGCGGGCATCGGAACGTCCACACCTCGACCCAGGAACACGGGTTTGAGGATGGCGTCGCTCATGCCCACGAAGATGCACCATATCGTAAAGATGATCGCCGGAGTGGTGGGTATAATGGTGAAACTGTATATGGCAATGGGGCCCAGGATCAGGAGGGGCGGGAGCTGGACAATGGCGATCATCAGCACAAGGATGGCCCACAGCCCTGCAGCGGGGATACCTACGATCCACATACCTATTCCTCCCAACAGCGACTGCGTGACAGCGATGCCCAGGATACCGGTGACCACGCTCTTGGTCGTAGCCACCGAAAGCCTTGTGAAATCTGCCCCCTGCTCACCGATGAGCGTGTCAAAAACAGAGTAGGAGGCTTTTTTTAAAGGTTTGGCATAGATCAGGAATATCCCGGCCAGGATGATGGAAAGCAGGAAGAGTAACAACGTGGTTACCAGATGTCCGGCCGTTGTAAAGAGTTTCTGACCTATTCTTTTGATCTGGGGCCGGAACTTCTTGGTAACAGCTTCCAGATTCTTGGAGGCCAGCATCCAGGTACTATACACTGTCTTTCCGACACCGGGCCATTGGGCCACTTTCTCTTTTGGCGGCGGGATCTTCAGTCCTTCGGTCTTCAGCTTGTCGGATATACCCTCGAGACTGTCTACGGTTGAATCGATCATGAGGATGGACGGGACCAGCAGGATGGAAAGGCCTGCCAGCACAAGGATAGATGCTGTCAGCTTCTCCCGCCCTCCCAGCTTTTTTGCCATCCATTTGAACAATGGGTAGATGGCAATGGACAGGATGATACTCCAGACAGTGATCAGAATGAACGGCTTGACGATCAGGTAGGACCAGTAGATGATCAGGGCCACGAAACTGATCCGCAGGAAGGTATAGATAGAACGCGTGTAATGTGATTCACTGTTGTTTTCCATGATCTGAAAGGTTTTGTTTATCAATATTTAAACATACAAATATTTGTTTAAATCCGGGATCAGTAAAAAAACTTTTATTACTGAGGAGGAGTGGTCATGTCACGTACATTGATCACCCCCGGAAAATAGTGTCCGGCCTGCAGGGGACTGACCACCTGCGCTTTCATGCCGGTTCCCCCACAGGCCATAAAGATCAGGGAGATCATGGCGGGAAGGAGCATGTCCTTCTTTTGTGTTTTGTTCATGGGGGTAACTTTGTGGTCAAATATATTAAACCCAGATTACGCATTAGGAAGCTAAAAAATAGCTGAACTAATGCGTTAGCTGGGGTTAACCCCGATTTAGGAGTTCACGGTTTTGGTGAATAACCAAAACCGATGAAATCCTTGATCGATCAGCAAT
>JALVJE010000028.1 GCA_027028505.1 Bacteroidales bacterium
GGGCTTGAATTTCCAACGGATCAAAGATCCGGGAAATTCGGGATTGAAGAGTTGAATAGTTTATCCTTAATAAACTTTTCCCACGAACCACGAACCACGAACTATGAACTATGAACTATGAACTATGAACTATGAACTATATCCCCTCCCCGGCTGTCAGGAATGAAAAAATAATTATTTTTAACGGATGATTCATGGAGATCTGTCATCCTTATGCCTGCGGTTCATGAAGAGGTCTGTTGTTCTGTTTCTGGTTGTATCTTTTGTGTTCTCCGTATTTGTGGTACGTTCACAGGTGGCGGCTTCTTTCATGATGGATACCAGCCGTGTCAAAAGTTACTCGGTTCTTTTCACGGCCCTGGATACGGTGGCGGGATATGTATATGTCTGGGATCTGGGGGATAGTATGCGTGATACGGGTACGGTCGTCGAACATCATTACCCGGGGGCTGCCACGTACCATGTCGTCCTGACAGTTACTGATCCCACCACCCATATATCCGATACTGCCCGGCGCACTGTGGTTGTGCGTGATGTTCTGGAAGTGCCCAATGTCTTTACGCCCAATAATGACAGCAGGAATGATCTGTTCGTTGTTCGCAGCAATGGTACCGATGTTTTTACATTGACCGTTTTTACCCCGTCCGGCGTGAAGGTGTGTGAGACGCGTGGCCGGACCGTGGTATGGGATGGCCGGACCTCTGCTGGCAATCTGGTCTCTCCCGGCGTCTATTACTATATCCTGAGAAGTGATAAAGGGATCCACAGGAACGGTTTTGTACATGTGATCTACTAATCGCCGGATGTTTAAGGGGTCGTTATATTTGGAACATTAAGATATTTTTATAAATTTGATCCCACGTTTCTGATCAGATCATTAATATGCAATGGTTGAAGAAAGTCTTTTTCCTTTATTATGATGGTTTTCGGAGCATGACCATCGGGAAGAAACTCTGGCTGATCATCTTCATCAAGCTATTCATCATATTTGCTGTTCTGAAACTTTTCTTTTTCCCGGACCTGCTGAAAAAGAATTTCTCCACGGATGAGGAGCGCAGCAATTATGTCATCGAACAACTAACCCAAACCAAATAAATATGCTACAAAACTTTGACATGTCTCTGGTTGACTGGTCGAGAGGACAGTTTGCGCTGACAGCCCTTTATCACTGGCTGTTCGTGCCTCTCACCTTAGGATTATCGTTCATAGTGGCGATAATGGAAACGATCTATGTGAAAACGGGGGATGAAGCCTGGAAGAAGATCACGAAGTTCTGGATGACCATTTTCGGCATCAACTTCGCGATCGGTGTGGCGACGGGCATCATCCTCGAGTTTGAATTCGGGACCAATTGGTCCAAGTATTCCTGGTTCGTCGGTGACATTTTCGGGGCACCGCTGGCCATTGAGGGGCTTTTGGCCTTTTTCATGGAGTCGACCTTTATAGCGATCATGTTCTTCGGCTGGGAGAAGGTGAGCAAGAAGTTCCACCTGGCTGCCAGCTGGCTGACGGCTATCGGCTCTAACCTGTCGGCCCTGTGGATCCTCATTGCCAATGCCTGGATGCAGAACCCTGTGGGGATGCATTTCAATCCCGACACAGCCCGTAACGAGATGACCGATTTTGCGGCGGTGGCGCTCTCTCCCACGGCCATCAACAAGTTCCTGCACACCATCACCGAGGCCTATGTGCTGGCCGCCCTGGCGGTGCTGGCCATCTCTGCCTGGTTCCTGCTGAAAGGTCGTCATGTGCTGATGGCCAAGCGCAGCATCATGGTGGGCTCGGTCTTCGGGCTGATCGGCATCCTGATGACCATTTACACCGGTGACGGATCGGCCCAGCAGGTCTTCAAAACACAACCGGTCAAATTTGCCTCCATGGAGGCCCTTTATGAGGGAGAGACAGGAGCTCCCCTCGTGGGTTTCGGCATTATGGGCAAGGAGGTACCGGGTGAGCCTGGCCATCATCCTTTCAGTGTGAAGATAGCTTTCCCGGGCATGCTCTCTTTCCTGGCCGCCCATGATGCCAAAGCTTTTGTGCCGGGGCTGAAAGACCTTATTTACGGTAACGAAGAACACGGGATCCTCTCTTTTCAGGAGAAAGCCGATAAGGGATATGTGGCCATTCAGACCCTGAGGGAACTGAAGGAGGCCAAAGAGAGCGATCCGCAAAAATACAAGGAGCTACGTGCCAAATTCGAGGATCCTCAGTGGATGAATACCTATTTTAAATATTTCGGCTACGGATATTATAAAGGTGAGGATCCGGCCCTGTTGCTCCCCAATGTGTCCATGACCTTTTATTCTTTCCACCTGATGGTGATCCTCGGTTTCTGGTTCCTGCTGGTCTTCCTGCTTTCCCTTTGGTGGGGGATCAAGGACCGGCTGGCCCACCGCAAGCTGTTCCTCTGGCTGCTGGTCTGGACAGGGCCGCTGGCCTGGGTGGCTACCGAGATGGGATGGATCACCGCCGAGGTGGGTCGTCAGCCCTGGATCATCCAGGACCTGATGCCCCATATGGCGGCTGTATCCAATATAAGCGCCTCGACGGTGCAGGTGACTTTCTGGCTCTTTACCCTCACCTTCACCATCCTGGCCATCGCCGAATTGAAAATCATGTTCAAGCAGATCAAGCTTGGACCCAAAGACGGAGGACAATAAAATGACAGCAGCAGTATCATATCTTTTTCTGCAGCATTACTGGTGGTTGCTCGGTTCGGTGCTCGCCAGTCTGCTGGTGTTCCTCATGTTCGTACAGGGAGGACAGACCTTTATCCTCGGCCTCGGTCATAACGATACGGAAAAAACGATGATCGTCAATGCGCTGGGCCGTAAGTGGGAATTCACTTTCACCACCCTGGTGACTTTCGGAGGGGCTATGTTCGCCTCTTTTCCTCTTTTTTATGCGACCAGTTTCGGCGGCGCCTACTGGGTGTGGATGGCTATCCTTTTCAGCTTCATCGTCCAGGCGGTGGCGTACGAGTACCGGAAGAAACCTGCCAATTTCCTGGGTACAAAGACCTATGATGTCTTCCTGCTCGTCAACGGCCTGTTGGGGCCGCTGCTGATCGGGACGGCCGTAGCCACCTTCTTTACCGGCTCGGATTTCAGGCTGGATGAGATGAACCATGTCATCTGGCTCTCTCCCTGGCGGGGCCTTGAGGCAGTGGCCAATCCCGTCAATGTCGTCTTCGGGCTGATGGTGCTCTTCCTGGCACGGGTCCTGGGCCTTCTTTACCTGATCAACACCATTGAGGATGAAAGCCTGTATGAGAAAGCGAAGAAAAAGCTGATGACCAATACGATCATTTTTCTCATCCTGTTCCTTGTCTTCGTGGGATGGCTGGTCATGGTCCAAGGCTTTGCCTATGACCCTGATACGAAGCAGGTGTTTATGGAACCGCACAAGTATCTGCACAACCTCTTGCAGATGCCATTGGTGCTGGTGATCCTGCTTGTCGGCGTGGTGCTGGTATTGTGGGGCCTTTTTGTCAGCCTTTTCAAAGGATCCAAAAGAGGGATCTGGCATACCGGTATCGGAACGGTGCTGACGGTGCTGGCCCTGTTCCTGACGGTGGGCTATAACCATACGGCTTTCTATCCTTCCTATGCCGATCTGCAATCGTCGCTGACCATCGAGAATGCTTCGTCCAGCTATTTCACCCTGAAGGTGATGTCCTGGGTATCCATCCTGGTGCCTTTTGTGCTGGCCTATGTCTGGTATGCATGGAAGTCGATCAATGTGGAGAAGATCACCAGCGAGGAGGTCACGTCGGCATCCGAAACACATATTTATTAACTGAAAATAAAGCGATCATGTACACTGCACAAATCATTGATCTCATCCTGTGGCCCATCATCCTGTGGCTGGGATATTATCTCTCTTTTCGGGCTGTGAAAGCCATGGAGAAAAACCTGAAAGAGGAAGAAGGGACAGCCCCGTAAGAACGCCCGTATTGATCCCCGGTATAAATTGCAGAAAAAAGCCCCGTAACAGGGGCTTTTCTCTTTTTTTTTGATAGTTTAGGAGCCGTTTTAGCAAAAATCCAGTTATGAAACATCGCTTAAGGTATTTTCGTTTGCCGGCCCTGATCATCCTGTTTGTTACCATTACCGGAGGAGGGTTGCCGGCGCAGATCTCTTTTGACAAGTACTTCACCCCTGAGGAGACAGGACAGCACCTGCAGGCCCTGGCCAGGGTTCATGGAGCACATACCCGGCTGACCACCCTGGCCGTTACCCCCGGAGGCCGGAAGGTGTGGCTGATGGAGATCGGCAATGAGGTGGGGAAAGACTCCAAAAAGACCCCTGCCATTCTGGTGGTAGCCAATCCTGAGGGAGATATGCTGCTGGGGGATCTGGCAGCCCTTTCGCTGGCCGGCAGGATCCTGTGGGACCCTTCTCTTTATGCACACCGGACCTGGTATATCATCCCGGGACTGAACCCGGATGCCGAGATGCGTTACTTTTCCAAACCTCTCTTCCGGGATCACCGGAACGGAAAACCGGTCAATGATGACCTGGATGAGGCCTCCGACGAGGACGGTTACAATGATCTGGACGGGGACGGATACATCACACAGATGCGGGTGAAAGACCCTGCCGGTACCTGGCTGCCGGTGAAAGGAGAGCCGCGTCTCCTCAGAAAAGCCGAGGCCGTGAAAGGAGAACAGGGCATCTATAAACTGTATAGCGAGGGCCTCGATGACGATGGTGACGGGAAATACAACGAAGATGGTCCCGGCGGAACCAATGTAGGCATCAACTTCCCGCATCTTTTTCATCCCCACACGGCCGACGGCGGTTTGTGGCCCGGCTCGGCCCGGGAAGCCTATGCCCTGATGCAGTTCGTATATCAGCATCCCGAGATCGCCATGACCATGGTGTATGATGCCACCAATTTTTGCATGATCCCTCCCAAAAAAGGGAGGAAAGGCTCTGTGGACCTGAACCGCATCAAGGTGCCCAAGGACCTTGCCAAAATGTTCGGCGCCGATCCGGACAAGTATTACACCATGCAAGAGCTGATCGAGCTGGTACAGCCCATGGCGCCCCCCGGATATGAGGTCACCGAGAGCGATGTGGCCGGTTTCCTGGGGCTGGGTGCGGTGGTAAATCCCCTGGATGATGACCTTAAATATTATAAGGAGCTGGCCGACCGGTATAAAAAATACCTGAAGGATAAGGGCATGGATAAGGAACGGCTCGATCCTGCACCGGCAAAGGATGGTTCACTGGAGCTGTGGTCCTATTACCAATTGGGCGTACCCACTTTCACCATGGATTTCTGGACCCTGCCCAAACCGGAAAAGAAAAAGAAGAAAGAGGAAGGTCTGACGACGGCAAAGATCGCCGCCATGGACAAGGAGACTTTCCTGAAGCTGGATGATGACACCCTGAACGCTTATCTGAAGAAGGTGAAAGCTCCTGCGCAGTTCGATGCAGCTAAAATAAAGGGGATGATTCGCGGGGATCAGCTTACGCCGGCCCGTATGGCAGAAATGGTGGGCAAGATGTCGGAAGAGAAGAAAGAGGGGGAAGGAGGCACACCGCTGGAGCGGGCGCTCCTGGCTTTCACAGATTCCCATCCCGGATGGAAAGGTTTTGTCGACTGGCATCCCTATCATCATCCTGTCCTGGGGGATGTGGAGATCGGAGGCAGGGTACCTTATGCCGACAATACGCCTCCCCCTGCCATGATCGACTCTCTGCTGGCAGCACAGGTGCCCTGGGTCTTTGCCCTCTCCGACAGCCTGGCGTCCCTGGACATTGCTTCCACACGCATCGCTCCCAAAGGAGGGGGCGTCTATGAGCTGACCGTATGGCTGGAGAACAGGGGATATCTGCCTTTCCCAACGGCTATGGGTAAGAAGAACGAACGTGTGGCCCCTGCGGTGGTGCAGGTGAAGGGCACCGTGGACTTCCTGGAGGGGAAGGACTGGACCCCCGTAGCGGCGGTGGGCGGTAAGGCCGTGAAAAA
>JALVJE010000029.1 GCA_027028505.1 Bacteroidales bacterium
TGGCTGCGCCTGCGCCACAGTGGCCACCGGCGCAGCCAGGGTGCCTTTGTTGTGATCATTGCCGTCGGGGGAGACGTAGATGATGTTGTCCTTGCGGCCTAAAGAAAAGAGCAGCGGAAAGAGAAGGAGCAGGAAGAGTGCTTTCATGAGTGCAGAGTTTATAGATTACGGAAAGCTAAAGATAAGAAAAAGGGTGAAGTATCGAGTTACGAGTTACGAGTATCGAGTTACGAGTATCGAGTCCCGCAATTCTAAAGGATCGAAGACATCGAAAATTTCATTTTCGAGTGTGCTCGCTCGCGGCATCCTATGAGTTGCGAGGATGCTCGCAAATCGAGATTTGCGGCATTACGAGTTCCGGGTTGTCGCTTCATCCTTCGTCCGCCGAAGTCGGTTCCTGAGTAGCCGAAGGCGTATCGAAGGACGGTCCCTGAGTAGCCGAAGGCGTATCGAAGGAGGACGAAGGCGGAGCTTCATCGATATTTGTTCGTGGTTCATGGTTGGTGGTTCGTAGTAATAATTGTAAATTGACTGCCCTAAATTCTCCGTCCATGAAACGATCCGTGATCTCTTTGCTGCTTCTTCTCTTTTTAGCCTCCGGGTTATATGCCCAGCGGCCGCCGGATGATCTTTTCATCAATGAACGGTTGCAGCCGGTGGCGCCGGAAAATATCTTCCGCACGCCGGGGTATTACAACTGGGGTGCTTCCATCATCCGGGGGAAGGACGGTATGTATCATCTTTTTTATGCCCGCTGGAAGAAAACGCACACTTTCACCGGCTGGCTGCTCTTTTCGGAGGTAGCCCATGCGGTTTCGAAGAGCCCGGCAGGGCCCTGGAAATACAAGGAGACGGTGCTGCGGGGACGGGGTGCCGGTCACTGGGACGCCATCACCGCCCACAACCCGAAGATCAAATATTTTGAGGGGAAGTATTATCTTTACTATATCTCCACCAACATGGGCGACCGGCCTTATACGGAGCAGGAGCTGGAAGAGATCGCCCATACGGGCTACTCACATTCTCTTTGGATGTTCCTGCGCAACAACCAGCGCACGGGTGTAGCGGTGGCTAACTCTCTTAACGGTCCCTGGCAGCGCCTGGACAAGCCGATCCTGGAGCCTTCCGGGCCCATCGTGCGGGTGACGGTCAATCCCGCCATCACCCGCGGCCCGGACGGGAAGTATTACCTTGTCGTCAAAGGGGACAAACCCGGGGAGAAGCGTTTCATACGCAACCAGGCCTTGGCGGTGGGGGAGAGCCCCACGGGACCTTTCGTGATGCAGCCACAGCCGGTGATCGACTACCTTGATACCGAGGATATGTCCGTCTGGTATGACAGGCCACGGCAACGCTTCTACGGGGTGTTCCATGCCCGGGGCTTCATCGGTATGGTCACCTCGGCGGACGGCATCCACTGGCAGAAGGCGACCCGCTATGTGGTGATGCCCAAGCAGGTGACCCTGCAGGACGGCAGCATCCTGCCCACCGACCGGCTGGAACGGCCTTTTGTCTATACGGAGGATGATCAGGTGAAGGTACTCAGCCTGGCGGCGAAGAAAGGGGATAACTCGTTCATCGTCTTCATCCCCGTCACCGGGAGCCCTTATCCCGTGCCCAACGAGCGGCAGCTGGCCTGGCAGAACGCGGAGATGGGAGTGGTATTTCATTACGATCTGCATGTCTTCGATGGCAAAAGGTACTCCCAGCCGGAGAACCGCATCACACCCATCGCGGACTACAACATCTTCAACCCAAAGCACCTCGATACCGACCAGTGGATCAGGGCGGCCAAAGCCATGGGCGCGAAGTTCGCGATCCTGACGGTGACCCATGAGACCGGCTTTGCCCTTTACCCATCGGATGTCAATCCTTACTGCCTGAAGGCAGTCAAATGGAAGGACGGCCAGGGGGATATCGTCCGCGACTTCGTCAACTCCTGCAGGAAATACGGCGTTGAGCCGGGGCTGTACATCGGCATACGGTGGAACTCCTTCTTTGGGGTGCACAACTTCCGTGTGGAGGGAGAGGGGCCGTTCAGGGAGAACCGGCAGGCTTACTACAACCACATGGTGGAGGGGATGGTGAAGGAGCTCTGCACGCGCTATGGCGATCTGTTCGAGATCTGGTTCGACGGCGGCGCCGACAATCCTGCGCGGGGTGCTCCCGACGTGCTGCCCATCGTGGAGCAGTACCAGCCGCATGCCCTCTTTTATCACAATGCGCAGCTGGCCGAAGCCCGCTGGGGCGGCTCCGAGAGCGGCACGGTGCCTTATCCCTGCTGGGCGACGTTCCCCCATCCCTCGGTGGACGGGACCCTCTATCCGGAGATCAAGAAAAATAATTTTGCTCTGCTTAAACACGGCGATCCCAACGGGAAATACTGGATGCCCGCCATGTCGGACGCCCCCCTGCGGGGCTACAACGGTCGTCATGAGTGGTTCTGGGAGCCGGGCGACGAAGCGCATATCTTTCCGCTGAAGGATCTGGTGAAGATGTACGAAAATTCAGTGGGACACAACTCAACGCTTATCCTGGGGATCACCCCGGACCCTGACGGACTCATCCCTGAGCCGGATGTGCAGCGGATGAAGGAGTTGGGCGACTATATACGGCAGACCTATGGTCGTCCCCTGGCCTCTGTTGCGGGAAAAGGCAAAAAGATCACGCTGACCCTGCCTGAACCGGTAAAGGTGAGCCGGGTGGTCCTGGGCGAAGATATACGGAAGGGGGAGCGGGTGCGGCAGTTCGTGCTGGAAGGTTATGGCGGCGGCAAATGGCAGAAACTCTTCGAAGGGAGCTGCATAGGGCATAAGCTGATCATCCCGCTGGAGGGGGTGAAGATGTCAAGGCTGCGGCTGCGTGTGGAGAAAGTATTGGGGGAGGCGGAGATAGCGGTGTTTGCGGCCTATTGAACGTCGATATTTATTCATGATTATACGTGAATGCGGGATAATGAGCATTGGGGGACACATGGATCCCGCTGAAGCATTGAAACGTATTCAACAGGCATTAGCGGATACCGGTATCGATGTTTATGTCCAGGGTTACCGTGTCGGAAGGAAGGATTTTTACTTTTTGCGGAACATCGCCGCTGTGATCGATCCCTGAACGATCAATATCAATCACATAAGTCCCTGTGGGAAGTTGTGCGGTATAGATGCTGTCATGTCCGATGCCGATCTTGAACAGAACCATCACCGTATCCCCGTCATACACCAAAATCTTACGGGCATCGTAGGCTGCATATACTTGTTCTGTGGTCAGATCACACGGCTCCACCGGGCAAAGCGGGCCGATCATCACTTTCCCGGTGATCGTTCCCTGTAACTGAGGTTCTGTGGAGAGGTCCAGACAGGCGGTCAGCAGGGCCCCAACCAGGAAAAGGATGAGAAAGATCCTTTTCATCTCTCATTAATTTTTTTCCGGGATACAAAGAACAAAAATTATTCCATAAAATGAGAACTTACTTCGCATTGAATGTACAGGTGTATATCGGCAGGTAGTGCCCCCCAAAAAATAGACTACAAATAGGCATAGAATGTATTGTGAAACAGACAGTCAACTCTTTCTGTCTACAAAAACAAAACGGATATAATATTTGCAAATTTCGCCAATATTTCGTAAGATTTGTTCTGAATATGTACTGATAGGTCCGGTTCTGGTCACGGGACTAGCCGGAAAAGCTAACTACCGCCAATGATGTATACAGTCCCTGGTGTAATACAAATACTTCGTATAGAGTCAGATAAAGTAAAAAGGAAAATTTAAAACTTGAACAAGTTGAAATCAAACATATTATTATTCATCACCATTTTGTTTTTTTCAAACAATGCCTATGCCCAGATTTATGAACCTGTGGTTGATACGAACAAAATGTGGGTGGTATTTCGATCTGAGGATCATCCTCCGTATCATGGAAAAACCATGGCTTATAAAATTTCCGGCGATAGCGTATTGATTGATAATGAATACTGGCACAAGATTTTAGAGTCTACAGATTCTCTTTATACTAAGTGGTCGTTTTTCGATTACAATGGATATATCAGAGAAGAAAACAAGATCGTTTTTCTTGGAGGCGGAATTTATGAGGATACCCTTTATAATTTTAACCTTGGTCCGGGTGATATTTGTTTTTTTGATGATAATGAAGAATATTATATTATCGAAGATACCATTACCAAATATTTTGCGGGCAAAAATCGAAAGGCACAGGTTGTAAATTTTAGATCAGATACAATTTATGCAGGCATTGGGAGCAAAAAAGGTGGATTGTTAGGTACGATGTATTATTCTTTTACAGGAGAGCTATATACGCTTGTTTGTTATTACGAAAATGACAGTTTATTATACCATGATCCTGATTATGAAACTTGCTATATTGACAATATCACTTCGGCAGGTGAAGTAAGGTCAGAACAAGAGATGAAGGTCTATCCCAATCCTGCCGGGCATTCGGTTTTTCTGCGTTTTGCAGGGGAGTTGTCCCAACCGTTTTATTTTATCCTGTATGATGCGTCGGGCAGAAAGGTAAAACAAACAAGGATCACCGGAAGGGAAACTGAGATCGGTCTGGAGGGCCTGGGCAGCGGCTTGTATTATTATGAACTGCAGGGGCCCGTGAGGACAACCGGAAAGATCGTCATCAAATGATCCTCTCCGAAGGGTGTTCCTGAGTAGCCGGAGGCGTACCGAAGGGTGTTCCTGAGTAGCCGGAGGCAGGCAAGGCAAAAGTAACCTGCCTACCGGCAGGCAGGCAAGGCAAAAGGCAAAAGGAAGAGTCAGCAATGAGCGATGATGCGAAAAGACCCCGTTGCGTCTTCCATCGGCAGCTAACGCTTCATCGACAGCCTTGCCTGCCGGCCGGCAGGCGTGCGGACAAAGAGTAGTTCGATTTGTATTTCAGGCAGGATTCTGTTAATTTCATCAACTAAAATTTTGACATTTATTTAAATTCAGAATACAATGAAAAAGATTTTCTTTTATTCGGTTTTGGGAGTGATCTCTCTGGCTTTTGTCGCATGCTCAGGAAAAAAGAAGGGCGAGGGCTATGGTAAGAAGCTCCTTGACCGGTCATGGACCGTGCAGAGCGCCGATTCGGTCACGGCCGGAGGGGCGGAGATCAGCCGGGCGGACTTCACGCCGGACCACTGGTATGCAGCAACAGTCCCCTCGACGGTGTTGCACTGTCTGGTCAGCAACGGCGTATACAGGAACATCTACAGGGATGACAATCTGAAGAAGATCCCCGTCGAACCTTTTCACGCTCCCTGGTGGTATCGCACCACCTTTGATCTGCAGAAGGTGACACCGGGAGTATTGCTGAAATTTGACGGGATCAACTACCGGGCCAATGTCTGGTTGAACGGTCAGCTGGTGGCCGACACCACTACGGTGGTGAACAGCTTCCGGACGTTCACCCTGGATGTGACCCCCTATGTGGTGCCAGGGAAGAACGTGCTGGCGGTGGAGGTGGTGCCGCCCCGTCCCGGTAATTTTACCATAGGCTTTGTCGACTGGAACCCCCAGGCGCCCGACAGGGACATGGGCATCTTCCGCCCGGTGTACCTGGAGATGAACGGCGGCGTGGAGGTGTCGGAGCCTTTCATCGTCAGTGACTTGAGTGACGGCAATACACGTGCCACGCTGACCGCCTCGGTGGTGGTGACCAACCGGTTGAAGAAAAAGATCTCCGGCACGGCCATCCTCTCCTTTGGCGGCAAGGAGATGAGTGTGCCGGTGGAGCTGGCGGCCGGAGAGCATAAGAAAGTGCTCTTCAGTCCAGAGGATTTTGAAGAACTTACCGTAGAGCATCCGGAGCTGTGGTGGCTCCATACCGTAGGCACGCCGCATCTGTACCATGCCTCTTTTTCTTTTAAGAATTCCGGAAAAGTATCCGATACAAAAGAGGTAACCTTCGGCATCCGCACCGTTTCGTCGCGTATCACGCCGGAGGGGCATCGTCTCTTCCTCGTGAACGGCCGGAAGATCCAGATCCATGGCGCCGGCTGGACCGACCGCCTGCTCCTGGACGATACCCCGGCGAGTCTGCGGAAGCAGCTGGCCTATGTGAAGGATGTCAACCTCAATACCATCCGTCTGGAGGGTTTCTGGGGCAACAGCCAGGAACTGTATGATCTGTGTGACAGTCTGGGCATCCTGGTGATGACTGGCTGGAGCTGTCACTGGGAATGGGAAAATTATGTAGGTAAACCGGTGGATGATAAATACGGAGGGATCCTCACCGACGCCGAGATGGCCATGATGAGCGAGGCCTGGAAGGACCAGATCGTCTGGCTGCGCAACCACCCTGCCATCTTTGCCTGGTATGGGGGGAGCGATAAGGTGCCCAAACCGGAACTGGAGAAGAAATATTTCAGGATCATGAAAGAGTATGACTCCTCGCGGGTCTACCTGGCCTCGGCCGGTTCTTATACTACTCTCGCCGGACCCACGGGCGTGAAAATGGAAGGGCCTTATGCCTATGTGCCGCCGGTGTACTGGTTCTTCGACTCCATCAAAGGGGGCGCTTACGGCTTCGCTACGGAGATAGGTCCCGGGGCGCAGGTACCTCCGGCAGAGAGCATCCGCAGGATGCTGTCGGAGCAACACCGGTGGCCCATGGACGAGATGTGGAACTTCCACTGCGGCAGGGGTGAGTTCGGATCGCTCGACCGTTATATGACGGCCCTGCAGGCCCGCTACGGGAAAGTCACCGGATTTGATGATTTTGAGAAAAAAGCCCAGCTCCTCAACTACGAGCTGATGCGGCCCATGTTCGAGGCATACTCGGCCCGCCGCTTCAAGGCTACCGGCCTGATCCTGTGGATGCTCAACTCCGCCTGGCCGGAGATGTTCTGGCAGCTTTACGATTTTTACCTCATGCCCAATGCTGCCTATTACGGGGCCAAAAAGGCCCTGCGGCCTTACCATGTGGTGTATGACTATTATCGGAACGCTCTGTATGCCGTCAACGACCGGATGGAGGATAAAAAGGGATGCTTCCTGAAAGTGAGGGTATATGATGTGAACTCAGTTCTGAAATTTCAGACGACGATCCCTGTGGAGATGAAGGCCAACAGTTCGGTGAAAGTGCTCTCCCTGGATGGTTTTTTTGATATTCCCGGAGTATATTTTATTGATACCCGTCTGACGGAAGCCGGGAGGGGAGAGATCGACAACAATTTCTACTGGATCTCGCCGAAAAAAGATATCCTCGACTACAACGATCCCAACACGCCTTCCTGGGTGACCACCGCCAGTAAGCAGTATGCCGATTTTACGGAGATCAACGGCATGCCCGCGGCAGAGGTAACCTCCTCGGTGACGTCTGAAAAAAAGGATGGAGTGACCCGTTTTCAGGTGACCCTGGAGAACAAGAGTCAGCACATTGCTTTCTTCCTCCATGCCTCCCTGCTGGATCCGCAGACGCATACCACGATCATCCCCGTGCTCTGGTCGGATAACTATGTGTCGTTGCTGCCGGGAGAGACCCGCGTGTTGCAGGCAGAGATCAGGGATGAGGTGCTGCAGGGTAGGACGCCGGAGCTGAAGGTGGAAGGATATAATGTAAGGCAAAAGTAATCCTCCTTCGCCAAGGCTACGGAGGACGAAGAAAGGCAAAAGGTAATCCGCCGTCGCTCCTTTCGGAGCTTTGGGCGCCTACGCTAAAGCTTCAGCGACAGCGTGCGGACGAGGAAAGGCAGAAGGCAAAAGGGAGGAAGCTCGATGCTTGATGCTCGAAGCTTGAAGGAATGATGAAGGATGCTGGAGCGATAGCGGAAGTCCCGGCCTGCCGGGGAAGGGCGAACAGGGCGAACAGGTCGAAAAGTGAAAAAAGTATGAAGAGTGGGGAAGGAGCGAAAGCAGATCCTTTGCGAAACTTTGCGGACCCTTGGCGTAACTTTGCGTAATAGTTTGAAGATAACATAAAAGAGTTGTTACGCAGAGAGCCGCAAGGCAGCGCGAAGGGCCGCAGAGAATAGGTGACGAAAGGCGAACGATGCCTGCCTGCTGTAGGCAGAAAGAGTTGAAGAGATGAAGTGACCATCCGCAGCCCGCAACTCGATACTCGCAGCCCGCAACTCGATACTCGATACTCGATACTCTTAACTCGATACTCTGAACCATGAACTACGAAGGCATTCATTACGCGGACGGCAGGAAGATCTCGGTAGAGACGGAGGACGGTTTTATCCGTGAGATCCGGGAGATAAGTGCATTCTCACAGCCGGGATATGAGGAGTTGTATATCGCACCTGCCTTCTTCGACAACCAGATCAACGGTTATCTGGGGATAGAGTTCTCCAAACCTGACCTGACGCCTGAGGAGATGGTGCGCATCGTGCGGGCGCTGCGCAGGGTGGGGGTGGTCTCTTTCCTCCCCACGGTGATCACCGCCTCGCAGGAGTCGCTGTTGCGATCCTTTCGTCATCTGGCGCGGGCGCTGGAAGAGCCGGAGGTGGCCTACAGCGTGCCGGGATTCCATCTGGAGGGACCTTATATCTCGCACGAGGACGGATACGTGGGGGCCCATTCGAAGGAGCAGGTGCGCAGGCCCGACTGGGAGGAGTTCCGGGCCCTGAACGAGGCAGCCGGCGGGAAGATCATGCAGGTCACCCTGGCGCCCGAGGCGGAGGGGGCAGTGCCTTTCATCGAACAGTGTGTGCGCCACGGTATCGTGGTGTCGCTGGGCCACCACAACGGCAGCACGGAGGAGATCCGGCGGGCCGTGGAGGCCGGCGCCCGCACAGTGACTCACCTGGGCAACGGCATGGCCAACAGGATACATCGTTTTGAGAACCCCCTGTGGGCCCAACTGGCCGACGACCGGCTGATGTGCAGCCTCATCCTCGACGGCTTCCACCTGCCGGCGGAGATGGTGAAGGTGTTCTACCGCGCCAAGGGAGCGGAGCGTATCATCCTCACCTCCGACATGACCATGCTGGCAGGCATGCCCCCGGGGAAATATGTGTGGGACGGCAAAGAGGTGCGGCTCACCGACGAAGGCATCATCCTGCTGGAGAAAGAGAACTGCTTTGCCGGGGCCTCCCTGCCCCTGCCCGTGGGCGTGGGCAACATGATGCGGTTCACGGGATGCAGCCTGCAGGAGGCCGTGGAGATGGCTACCAGGAACCCGGCACGACTCTATGGTCTGAGAGACCGGGGCACGCTCGCCCCGGGGAAACGGGCCGACCTGATCCTCTTCCGGCTGCAGGAGGGAAAAGTGAAAATAGAAGAGGTGATCGTGGCCGGAGAAAAGGCAGGATCACCCGAATAGAATAAATAATCCCTGAGAAATGAAAAGATCCCTTATCTTCCGTTTGCTGATCCTCTCTGTTGTTTTTTTGTATTTCCCTGTATTGCAGGCGCAGGAGCAGCACCGCTTCGCGGGCGAAGTGGATCAGCTTGTTAAAAAAGCGTATCACTTGGATCCGGACAAAAAGCTGTTGCTCTTTGCCGGGAGTTCCAGCATCCGGAAATGGACGGATGTACAGCAATATTTTCCGGGATTCAATGTGATCAACTACGGTTTTGGCGGCTCTACCTACAGCGATCTGCTCTTTTTCTATGATAAGCTGTTCACCCGCTACCGGCCGGATATCCTCTTTATCTATGAAGGGGATAATGACATAGCCGCAGGTACGTCGCCGGAGAAGATCGCGGAGGAGGCGGATACCCTGATCCGGCGACTGCGGAGGGATCTGCCGGAGACCAGGAGCGTGATCATCTCGGCCAAGCCCAGCCTGGCCCGCTGGAAACTGAAGGATCAGTACCTGGCGTTGAACGAACGGCTTGAAAAACTTTGTGAAAAATATCCTGAGGTGGTGTTTGCCGACGTATGGGACATCATGCTCAATGCACAGGGAGAGCCCCGGAAAGATATCTTTATCGGGGACGGTTTGCACATGAATGAAAAGGGGTATCGCCTGTGGCAGGAGGTGCTTTCAAAAAAGATCGGATCGCTTACGGAGAGCACACCACCTCCCGCCCGGAAGATCGTGATGGATCCTCTATTCACGGATAATATGGTCCTGCAGCGGGACCAGACCATAAAGATATGGGGAAAGGCAGAGCCCGGCAGCAGTGTGGAGGTGGAGCTCGGGAACAGCCGTGCGGAGGCCGTGGCCGGCGGGCAGGGGAGGTGGGAGGCCGCACTGCCGCCCATGCCGGCAGGCGGACCTTATGAGCTGATCCTCAGAGGAGAGAAAACCTACAGGATCAAAAATGTTATGATCGGCGAGGTGTGGGTCTGCTCGGGGCAGTCCAACATGGAGATGCCGGTCAGCAGGGTGATGAACGCTAAGCAGGAGATCGCCGCCGCCCACTATCCGGAGATACGTCTGTTGACCGTTGAAAAAGCTACCAGCCCGGCGCCTCTGGATACCTTCCGCTCAGCCGGATGGCAGCTCTGCACTCCGAAGACGGTAGCTGACTTCTCTGCGGTGGCCTATTTCTATGGCCGGTCTCTGTATAAGGAGCTGAATGTTCCCATAGGTCTGATCCATTCATCCTGGGGCGGCACGGTGATAGAGGCCTGGACCAGTGCGGAGACGCTCCGGAAATTCCCGGAATTTGCCGACCGGCTCGATTCGCTGGAAAAGATCTCCCATGAGAATATAGCGAAAGCCCTGAAAGAGTACAAAGCCAGAATGAAGGCCCGGGAAAAAAGGATGCACGGGCCGGATGCCGGCATGCGCGACGGGAAATATGTATGGAACGCTCCCGGCCTGAACACCTCGGAATGGGAGGAGATGGAACTGCCCACCCTCTGGGAGCGGGCCGGACACAGGGATCTGGACGGGGCTGTATGGTTCAGGAAGAGAGTGAACATCCCTCCGTCGATGAGCGGGAAAACCCTGACCCTTTCGCTGGGACCGGTCAATGATAACGACATCACCTGGTTCAACGGGGTGAAGGTGGGAGAGACCAAAGGGGCCAGTGAGAAAAGGATATACAAGATCCCGGCATCCCTCGTAAATAAGGGAACGAACGTGATCGTCGTCCGGGTTTTCGATATCGGGAACAACGGAGGGATCTACGGGCAGCCCGACGAGCTGAAGATCACCGATGATGCGGGGCATGTGATCCCGCTGAGAGGGGTCTGGAAGTACCGCATCGGCCTGGCGGTGGAGCCCGTACCGCGATCGCCGTACGACCCCAATCAGCCGACGGTGCTGTACAATGCCATGATCCGTCCGCTGATCCCCTATGCCATCCGCGGGGCCATCTGGTACCAGGGCGAGTCCAATGCCGGCAGGGCCTATCAATACCGGCAGCTTTTCCCGGCGATGATCACCGACTGGCGTACCCACTGGGATCAGGGCGATTTCCCCTTCTATTTCGTGCAACTGGCGAATTTCCTGCATCCCCAGGCAGAACCCGGTGACGATGCCTGGGCGGAGCTGCGGGAGGCCCAGTTGATGACCCTCCGGCTGCCCAACACCGGCATGGCCGTGACCATCGACATCGGGGATGCGGACGACATTCATCCCAAAAACAAGCAGGAGGTGGGACGGCGTCTGGCACTGAACGCACTGAGACTGACCTATGGAAAAGATGTCGAGAACTCAGGGCCTCTGTACGATTCGATGCAGATTGAAGGAAAAAGGATCCGCCTCACCTTCACCCATGTGGACGGGGGCCTGGTGGCAAAGGGCGGAGGCGCCCTGAAAGGCTTTGCCATTGCCGGTGCCGACAAGCACTTTGTATGGGCCGATGCAAAGATCGCCGGCAACACGGTCGTCGTCTCCAGCCACAAAGTAAAACACCCGGTGGCGGTACGGTATGCCTGGGCCTCCAACCCGGTATGTAACCTGTACAACAAGGCCGGCCTCCCCGCCTCACCCTTCCGGACGGATGACTGGAGAGGGGTGACGGAAGGGAATAGGTAAGTAATAAGGCAAAAGTAAAAAGGCATCCTCCTTCACCAAGGCTACGGAGGACGAGGAAAGGCAATCCGCCGTCGCTCCTTTCGGAGCTATGGCGGACGAGGAAAGGCAACAGTAATCCGACTTCGTCCCGGTACACCGGGACTACGTCGGACGAAGAAAGGAAGGATGAATGTCGAATATCGAACACCGAATATTGAATTCTGATTTTTGATTGCTGAATGCTGATTTTTCAATCCCGCCTACGTCCCGACCTCTCGGGACTACGTCGGGCAAAGCATTCAATCATTCAATCATTTACCGAATCGCGACCGAAGAGAGCTAATTTCACGAGCGAAGCGAGTAAATTTCTACTTAATTTCGTCCCGACGCAGTCGGGACTAATTTCGGCTGCGAGCAACCTAATATCTGTACTCCAAACTTCCAAGATATCCCCTCTTAACTTCTTTCCCGGAAAATGATTAACTTTCGCATATCCAACCCCCAAAGACAAATGCCATGAAAAAGATCCTTTTATCGATCTCGGTTATCCTTATGTTTCTGACCTTCTCCTGTACCGGCCCTGTGGAGGAGAAGGTGACGGTGGTGCAGCGGCCGGACACCTCGCAGAAAAATGCTTTTTATGTCTCCAACCGTCCGCCGCTGGAGCCCCTGGCTTTCATCAAGCTGCCCATTGGGTCCATCCGGCCGGAGGGCTGGCTCCGTAAGCAGTTGGAGCTGCAGGCCACCGGCTTCCACGGTCACCTGGAGGAGATCAGCCAGTACCTGGAGAAAAAGGATAACGCCTGGCTCGACCCGCAGGGAAAGGGCGAGCACGGATGGGAGGAGATGCCTTATTGGCTGAAAGGCTACAGCAACTGTGCCTACGTGCTGGGCGATGAGAAGATGATCAAAGAGGCAGAGAGCTGGCTCCTGCCGGTGATGCGGAACCAGCGGGAGGACGGCTGGATCGGCCCGGAGCATGAGAAAAGCGGCATTGCCACGCACCTGAGAGGACGGGCCGACCTGTGGCCCAATATGGTGATGCTCACCTGCCTGCAGAACTATTATGAATATGCAGGTAACGACAGCGTGCTCACGATGATGTCGCGTTATTTCAAATACCTGCAGACCTATCCCGATGAGAAGTTCCTCGTGGGCTACTGGCCCAGGATGCGGGCCGGCGACATGCTCTACTCCACCTACTGGCTGTACAACCGCACCGGTGAGAAATGGCTGCTGGATTTTGCGAAGAAGATCCACCGCAACACGGCCCGCTGGGATACAGGGATCGCCAGCTGGCACAATGTGAACATCGCCCAGGCCTTCGGCGAGCCGGCCACCTACTGGATGCAGTCGAAGAACCCGGCCGACCTGCAGGCGGCAGAGCACAACTGGCAGACGGTGCGCAGGATGTATGGCCAGGTGCCGGGAGGGCTCTTCGGTGGCGACGAGGACTGCCGCCCGGGCTATACGGGTCCGCGCCAGGCCATCGAGACCTGTGGCATCGTCGAAGATATGTTCTCCGATGAGGTGCTGACACGCATCACCGGCAACCCCGTCTGGGTGGACCGTTGTGAGAACGATGCCTTTAACACGTTGCCGGCGGCCTTCACGGCGGATATGAAGGCGCTGCGTTACCTCACGGCGCCCAACATGCCGCAGTCCGATTCGGCAGCCAAGTGCCCCGGCATCGAGAACTGCGGCCCCATGTTCTGGATGAACCCCCACCGTCACCGTTGCTGCCAGCACAACTCGGGCCAGGGATGGCCTTACTATGCCGAAAACCTCTGGTATGCCACCCCCGACAATGGTCTGGCAGCCCTCTTCTTCTCGGCCGGCGAGGTGACGGCTAAAGCCGGTGACGGCGTGCGGGTGAGGATTACCGAGGAAACCCATTATCCCTTTGACGAAAAGATCACTTTTACCCTCCATCCGGAGAAAGCGGTGACCTTCCCGCTTTATCTGCGGGTTCCCGGTTGGTGTGAGAAACCGGCGCTGGAGATCAACGGAAAGACGGTGGCTGTGGAGGCACATCCCCTGTCTTATATCAGGATCGAAAGGAAATTCTCTGATGGTGACCGGATCACATTGACCCTGCCCATGACCCTGCGGGTGCAGCGATGGGCACAGAACGGCAACAGCGTCTCCGTCAGCTACGGTCCCCTGACCTTCTCTCTGAAGATCAAAGAGAACTATGTCCGCAAGGGGGGCACCGACCGCTGGCCGGCGTGGGAGATCTACCCCGTCTCCCCCTGGAACTACGGTCTGGTGCTGGATGAGGCCCATCCTGAAAACTCTTTTAAGGTCATCCGGAAAGCGTGGCCGGCATCCGATATGCCCTTCACGCTGCAGAACGTACCGATGGAGCTGCAGGCACAGGCCCGGCGGATCCCCTCATGGAAGCTGGATGAGAAAGGACTCGTGGAGAAGGTGCCGGTGAGCCCGGTGTCCGAATGTGGGCCGGAGGAGCCGGTGACGCTCGTACCCATGGGGGCTGCACGCATACGTATCTCGGCCTTTCCGGTGTGTGAGAAATAAAAAGATATGGGCATTGATGTTTTGCTGGGGACCCCCTCGCTGCAGAAAGATCTGCAGGGAAGGAAGATCGCCTTTCTGGGGCATGCAGCCTCCGTCACCGGCGACGGGCGGTACTCCCTGGATGCTTTGATGGATTGCAAAGAGATCCGGATCGTATCCGTATTTGCACCCCAACACGGTTTTTTTGGTGAGAAGCAGGACAACATGATCGAATCGGAGGATTTCGTTCATCCCCGCTACGGGATACCTGTCTTCAGTCTGTATGGCCGGGTGCGGCGCCCCACCGCGGCGATGCTCGACACATTTGATGTGCTGCTGGTCGATCTGCAGGACATAGGTGCCCGTCCCTATACCTATCTCACCACCCTTTTCTATATGATGGAGGCCTGTGCGGCAGCAGGGAAGAGCGTGTGGGTGCCGGATCGTCCGGATCCGGCAGGACGGCCGGTGGAGGGATCGCTGCTGCGACCCGGATGGGAGAGTTTCATCGGGCCGGCGCCGCTGATCATGCGGCATGGCATGACCCCGGGGGAGCTGGCTCTGTGGTACAGGGAAGCGAAAGGGCTGGATCTCGACCTGCGGGTTATCCGCATGGAAGGGTATGACCTGGAGGCTGCCCCGGGGTACGGCTGGCCGGTGTTCGAACATGCCTGGGTGCCTCCCAGTCCCAACGCCTCCTCCCTGAACATGGCCCGCTGCTATCCGGGGACGGTGCTGTTCGAGGGTACCACCCTGTCGGAAGGCCGGGGCACTGCCACACCGCTCGAGAGGGTGGGGGCCCCGGATATCGACTTCATCAGGATTCTGGAACGGATGCAACGCCTGGAACCGGCCTGGCTGGAGGGGTGTACGCTCCTGCCTGTTATTTTTGAGCCGGTATTCGACAAGCACCGGGGGCAGCGCTGCTCCGGCATCCACATCTTCACCGACGACCGGCATTACCGGCACGAGCAGTTCAGACCGCATCGCCTGGCAGCACTGGTGCTGAAGAGTATCCGGCTGGAGTACCCGGATTACCGGCTGTGGCGGGATCCTCCCTTTGAGTACGAGTACGAACGCCTGCCCATAGACCTGCTGAGCGGGGGCACCTTCCTGCGGAAGTGGGTGGACGATGCAGAGGCCGGCCCCGGCGACCTGGACCATTATCTGCGGAAGGATGAAACCCGCTGGGAGGAGATGCGAAGACCTTTTTTGCTTTATTGAAGCCAAACCCATAAATACCAGATACCATGCAAATACTGAAAGATCTCTACCAGGTGAGCGGCGACCTGAACGGCGTGACCTTCGACCTGCAGGGAGCGCTGTGGAACGATGCGAATTCCTATGTCCTGAAAACGCCCGGAGGGCTGATCATGTTCGATTGCGGCAACGGTGATACCATGGACCAGATCTTCGCCAACATGCGGTACTGGGATCTGTCGCCTGAAGATATCCGGTATTGCCTGCTTACCCATCCCCATCTCGATCATGCCGGCGGGGCCCATCTGCTCAAAGAAAGGGGCGTGGAGCTGATCGCCCAGCAAGAGACGGCCGATGCGGTCGCTGCAGGCGATGAGCGTTGTGCCGGATATCTCTACCATAAACATTTTGTGCCGGTGACCGTGGACCGGTTGGTGAACGACGGCGATCACCTGAACCTGCTGGGTGTGGATATCGAGGTGGGACACTACCCCGGCCATACCATGGGATGTACAGCTTATTCTTTCTCCCATGAAGGAAAAAGTATCGTGGTCAGCGGCGATATCATCGGCACCCTCCTGGCCGGCGACTTTGGGTGGGACGGTTCCATCGACTTTGACAAGAAGATCTACATCGATTCGCTGCGCCGTTTTGCAAAAACAGACTTTGACATGATGCTGCCAGGCCATGGCCTGATCTATTTCCACAAACCCAAATGGCGCATCGAGGAGGCGTTGAACAGTGCCCTGGTGGAATGGCGGTGAGTGCCTGATATTGGTAAATACATGAGAACCGGGAGGGTGAAACATTGAAATAACAAGACTGCAACCGGCTATTTACGACGCACAGATCATTTTTAATAATATATGACATGACAAAATTTATCCTGCTGGCGTTACTCAGTGTTCTGTGGTTCGGTTGTGACAGTCCGCGGGAAGGCCAAGGAACTACGGGAACACTTTAAAATGAATCATTTATTAAAGTTTCGCACTTGTTATCAAATCACAAAACATCAACTAATTACAATTGATGTGGATTCGCTATATGTCTGTTTATCAGTATTATGTATTTTCCATTTTGGTCAGGCCGCACTTTTTTGCT